>JAKSBP010000265.1 GCA_022361035.1 Clostridia bacterium
CATAGGATAGAACCTCCAAAATATTTTGTATTTCTTTCTTTACTCCTTCACTTATCTCTAAAAATTTCCCTTTAAGTGTATTACTCAATTCACAGCTAAATTCAATACACTCGATTTCAATACAAATGCAGTATCCTGTGACTTTTGTCCTTTGAATATTAAGAAGCTGTAATAAGTTCATCTCATGTTGGGAATATCCCTTTTTATGTTGATGACTTAATTCCGATATGGGAAAAACATTTATCTTACCCGGTTCTTCATTAAAATATGCTGCATCTATTATGATTAAATAGTCATTATCCTCAATCTGAGATATGCAGTGGTCAATGTCTGTTTCTCCAATGATAGCCTCAAAGCCCCTTTCTGATATCCAATTTTTAAGAAATTCAGTAACCTTTATACCAATGGCATCATCCCCCATGACTCTATTACCTAAAGCTATTACTTTTTTCTTCATGTCAAACAATCCTTATTTTCAAAGTATTATATTCCCCAATTACATGGGTTGCACAGGATACACAGGGGTCGAAGGAACGAACCGTCCTACCTATCTCAAGGGGATTATTTATATCTTCAATTTTTGTTGCTATAAGTGCCTGTTCTATAGTTCCCCTATTTCCCATTGAATCCTTCGGCGATAAATTCCAAGCGGTAGGAGTTATTATGGTATAATGGAAGATTTCTTGTTCATCTATTGAAAGCCAATGGCCTAGAGAGCCCCTAGTCGTATCTATTAACCCCTTCCCCTTAGCTTCTTTAGGTACTACATATTGATCTTGGTTTGCAGGCTCTAGCCTTATTCCTTCTAATAAAGATGTCATTATTTCAATTATTTTTTTTGTTTCTAATACCCTTGCTATTGTTCTGTCCATAGTAGAAATTCCACGGTTGTAATTTCCACTCAACCACAACCTAGCTAAAGGTCCTACCTCC
Source organism: Clostridia bacterium (assembly GCA_022361035.1). GTDB lineage: Bacteria > Bacillota > Clostridia > Peptostreptococcales > Caminicellaceae > JAKSBP01. The sequence continues at coordinate 934 of JAKSBP010000265.1, forward strand.
ATTGGCAGCTCTTTATACCTTGGAGCCTTTATCCAAGAATAGGCGTCCTTCTTAAATCGGTCTGCTTCAGGTTCTTCATCTAATGGTTTCAAAGACTCTAGATCGGATTTATACCACGCATATTCAATATTCTCAGTTACTCTTTGGGGGTCAAACTCTTTAATCTTTCCATCTATCATCACCTTTGGTGAAACATAAAATCTTTGAGGCTGCAAATAGATGTCAAAGCACCCATAACTCATTAGATTTCCATATCCTTTTCCATAGTTAAAGCATTCTGGATAATAGTGCGCTATTGTATAGATGTCCTCTAGCATGGCATTCTCAACAAAATCTCTTATCTGGGCTAAAAGATATTTTACCTTAAGGTATTTTGAAATATCCATATTTACTGTTGTGCCACCAACAAAGATTCCATGGGTGTGGGGTACTTTCCCCCCTAATTCTGCCAACATTTCATGGGCCATACGACTATATTTGAAGGAGGTTAAATAATTACTTGCAATTCGTTTATTTATAGCCTCAGGTAATCTGAAGTCATTATGTTCTACAGAATATACAGGATTTATATCAGGGCCCTTTACATAATCGGGCATTGTGTATTGATAGGTATGTCTTAAATGATTTTGTATAAACTCACAACCGTGCATAAAATCCCTAATCATTTTATTATTTTCATCGGGTACTACATTAAAGGCCTCTTCTAGGGCTAGTGTCGATCCCATACTATGGGCTGTTGAACAGATTCCACAAATTCGTTCTGTAAAATAAATAGCATCTAAGGGCGGTCTTCCTCTTAGCATCTTTTCAAATCCTCTAAATAGCATTCCACTACTATTGGCATCAACAATTCTTCCGTTTTTTATCTCAACTTCTATCTCTAAAAATCCGCTTATTCGTGTTACTGGATTAATGATTACTTTTTTAGACATGGGCTTCGCTCCTTAAAATACAAGGATGTCTAATGACATCTCAGGCCGATTCTCTTAAGTCTCTATTTAAAAATATTTATCCCCTAATTACCTCCATGGGAACACAGCTAATATCTTACGAAGGGCTCCATACCATCTGGAAATCCTCTTTGGGTACATCCAATACAAGGGGTATTAACACCTATAGGCCAATTATCTGTATCATTCCATCGGATAATGGGACAATCGGCCTTTGTTATTGGACCTCTACACCCAAGTCTAAACATACACTCCTTCTCCCCTAGCTTAGATGCAAAAACCCTCTCATCAAAATATGACCGCCTTGTACAATTATCATGAATAGTAATACCATAAAATATTATTGGTCTACCCTCTTCGTCTAGTTCAGGTATTCCAAAGGCTATTAAGTGACCAATAGTCCCTATTACCCAATCGGGATGACCGGGACACCCGGGCAATAGAATAGTCTTTTTATTTAAATGTTCATTAACACTTATACATTGACTTGGATTAGGTGCTGCTGCTGAAATTCCTCCATAGGATGCACAAGTTCCCATAGAAATAACATATTTAGCTTTTTCTCCAGCCTTCAAAGCTGCTTCCATTCCCGTTATAAGTCTATCCTTATACCTTGCTATTACATTATAAAGGCCTTCGTCCTTAATAGAAATCGCTCCTTCAATTACAAGAATAAACTCTTTGTCCAATGTATTTAAAAATTTTTCATAGGCCGCTTCACCTTCTGCTGCCATTAAACTATTATTATATGTAAGGTCTACCATTTCCCTTAAAAAATATACTATATCAGGGTCATCCGCATCCATCAGAGATATAATATTCCCTGAGCAGCCACATGTTTCTAGCCATATTAAAGGGATTTTTTCTTTATTATTTCTTGTTTCCAAGGCTAAATTCACCATATTTTTAGCTATACAATTTTTTGAATATATTATTGGACAATCCCTTAGTCTATTAATTTCCCCACTATCTCTAATCCCTTTAATATTTCTTCACCTCCTTCAATTCCATGGCATTCCTCAAATTCTTTAGTTAAATCTCTCCCCGCTATTAGACCAAAGTGAGTACCTCCTCCCCATTGGGGATTAAATGTAACGTCGTACACTATTTTGTTTATAGCTATATATGCAGGTCTACCATTTGCACCATCATATTCCTTAAGTTCATCTCTGGTAAATTCTCTTAAATCATTATCCCTATGTAATGCCTTTTTATAATTTTCCCTCAAATTTATGTTAATCTTCATTGTTAAATCCCATAATTGCTTTAATTCCCTCTCAATCATATGCAAAACATAAATTTTCTGTGGAAAATAAAATGACCTATAGAAAATATTCCAATAAAATCGAATATTTCTATAATGTCCCTCAGCTGTTTTTTGCAATTTATCAATACTTTCCATTATACGGCCTACTTTCATTAATATGGGTTTTGCTATATATCTAAAATCCCTTACCCTTCATACATCCTTCCAGACTATATTCTCTCTTTATACTTAGCTTGCTGTAAAGATTCTAAAATTAGCTAGTAAGTCTTTACAATATATTAAATATCAATGATTTCTATGCATAAATTTTTGAAAAACATAGTATTTTTAAAAATCGAATTGGTAAAATAATATTCTAATAGTGAAACAACACTAAAACTTAAGATAAACAAATTACTAAAAATAGCTACAAACTATCTATTACCTATTTCTTATATGCTGAATTTTAATTCTTTTTATCCCGTATTCCAATTTTTTATATATTCAAATATTTTGCTTATTTTAGAATTTTAAAAATTCTTTGTTGACAATAGAAAGAACCCTTGTTATAATTTGAATAATTATAATATGAATCTTATATATAAACGCTATGACGGAGACAGGTATTCTATAAAAGTAGTCCTAGAGAGTCGGTGGTTGCTGAAAACCGATACTACTTGTAAAATACATATCACTCCTGAGCCGTATCCTTGAAGAGTGCAGTAAAGGATAACGTCTAGCCCCGTTAAAGGCTTAGGTTTGTCAGAACTGAAAAGATGGTATTTGCAGCTTTGGATACAATTAAGGTGGTACCGCGGGGAATTATAACCCCGTCCTTAAATTAATATAATTTAAGGACGGGGTTTTTTATATACATAAAAAAGGAGGTTTTAACTTTGAGTAATAAAATAAAGATATTTGATTCTACCCTTAGAGACGGTGCCCAGGGAGAAGGAATCTCATTCTCTGTTAACGATAAATTAAAGATTGTTGCTGCCCTCGATAATTTAGGTATCACCTATATTGAAGCTGGAAATCCTGGATCTAATGTAAAGGATTTAGAATTCTTTAAAAAAGTAAAGGCAATAAAATTAAAAAATTCTAAGATTGTGGCCTTTGGCAGCACGAGAAGAAAAAATATTTCCGCCAGGGAAGATCCCAACTTAGATTCATTAATTGATGCCAATACTCCTGCTATAGCCATTTTCGGAAAGTCTTGGGATTTTCATGTATCAAACATTATTAAAACTAGTCTAGAGGAAAATCTAAGAATGATTTATGATACTATCCTCTACCTAAAGGAAAAGGGCAAGGAAGTAATATTTGATGCAGAGCATTTCTTCGATGGTTACAGGGCAAATTCAGAATATGCCTTAAATGCATTAAAGGCTGCTGTAGATGGTGGAGCTGATGCTATTGTCCTATGTGACACTAACGGAGGCACATTCCCCAATGAAGTATACGAAATAACAAAGAAAGTTTCCAGCATCTTCAATATAGAGATAGGAATTCACTGTCACAATGACTGTGGAATGGCAGTAGCTAACTCAATTATGGCCGTAAATGCAGGTGCTACCCATATACAGGGAACCTATATTGGATTTGGAGAAAGATGTGGCAATGCAAATCTTTCCTCAATAATCCCCAACCTCCAATTAAAAATGAATCTTAATTGTATACCAAAAGAACAAATAGAGAACCTCACATCATCAGCAAGGTATATTGCAGAGATAAGTAATCTTAAGCTATCCCATGGTATGCCCTACGTGGGAAGGGGTGCATTTGCCCATAAGGGTGGAATGCATATAGATGGAGTTTCAAAGGCTTCAAGTTCCTTTGAACACATTTCCCCAGAGGTCGTCGGTAATAAAAGAAGATTTTTAATGTCAGAGGTTTCAGGGAAAAGTACTTTACTTCCCCTTATAAAAAAGGTGGATAGGACAATATCAAAAAACTCTCCCCAGGCCCAAAGGATTATAGATAAGTTAAAAGAATTGGAGCACATGGGCTATCAATACGAGAGTGCCGAAGCTTCCTTTGAGCTAGTGATACGAAGGTTTCTTGGCAAGTATATTTCCCCCTTTAAAATAGATTACTTTAAAACTATCGGTGAGCATTCTACTATCAGCCATGACTTTACTGCTTCTAGCATTATTAAAGTCATAGTGGGAGATAGGGAGGAAATCACAGCAGAACAGGGGAACGGTCCAGTAAATGCACTAAATAAATCCTTGAAAAAGGCCCTAGAAATATTTTACCCACAACTAAAGGAAGTTCATTTAACTGACTATAAGGTTAGGGTTTTAGATGCTGAAAATGCAACTTCAGCTAAGGTGAGAGTTTTAATAGAGTCTACAGACGGCCAGGATTCTTGGACTACCGTAGGTGTTTCAACAGATATTATTGAAGCAAGTCTAATAGCTCTAAGGGATTCTATTGAGTATAAGTTGATAGGATAAATCCTTGACTCAACTACTTAATCTCAACCTAATTGCTAACTTTTTAAATATATAGATTGAAGAAGAAAGGGAGGTCATTAACATGGCTATGACTATGACACAGAAAATTTTAGCAGACCATGCAGGGCTTAAAAGTGTAAGGGCCGGGCAGTTTATTGAAGCAAACCTAGATTTAGTTTTAGGTAATGATATCACCACACCTGTTGCAATCAACGAGTTTAATAAGATGAACTTAGATAAGGTCTTTGATAAGAACAAGATTGCCATTGTACCCGACCACTTTACTCCAAGCAAGGATATAAAAACGGCACAGCAGTGTAAGCGTATCAGAGAATTTGCCTATGATATGGAAATTAAAAACTACTTTGAAATTGGCGAAATGGGTATTGAACATGCATTAATTCCTGAAAAGGGATTGGTTGTCCCTGGAGATGTTGTAATTGGTGCCGACTCCCATACCTGTACCTATGGTGCACTAGGGGCCTTTTCAACTGGAATCGGTAGTACCGACATGGCAGCAGGCATGGCAACAGGCAAGTGTTGGTTCAAGGTTCCAGGGGCATTGAAATTTGTTTTAAAGGGCAAACTAAATAAATGGGTTAGCGGAAAGGATGTCATTCTCCATATCATCGGTATGATAGGGGTTGATGGTGCCCTTTATAAATCAATGGAATTTGTAGGAGAAGGACTAAAAAACCTATCAATAGACGATAGATTTACTATTGCCAATATGGCCATAGAAGCTGGGGCTAAAAATGGGATATTTTTAGTGGATGATATTACTTTAGAATATGTAAAAGAACATTCCCATAGGGAATATAAGGTATATGCCCCCGATGAGGATGCTCAGTACGATGAAGTTTATGAAATCGACCTAGCTACTATCCGGCCTACTGTTTCCTTCCCCCATCTACCGGATAATACTCGAACAATTGATGAAGCTAAGGGTGTTAAAATCCACCAAGTTGTAATTGGTTCCTGTACCAATGGTCGAATCAGTGACCTTAGGGCCGCAGCAAAAATACTAGAGGGCAAAAAAGTAGCTAAAGGAATCCGAACCATTGTATTTCCTGCAACTCAAAAAATATATTTAGATGCCCTTAAAGAGGGTTTAATTGAAATCTTTATAAAGGCTGGAGCTGTAGTTAGTACACCTACATGTGGTCCCTGTCTTGGAGGCCATATGGGAATCCTTGCCGAAGGTGAAAGGGCTGTTGCTACCACGAATCGTAACTTCGTTGGAAGGATGGGTCATCCCGAATCAGAGGTATATTTAGCCAGTCCCCAGGTGGCAGCAGCATCGGCTTTAACAGGTGAAATTTCAAATCCAGAGGAATTAGAGTAGGAGGTTTAATATGAAGATAAAGGGTACAGTTTTTAAATATGGAGACAATGTAGATACGGATGTTATTATCCCAGCAAGATATTTAAATACATCGGAGCCAAAGGAGTTAGCGAAGCACTGTATGGAAGATATCGATGAGACCTTTGCTTCCAAGGTAAAGAAGGGTGATATAATCGTAGCCAATAGGAATTTCGGATGTGGTTCTTCAAGGGAGCATGCCCCTATTGCCATTAAAGCCTCGGGAGTATCTTGCGTTATAGCATCTACCTTTGCTAGAATTTTTTATAGAAACTCATTTAACATAGGTCTTCCAATCCTAGAATGTGAGGAAGCTGCCAATGATATTGACGGTGGTGATGAAGTAGCGGTTAATTTCAGCACCGGTGAAATATTTAATTTAACTAAGAATAAAACCTACAGAGCTGAGCCTCTACCTGACTTTATGCAGGAAATTATAAGCAAAGACGGCTTAATCAACTATATTTCAAGTAAACAAACTTAAATATATAACAAATAGATAACAAAGTGGTAGCCTTGATATGTTTAACTATTCTTTACCCTATGGGCACTATAATAATAGGAGGAATTTAAATATGAAATACAAAATAGCAGTTATACGTGGAGATGGAATTGGCCCAGAAATAATTGACCAAGCCCTTCTAATTCTGAATAAAATCGGTGATTTATTTGGCCATAGTTTTAATTTTACTGAAGTTTTGGCGGGGGGATGTGCCTATGATGTTAAAGGAACACCTCTACCCCAAGAAACTATTGATATATGCAAAAACAGTGACGCAGTTTTACTAGGTGCCGTTGGAGGCCCTAAGTGGGATGAGCTTCCGGGAGATTTGAGGCCAGAAAAGGGTCTACTGCAAATCAGGAAGGAACTTGGGCTTTATGCAAATATTCGACCGGCGATTCTATATGACCCCCTAAAGGATGCGTGTCCATTAAAGTCAGAAATCATTGACGGAGGATTTGATATCTGCGTAGTTAGGGAACTAACGGGAGGAATATATTTTGGAGAAAGGGGCCGCAAAAAGAGTGCTATGGGAGAGGCCGCATATGATACTGAGCTCTACAGTACTGGGGAAATAGAAAGGATAGCTAGAAAGGCCTTTGAAATTGCAAGGCAAAGAAATAAACTGGTTACAAACATAGATAAAATGAATGTCCTTGAAAGCTCTAGACTTTGGAGAGAGGTTGTAAATAGAATTGCCTTAGATTATCCCGATGTTACCTTAAATCACTTGCTCGTAGACAATGGAGCTATGCAATTAATTCGTGACCCTAAACAATTTGATGTAATTGTAACTACAAATATGTTCGGTGACATTCTATCGGATGAAGCCAGTATGCTTACTGGTTCAATAGGAATGCTGCCATCGGCAAGCCTAGGGGAAGGCAAGTTTGGATTGTATGAACCAATCCACGGCTCTGCCCCAGATATAGCAGGTCAAGATAAATCAAATCCCCTTGCCACAATCCTATCTACAGCAATGATGCTTAGATTTTCATTTGGCCTTCAAGAGGAAGGAAAGGCTGTTGAAAGTGCTGTTGAAAAGGTACTTGTGAAGGGTTATCGTACTGGAGATATCTATAGTAAGGGAATGAAATTAGTTGGAACTAGAGAAATGGGAAAACTAGTTCTTGAAAATTTATAAAGATTTGAAATAAAAGCCATGGGAATTTTCATTACATTTTCCCTATGGCTTTTATTATCTACTTTTTCTATATGAAACTTTTTAATCTAACTACCTCGCTAAACCGTTTAAAAAGGTATCCAAAATCTCCTCAACATCTATATTTTTTTCATTATCGCTATTTCTCTCTATGTGATTTAACTCTATATTAAACTGATGAACACCACCTATAAAGAACATTGCAGCCATATAGGCGTTTATTTCCTTAAATACCTTAGATTCTATTCCCTCTAAAATAATTTTTTCAGTTAAATCTATTTGTCTACTTCTAAGGCCCATGTAAAGTAATTTAAGCTCTTCTCCTATCCCACTTTTAATTGCTTCAACATGAATTACATATCCAAGATTCCCATCGCATTTGTTAGGTTTCAAATGAAACCCAACAATATTTTGAAGCTTACTAATTGCATCAATATCTTCCTCAGCAATCCTTTGTATATCATCAATATATTGATCTACCATACTTTTAACCATCTGATAGAATAAATCCTTCTTACTATCAAAGTATTCATAAATAGTACCCTTACCCACATTAGCTTCCTTAGCAATATCTTCAACCTTAGCCTTATAAAAACCATCTCGCTCAAATATTTTTAAGGCCGAATTGAGAATTGCTTCTCTTTTGCTTCTTCGATTTTCCACTTCCATACCTCCGCAGATGCCTTTACCAAAGCTGTACATCCCCTTAATTATCTTGTTGACAAAATTAACAAGATAATAGACTTTTGAGAAATCCGAAGTTCAAGATGCACTGAAATAGAGAGGCAACAGCGAAAAACTTCGGCTTTGTCAACAGCCTCAGCCATAGGCTTTTAACTTATTTTTTATGAAGATATTCCCCTTCAAACCCTAGTAAATTTAAGAAAAACTGATGAAATCCTTTATATTTTTTCTTTAAAAACACTAGATTATAAAAGGGAATATCTATAGGAATAATGAATATTAACACCTAAAATAAAGTTAACTATCTATAACTGTTTTTTTACCTAAAGCCTTCTTCCTAATGAAAGCATTTAAGTCATCAAATATCGTATAGAGCACCGGTATAAAGACAAGGGTTAGTAAGGTAGAAAGAAGAAGTCCACCGATAACAACTGTAGCCATTGGTGCTTGGGTTTCTGCACCTTCACCTATTCCCAGTGCTAAAGGAAGTAAACCTAGGGCAGTAGTAAATGTAGTCATGAGTATAGGTCTTAGCCTTATTGGACCAGCATTGATAATAGCTTCCCTTCTATCCTCTCCATTTGCTCTACGGTTATTAATATAGTCCACTAGAACGATAGCATTGTTTACTACTATACCTGCCAGCATAATGATTCCTATAAAGCTAGGTACACTCAAAGTCCTTCCAGTAACAAAGAGTCCGAATATCCCACCGGATAAAGCCAATGGAACTGAGAACATAATCGTAAATGGATGGATTAAAGACTCAAATTGTGATGCAATAACCATATAAACTAGTATTATCGCAAGGAGTAGCGCCATAAGCAGATCTGTAAAGGATTCCTGCATATCCTCATTTTGTCCGCCAATATCATAGGTATATCCATCGGGCATAGGATATTCAGCTAATATACCCTCAATATCCGTTGTAATACTTCCTAAATCTCTACCGGAAATCTGACTAGTAATACTAACAACTCTTTCTTGAGCATCCCTATTAATAACAACAGGCCCTCTATCTATAGAAATATCTGCTATCTGATTTAAGGGTACATCAATTCCCATAGGAGATTTTATGGATGTCTGACCTAAATTAAAAATACTTTCCTTAAATATAGAATCACCCTTAATTGTTACATCGATTTCTTCTCCATCGAATTTATACTGGGTGGCAGTTTTACCAGAAATTGTTCCCTTTACCGAAGAAGCAATTTGTGATGCCGTTAATCCATACTGAGAGGCATTTTTCCTATTTATCTTAATTTGAACCTCTGGGATTCCATCACTTAAACTGTTTTCAACTTCTCTTGTACCCTCTACCTTTTCAATACTTCTTTCCAAATCGTCTCCAATTGTTTTAAGAACCTCTAAATCATCGCCTTTTATATCGATGGATATAGGTGCACTACCACCGCCACCCATACCTCTTGACGAAGATTCTACTCCAATTTCTGCACCAGGAATATCCCTTACCATAGTCCTTACCTCATCGGCAATTTCGTCAGTGCTTCTTTTTCTATCACTCAAATCCTTAAGAACTACATTTATAGCGGAGGTATTAGAACCGGCACTATCCGAAAATCTTCTTCCTCCTGACCCAGTTCTAGAAAAAATCGTATCAACTTCCTCAATACTTTCAAGCATCTCTTCTATTTCTAATACTATTTCATGGGTATTATCAAGCTCTGATCCCTGAGGTAAAGAAACATTTACCATAAATTCTCCCTCATCAGTAGTAGGGAAAAACTCCATACCTACCATTCCTATGGACCCTATACTTACTATAAATACGATAAAAGCTATGGCTACAGTAGATTTCCTATGGCCTAATGCCCATTTTAATATTCGCTTATATCTAGATTCTACCCTGGTAAATATCTTATCAAAAGAGCTATATATAAAGTCAAAGAACTTGAATATGCCGCCATGCTCTTTTCTCTGAATCCTATCGACCCTTAGAAATTTAGAACAAAGCATTGGTATAAGTGTTAGGGATACCACCAATGAAGCACCAAGGGACATTGTTACAGTTAATGCAAATTCCCTAAATAGAATCGACGTAATTCCCTCTACAAATACCAGTGGAAGAAATACTGCAACAGTAGTAAGAGTAGAGGCTGTAACTGCCATTCCTACCTCCTTAGCACCTTTTACAGCAGCTTCCTTCTTTGAATAACCATCACTTCTATATCTATAGATATTTTCCAATACAACTATGGCATTATCCACCAGCATACCTATCCCTAGGGCTAGACCCCCAAGAGTCATCATATTTAAGGTTATTCCATTAAAATATATTAGTATAAATGTGGCAATAACAGAGATTGGTATTGCAGTTCCAATAATAAAGGTAGTTCTCATATTCCTTAAAAAGAGATACAGAATTATTACAGCTAGGATAGCCCCTACTACTGCATTTCTAACAACGTTATTAATGGACTGTTTGATAAATTCTGCCTGGTCAATAACCACAGCTATCTCTAAATCAGGAAATTCTGCCTTAAGTTTTTCCACTTCTCTATTTACTACATCGGAAACCTGTACTGTATTAGTTCCTGATTGTTTCTGAATTGAAATATTTATACTGTTTCTACCATTGGTTTTAACTATAGACTCTATATCTTTATACTCCATATTAACATCTGCTATATCAAAGAGATAAACGATTCCACCGCCGGGAAGGGCTATTGGAAGGTTTCTTATTTCTTCCAATGATTGAAATTCTGCCATTGTTCTAATTGTTAGTTCCTGTTTCCCCTTCCTTACTTCACCACCGGGTAAATTAAGATTTTCTGCCCTTAATATTCCAGCTAGCTGGTCTATTGTAAGACCATACCCCTTTAGTTTTTCTTCATTAACAGTTACTTCAACCTGATTTTTATAACCTCCCGAAACATCAACAGAGGCTACTCCTGGCAATCTTTCTAATCTAGGTTGAATTGTATCTTCCCCAATTGATTGAAGATCAGCTAAATCTCCACCATTATATAGGGCTAATTCAATAATTGGAAATGCATTAGGGTCAATTTTAATAACCATAGGAGCATTAGCATCACTAGGTAAAATACCCTTTATCATGTCTACCTTTTCTCTCATATCTAATGATGCAAAGTCCATATCCGTTCCATAGGAAAATTCAGCAATAACAAGGGAATTTCCCTCGGAGGATATGGAGCTTATATTTTTTATGTCATTTACTGTAGCAATAGCTCCTTCTATAGGCTTCGATATTAATTCTTCCATTTCCTGAGAGCTTACCCCACTATAGGTGGTATAAACAATTGCCACGGGTACTTCTATTTCTGGAAATAAGTCAGTTGGTAGCTGACTTAGAGATACCATACCTAAAATGATTACAATAAATGTAATCATAGCTATTGTAACTGGTCTTCTAACAGCTAGTTTTGATAAATTCATTATTCATCACCTCTAACTACCTTTACTATTGAGTCATTTTCAACATAATTCTGACCCTTTACTATTATATTTTCCCCTTCAGTTAGGCCCTCAACTATTTCTACATAAGTTCCCGTATCTAGACCAATTACTACTTCCTTTTCTAGGGCTTTATCATCCTCTACTACATATACCACCATTTTACCATCTTTTTCTATAACTGATTCACTTTTTATTCCAATAATATCTTCCCTTGTCTCAGTATTTAATCTAATCTGTGCAAACATTCCGGGTTTAATGATATGGTCATCGTTTTCTATATAAATCCTAACAGAATAAAGCTGTGTTCGAGAATCGGCTGCTGGACTTAGTCTATCAATTTTTCCCGTAAAATCATCGTTATTAATGGCTGGAAGCTCTAGAACTACTTCCTGTTCTAAGTATAAATCGTTTATAATATTTTCAGTAACGTTTATCTCCACATATACCCTATCCATATCTATAATCGTCATTGCAGGCTGGGCACTAGAAGCCATTTCACCCTCTTCAATATTTACTTGGGAAATGATTCCTGATATAGGAGATTTAACCGAAGTATCCCGAAGGCTATCTAAGGCCTGATCGTATCCAACCTTAGCCTGTTCATACTGGGCTTTTACTGCATCTAAGGATGTACTTGAAGCAGCAAGTTGGGCTTGCTCATATTGATTTTTTGAAACTGCTCCCTGTTCATAAAGCTCTTTAGTTCTCTCCAAGTTAACCCTTGCATTTTCAATACTTTCTTTAGTTCTTTCATAGTTTGCCTTAGCAAGGTCAACGGACTTCTTTGCCTGGCGAACTTGTTTTTGTATATCTTCCTTATTTAACGTAAAAAGAACTGAGCCCTCCTTTACCCTAGTCCCTAAGTGTCCATTGATATTGACAACCTTCCCAGGAACCTCCGGTAAAATTGTAACTTCTTTATGGGCATATACCTTTCCGCTAAAGGTTATCTCCTTTGATATGGTAGTTTTTTCAGTTGATTCAACAACTACTGGAATATAATTTTCTTCATTGTTAGCTTGTTCATCTAAGTTAACAGGTTCTTTTTCTCTACAACCAACCACTAAAGTGACTATTAGTATCATTGCTAAAAATAGAACTACTATTTTCTTCTTCATTGCCTTACCTCCAAATTATTATATTTAAAAATCATACTCCCAAGCCAGATGCAAAGTTAAGACTGACCAGTCAGTCTGATTATATTATAATCGCCACATATTTAAAAGTCAAATATAAAACTAACAATTTTACCTATAAATTTCATATATAGACAAGATTTATCAATAAAATATAACTATTATACTTTTGCAACTATAATATCTATAATTAAGTTTAGTTATATATAAACAAATTTAAATTTATTTATAGGAGGAAGAATAATGTATAATAGTAAAGAAACTTATGCTTTAGTTTTTTCTGGAATAGGGATAATTATCAATATCGTCTTTGGAACTATTGTTTCAATGATAAAGATACCCTTATTATTTCTAGACACCATTGGAACTATATTTATTGCGGCAGCTTTTGGGCCATTTTACGGAGCGATTACCGGCGGTCTTACAAATATCCTCAAAGGAATCCTTACTAACCCTAAGGATATACCATTTGCCTTAGTAAATGTTATAGTTGGTCTAATAGTAGGTTATATTGTTAAAAGGTACAAGTTTAATTATAAGACAGCCCTTATAACTGGCTTAATCTTGTCTGTAGCTGCTCCTCTAATCGGTACTCCCATAGCTGTATGGATATACGGAGGTCTAACAGGGGGTGGAACCGATCTAATTTTTGCTTGGTTACTTCAGTCGGGACACAGAATCTTTTCCGCTGCATTTTGGCCAAGGGTTTATGGTAACTTTATTGATAAAATTGCAAGCTGCTTTTTTGTGGCATTTTTACTTAGGAGACTTCCATCTAATCTATTAAATAAGTTTGGTGAAAAAGATTATGAAAAGGAATAAAAAAATTATCTTATTATCTCACTGTATCCTAAATCAAAATAGTGTTGTAAAGCTTTTGGCAAGAGCTAAAGGAGCCTATAATATGGTTATAGAAAAAATAATCAGGAGCAATATAGGCATTATACAGCTTCCTTGTCCAGAGTTTTTATTTCTAGGTGAAAATAGACTACCTAAGACTAAAGAAGAGTATGATAATAGGGATTATAGGATTTTATGTGAAAATCTAATAAGGAATATTCAAAAACAAATTATAGAATACATGAAAAATGGCTATAAGATTATTGGTATTATAGGTATAGAAGAAAGCCCCTCATGCGGTCTTGTTAAGAATCAGGGAATATTTATGGAAGTTTTACTTGCATCGCTAGATAATCTAAACATAAACATTCCTAAACTTGAAATACCAACTTCCTATCATGAAGAAAGGGCAAATGAATTTTTCCTTTCAAACCTTGATAAGTTTCTAAACATTAAATAGGTCCTCACTTATTAAATAATCCATTTAATATATTATGTAATTGATTTATAATAAATAGAAAGGCTGTTAATGTTAAAAAATAATGGAGGGTAATTATGAGTTTTTTAGACCTGTTAAAGCGGCGGGAAAGCATAAGAAATTATATTGATAAAGATGTTGAAAGGGCTAAAATTGAACGTTGCTTAGAAGCGGCAAGACTTTCTCCTTCCGCGTGTAATTCACAGCCATGGAGGTTTATAATAGTAGATGAGCCAAAGCTCAAAAAAAATATAGCCGAGGCAACCTTCAATAATACTATTCCCTTTAATAATTTTACCCTATCTGCTCCCGCCTTTGTAGTTATAGTGGCAGAAGATAGACAATTAAGTTTAAAGTTTGGCGGCATGGATAAGGATATACCCTATTACCTTATTGATGTGGGGATAGCAGCAGAACATTTTTGCCTTCAGGCCGTTGAAGAAGGTCTTGGAACTTGTATGATAGGATGGTTCCAGGAAGAAAAAATAAAAGAAGCTTTAAAAGTTCCTAAAGAAGAGAGAATTGCTTTAGTAATATCAATAGGATATTATGAAAATAGTGGGCCAAGGAAAAAGATGAGGAAGGATATGGACAGTATCAGAAGCTACAATAAGTACTAAGCTAAGGAGCTAAATCCTTTGTCAGTGCTTATAGATGTGTGACTTACAAATTTAATAAACGAAAACAGCCTCTGAGGTTTCCTTCCCAGCGATTGTTATGAATCTGTTTTACCTCCTATTGTATAATTTATAGCATGAGCCTAAAGGATTCTCTGTGGCTGCTGTAGTAAGTTAACATTCTCCTATCACTCATCTATAGTCATTACTTAGATTAGATATAAAGGTTTAGCATAAGAAATTTATTTTTAATTATTCAAGCATACATTTAAATAAGGAGATTATATATGAAAATTCTTGTGGATGCTGATGGCTGCCCAGTAAAAGGTATTATAGTAAGTCTAGCTAAAGAATATAAGCTTCCTGTAATAATGTTTACCGATACCAGCCATGTAATTGATGATAATTATTCTGAGGTCGTAATTGTGGGAAAGGGCTACAATTCTGCGGATTTTGCCCTAATTAACCATGCAACCAAGGGCGATATTATAGTTACCCAAGACTATGGCGTTGCTACTATGGCTTTGTCCAAGGGTGCTTATGGAATAAATCAAAATGGTATTTTATATACAAATAAAAATATGGATAGATTATTGTTTCAGAGGTATTTATCTCAAAAAGTAAGAAAGGCTGGAGGTAAAACTTCTAATCCTAAGAAAAGGAAAAAAGAAGATAACGAGAGATTTGAAAAGGGTCTAAGAGGTTTGATTAAAAATATAATAAAGGATCTATCTTAAAATGAACTTTGATAAAGGTCAAGGGCTAAGACTTTTATCAAAGTTCATTTCAGTTTTACAGATTTTCAGGTTTTAATGTACCGAAAAAAGGCTTATGGAAACTAGGTCCAAAGCTATTTACATACTATCAGCAATCCATATAAATAAACAAGAGTAAAAATAAATCATATAGCTTAATCCATAGGGTTAACTCTTACATACATAAACTTTAACATTCCTTTTCTCTTCTTAAAGCTGTTTTTATTTTATACATTAAAACCTTCCCTTAACTTTAATGTAAACTCATTGACTCTTAATGGATGGCTATAATAATATCCTTGGACTTCATGACACTTTCTCCTTAGAAGGAAATCTTCCTGCTCCTTGGTTTCAACTCCCTCGGCATTTATCTTAAGATTTAGATTTTTACCTAGCTCAATGATGATATTAGCTATTGAACCATCATCTTTATTAGGTATATCTTTAATAAAGGAGCGGTCTATCTTCAATTTATCTACTGGCAAATCCCTAATATAGCTTAGTGATGAGTACCCAGTACCAAAATCATCTATGGAAATTTTAATGCCTAGTTTTCTTAACTCATGGAGGATTTTAACCACATGTTTTGTATCGTTAATCAAAAGCCTTTCTGTAACTTCTAACTCTAAGAATTGTGGTAAAAGCTTTGTTTCTTCTAAAATATTTTTCATATTTTCAACAAAATTCTTTTGATTAAACTGGATGGGAGAAAGGTTTACGGATACAACTAGAGAATCATATCCTTCATCATGCCACTTCTTATTTTGAGTACAGGCTGTTCTAATAATCCATTCCCCTAGCTCTAAAATTAAACTTGTATCCTCAGCTAAAGGTATAAAGCTACTTGGCATAACTTTTCCAAGAATAGAACTATTCCATCTAATGAGGGCCTCCATCCCTGTCAACTTTTTAGTATCCAGATTAAATTGAGGCTGATAATATAATTCAAATTCATCATTTTCAATTCCATATCTAAGGGCAGTAATCATTTTATTTCTTTCTTGGGCACTTTTATTCATTTCTACATCATAAAATTGATAACTCCCTTTAGATTTTTCCTTTGTATGTATCAAAGCCGATGAAGCAAACTCTAAAAGTTCTGATGGGATGATACTATCACTAGGATATAAACTTATTCCTATACTTGTAGTAATAAATATTTGTTTATTGAGAACATGGTATCCTAAACTTAGGGTTGTCATAATATTTTCTACCCTTGGGGCTACTTCCTCTACTGAACTTATGTTGTTATATAGAATTGCAAATTCATCGCCACTAATTCTCGCTACAATACCCCCATCCCCTATTATTGATTCTAAGCGGCTTGACACTATTTTAAGTACTTCACTGCCTCCCTTATGTCCAAGTACTTCATTAACCTTCCTAAAGTCATCTAATCCTATCATCATTATAGCTTTATAGGAACTATTACCCTCCGTATTTTCAATATGCTTTTCTAAGCTATTCAAAAATACATCTTCCTTGGGTAAATTCGTTAAAATATCATAGTTTTCTAAATATTTTATTTGTCTTTCCTTCTTCTCCCGCTCAGCTATTTCATTTTCGAGTATTCTATTTTGAATACTTAATTGTTGAAAGGCAGATTTTATCTTAATAATCATGTTCTTAATGGTTTTAGCAATCCTTCCGATTTCATCATTGGATTTTATATCTACATTAACATCATAATTTTCATTCATTACTTCAACTGTAATAAGTTCAAGTCTTCTAAGATTAGAAGTGACTTTTTTTATAATAAAACAAATAAATACACAGATAAGGAGAGTAAGTAGTACAAAAATAAAAAATTGTTTTAACATAATTACATTTCTACTATGATCTATCTTATTTGTTGCACTATAATAGGAGTTAAACACCTCTTCCTTCGGAATTACGAAACCCAATGTCCAGGATTCTGTATGAAATCCTTTATTTTCATCCCAAGTATTTAACCCCTTTAGATTTTTCTGAATAGTAATATATTTTTCTCCATGAATACTTATCTCATTTTTAACAATTTTATTTTCCTTTGGTAATATAATTCCTTGCACACCCTCACATGTACTCTCTTTTAAAAAACGACTTATTAAATTATATCCAGTTCCCGTTTCATCTTCAACTATGACATCTTTCCCATCCTTTAAACCTAAAACCCTTGCCCCTTCATTGTTTATAGCAAAAACGTTACCATTTGATTGGGCAATATAAGCAAATCCAGTATGGGCTAATTTTATATTTTTCACATAACCAATAACTTCCTCTATTTTAGCATCTATACTAATTGCTCCTTTAAATTTAGTCCTATCCCTATTCCAAATTGGATGTCTAATAGTCATGATAATATTACCTGTACCACAGTCTTGAGCAGGAGACTTTATAATTGCTAAAGATGCCAAGTCCTTAGAGTGCCTTATATTTTCTCCTATTTGCCTTTCCCAATCACCTACTAATCGAGGATTTAATGCCTTCCAATTAGGTTCATAGGGATGTCTTGGATAGGTTTCATCAAGGGGTGTTCCAACATCCTTCCATGGCGTAGCTCCCATAAATGACCCATTACTCTCCCCAGAAAAATAGATCCATAATTTATCATATCCATATTTGTAAAAATACGGAATATTGCTTATATCCTTTATTAAGGGCTTAAATATTAAAGGCTCGAATTCATCCTCATTGTCTATAACTTTTTGAAACATCTGAGCAAGCATATCTTGTTCATCCACAAACTTTTTAATTTTTGATTCTATTAGTTGAGAAGTAATGTTAATATAGTTATTTATATATTCATTATTTACAGAGCTTAAACCCCTCTTCATTTCCTCAGCAGCATCATCGGAAAAATCTTGAATACTATTATATGAAACTATTCCTGATATAAAAAGGCCTATAAATAGACTCAAAAAAGCAATTAATGTAATTTTACATTGATAATTGTTTAAAATCTTTGTTTTTATCTCTGTAAAGATATTTTTCTTATTGATTTTCTTCAATGACTCCACCTGCCTTTTTATATTTAATGAATTTAACTTTCATATTGTGACATAATATCCTGTTTTTAGGCAGCTCTCATAGTTATTATTCTCCATTCGACAATTAATCCCTTCTAACTTTCTAGTATTTATTCTAAAAAAGAAGAAAAACATCTAAGAACAAACTATAATTATCTAGAGTAGGGATGAGTCGAATATTTCCTAGGAAAAGTTTTTAAGATATTGCTTCCTATGCCTATTTTAGTAGGAAATTCTAATATGAAGAGTTTACAGCTCGAATTTCTAATTTTTACTTTATAACAGATATGCTTGTGACTAAACCTATAGCTTATGATATGATTATAGTAATCAGCCATTAAAAAAGACCACCAAATAGTACATGGTAGTTTATCTTAATTTGTTTTTAGCACCTACAAAACACTCGCTTGAATACAACATAAATATGTAAAATGTTCCAATATATTTAGCATTTTAACATATTTCAACAAACAAGTAAATATAAATCATGTAAAATATGTATAAATGTGAAAAAAGTTTTAAATTTGTATTTTTTTGTATTGAAATTATATTATTTTTATTTAGTTTTTTATATTCTTTTATCTCAATAAATCTCCTACTAACCCTTCTCTTTTTCACATACACTTTAATGATTTATTGATCTTATGATATATTCTAGTTTTACTTTTCTCCCTCTCCCTTCTTGCCATTACTTCCTTCTAAATTGTAAAATGTCAGCAACCCCGTCCCTAAGACATGAATATTCTTTAATATCATTGCACTATTTTACATTTTTTTTATTTTTTACATGATACTATCATATATGGCGTGTGGAAGCTACGGGCTTATTAACATCTTATTCAGATTTTACTTTTCTTTTTTATATTATTACACACCTAAATATATTATTTTAAAATCTACATATATTTATTGCCAACAACGCCCTATCTTTGACACCCTAAATTAACTAAAGTAAAGGGAGATGGAAATAAAAATGAATTTTATAAAAAGTAATCATTATGACATTAATTTTGTTAAAGAAAATATGATGGGACCAAACTCAATGAAAACTATTGAGGAATTATCAGAGTCACTATATCTGGAAAGGGGCATGAGAGTACTTGACTTAGGCTGTGGTAAAGGGTTAACTTCAATATTTTTAGCAAAAGAATATGGAGTTACTGTTTTTGCTACTGATCTTTGGATTAGTGCAACTGATAATTATAATAGATTTAAAGGGATAGGATTAGAAGATAAAATAATTCCAATACATGCAGAAGCCCATAATTTACCCTTTGCCCACGAATTTTTTGATGTGGCTGTAAGTATAGATGCCTATCACTATTTCGGTGCTAAGGAAGGTTATTTATCGGAACATTTAGCTCCACTTATAAAAAAAGGAGGGCAGATTGCAGTTTCAATTCCTGGTATAAAACATGAATTTACAAATGGTATCCCAACAGAATTATTACCCTATTGCTCTTATGATATGAATTTTCATTCCTGTAATTGGTGGCGTGATTTATGGGAAAAGTCAGATTTAGTTAGTGTTCAAGAATGTAAGGAAATGAGATGTTTCAAAGAAGCGTGGCAGGATTGGCTATCTTATGATAAAGATTCCAAGGAAGACGATATTAAAATGCTGGAAGGAAAAAATGCAGATTATTTTAATTTAGTTTCAATTAAGGCAATTAGATTATAATTAATATAACAGAATATAAAAAGTCCAAGGTATTTTACTTAAATACCTTGGCTCTAAATAAACATCATGATTATAATCTTAAGATTGATTGCATTGCATCATAAAGTGCCTGTGGAAAAACGAATATTTCAGGAGATAGCATAGTATTGGGAATTTGAACTTGAAAAGCCTCTTCTAAATCTAGCAGTAAATATATAGCTTTAACAGAATCTAAGTCCAATTCATCTAAAGGTGTATCCATTAAAATATCCTTGCCACTATTATCATAATCAATATAATTTTCAAGTACCCCTACAACTTTAGTTTTAGTCTCTTATGAACTTATTTATAAAATTCTTTCTTTTCTAAGGTTGTTCAGTTTAACCCTTACTATATATATAGGCTATACTATATTCACTGTTTCTATAAGTTGCTTTACTGTCATAGATTGCTTATTATCAAGGACTTGTTTTATACTACCCTTTGTCACAATCTTACCTCCACCGTTACCCCCTTCTGGCCCAAAATCAATAATCCAATCTACTCTTCCTATTACATCCAGATTATGTTCTATCACAACTACTGTATTTCCTGCATCAACTAAGCGTTCTAATAATGAAGTTAATTTTAACACATCCTGGGGATGTAATCCAGTTGTAGGTTCATCAAGCAAGTACAAGGTATGTCCTTTTCCTCGTTTTCCTAACTCCTTCGCTAGCTTTAATCGCTGTGCTTCACCACCGGACAGTGTATTAGCTGGTTGTCCCAGTTTTAAATATCCAAGACCAACTTCCTCTAGCAATAACAGCTTATCATAAATAATCTTCTCATCCTTAAACAAATCAATTGCTTCATCAATTGTCATATTTAAAACATCTGCTATACTTTTGTCCTTGTATTTAACAGCAAGAACCTCTCTCCTAAATCTCTTACCATGACATACAGGACATCTTACTTGAACTTCCGGTAGAAAATTCATATTTATAGTTAAAATTCCAGCACCTTGGCACTTTTCACATCGTCCTCCTTTTACATTGAATGAAAAATGCTTTGCTTTTAACTTCCTTTTTTTAGCTTCCGCTGATTTAGCGTAAATTTCTCGTATAGGTGTGAACACATCAGTATAAGTCGCTGAATTGGATCGAGCCGTCCTTCCAATAGGTATTTGATCAATTGTAATAATCTTATCAACATGCTCTAACCCTTCAATTCGGTCATGTTTACCAACTACTTCATTCTTCTGATTGAAATAATTACGTGCCGCTGGTCCTAGAGTACTAAGTAAGAGCGTTGATTTCCCAGAGCCTGAAACACCTGTCAAAGCAACAAACATACCTAATGGTATATCAACATCTATATTTTTTAAATTGTTTTCCCTTGCTCCCTTAATTGAGATTAGTCTACCATTACCTTTCCTTTTACTTTCTTCTATGGTAATTTTAGTTTCCGATAGATATTTTCCAGTAATAGATTTTTCACATTTAGCTACTTCACTAGGAGTTCCAAATGCTACTACTTCGCCACCATTTTCGCCTGCACCGGGTCCAATATCAATCACATGGTCACAAGCCTTTACTAATTCCATATCGTGCTCTATTACAAGGATTGTATTTCCTGAATCCCTCAGCTGTTTTAAAACTTTAATAAGCCTCTCAGTATCACGGGCATGTAACCCTGTAGTTGGCTCATCTAATACATATAATACTCCAGTAAGACCTGACCCCAAAAGCAAAGCTAGTCTAAGCCTCTGTGCTTCTCCTGCCGATAGGGTAGGTGCAGACCTATCTAAAGTAAGATAGCCAACTCCAACATCTATCAAACGCTTAAGTCTCTCAGAAACATCCTCAACTATCGGCTTAACTATTTTCATTCCCTCATCTGTTACGGAATCCTTTAACCCAATAATCCATTCTCTTAATCTATCAAGAGACATTTTCGAAGCTTCAATAATAGTAGTATCATCAACTATAACCTCTTGAATTTCTTTACGTAATTTATTACCTTCACAATCTGGACAAACCTGTTGTATAAGATATTTTTCTATTTTTTCTCGATATTTTGGGTCATTAGCTCCCTCAGAGTATCTTCTTAATATATTTGTAACTACCCCTTCAAATGCACCTTTAGTCACCGTTGAAGGCGGCTTTACATTTGGGAAATGTTTCATAAAACGAGGACTATGGGCACCATAAAGTAGAAAATCCATCTCAACCTGTCCTAGTTCTTTAACTGGCACCGTTACATCTAAAGTAAATCCGTAATGTTTACTTGCATTGTCAAAAACTTGCTTATTTCTTTTTACATAATGAACGTCCCAGCCTGTAATTGCATATTCTTCAATGCTTTTTTCTGCATCAATTAACATGCTTATATCTGCATCGTTTATAATTCCCAATCCAGTACATGTAGGACATGCTCCTTGAGGTTTATTAAATGAAAAACTAGACATTGTAAGCTCTGGCACTTGATTTGCACAATTGGGGCAAGAAACAGTATTTACAAAATCCATGTTATCATCGCTAGATTTATTGTTTTTAGTATCGCCCTCATCTATATCCTCTGTATCCCTATCCCATATTTCAACTGAATCATTCTCAAACTCTAGTTCTATTATTTTTCCACACTTTGGACAATCTCTTTTACCTAATTTAGAGAATAATACTCTAAGATATGTATATATTTCAGTTACGGTTCCAACAGTGGAACGTGGATTTCTATTAGTTAGATGCTGGTCTATGCTAATAGAAGGTGATAAACCAGTTATTGTATCTACTTTAGGTTTACTTATAAAATCTGTACCTAAACCTAGCGATTCCATATACTGTCTTTGACATTCTTTTTGTAATGTATCAAAAGCAATAGTTGATTTTCCTGAACCTGATAATCCTGTAAGGACAACAAGCTTATTTTTTGGAATCTCAAGAGATATATTTTTCAAATTATTCTCTCGTGCCCCTTTAATTGTAATATAATCATACATGCTTCATCACCTCTTATTACTATGTTATTATATCTATCCAAAGTGGTTTATTTTTATATTTTTCTCTTTCATAAACAACTGGATAGTAACTACATTTGCTTCAATAAAAGCAATTAAATTATAATTTATAAAATAGTATATAAAAGGTGTCAAGAGTAGGTTATTGACACCTTTTATGCCTTTAAAACAACTCCTCTATTAATACCTGTAAGTCTTTCAATTTGCCTGATAGATAAGTTATGTTTTTCCTTTAATTCTCTTAAATACATATCCCTTTTAGTTTTTTCAAAGTTTTTTAAATCAGATATATCCTTTACTTTACACACTTTTTTGATTATATCGCTTGCTTCTTCATCGGTTATTCGCCTCTTTTTCTCCATATCTAAGCACCTATCATTATTCGGCTCATTACTATACTCGATAAATCTTTTTATTGCCTTAGCTTTATCATTATCCAATATATTAAGGGCAAAGCTCACATCAACGAATTTCCTTTTATTTATATATTTATCATAACTGCTCCACTGATATTGACCTAAATCCTTTACTAATTCACCTTTAAGTGGATTTTGATGAATATATCGTAGAACCGTTAGAAAATATGAATCATCCTCTACTGGCTCACTTTTAAATCTGTCTTGAAACAGATTTCCTATTCTACGATATTTCCTATTGTACCAATATACGTAGCTTCCGCATATCCTACGCATTACTTGCTCTAAGGGCTCTTTAACTACCTTTAATAGTAGATGTACATGATTTCCCATTAAACAATATCCATAAATCTCATATCCACTTACTTCCCTATACTTTTCTATTGTCTCAATAAATCTTCTATAGTCCTTCTCTTCTTCAAATATATTTTGATGATTTATTCCCCTTATCATTATATGATATATCCCAGTGCTGCTTTTCTTTCTAGCTTTTCTTGGCATTATTATACCTCCTTTATACTATATTATCTTAAAAATTATATGCTGTCAACGACCCCGTCCCTTTGGCACGGAAAAATTTCGCTCTATAAAATTATTAAATTTAATTTCCTAGGAACTCTATGAAAAGTATTTTATTATTTGTTTTATTGATAATATAATGCTGGCTCTTTATTCCCTCACTAAATGTCATATGATCTTCTGTTATAGATTTTTCAGTGTAATTAAAATCATATAAAACATGTACTATTTTATTTATATCAAGGTTTATATTCTGAATATCTAAGTTTCCTAATCTATTAGAGTCATGTCCATCTTCCTTCAAATCATCAAGAGTTTCATAAGTATTAATTGCATGAATGACAATATTTTTTGCTCCATATCCCTCTGTATACTGCTTTTTTAAATTATTAATTGTAATGCTATCATATGGGCTCAACAATAATTCATCAAATACATCTTCAAAATCTCCAGAAATTTTTGATGAAATATATTTTATTACATTATACTCATAAATGTTATCTGGTGAATCTTCAATTACTAATTCTCTATCCTCGTTACTATAAATATAGTCCTTAGATATTTCCTTAATACTTGGAAAATTATTGCTTTTAATATAGGTATTAAGAAAATATATTAAGATTAAGAGAAAACAACCTATAGTAAATATCCAAAGACTTTTATTTTTCATATTCCTTCCCCTATCATTCACTGCTTTAGTATTCTCTGAAAATGATGGTCTTTAAAGACACCTATTTATTTGTTTATTCTCTAGTAAAACAACCTGCCTCACATACTATCCACCTATGATTTTAGATGTATTATTAATTCTTCAATGGATGCTATACTGGCAACTATGCATATGCAGTATCCCAAGATTCTCATATTTATAAATAAATATAACAATGGAACACAGAATAAAAGAAATCCTGTTATTTTATTGAAAAACGTATGTAGAACAATGAGCCTATGATATTTATATTTCACTATCCCCAAAGAGACCATCCGTATGACAGCAATTACTGCTGCCCATACTAATACTTCAACTGGAATCCATATTTTAGGTAATAAAACAACAAACATCACACTCAGCAAAACAAAATCGGCAAAACTATCAAGTGCTGTTCCTATCTTACTTATTGAATCTGTTTTTCTAGCAATATAACCATCAACAATATCACTCAATCCACATACCATATATATCAACCAAAAAATAGTGGTGAAAGGTTCGATTAAGAGCAAGATTAGAGATAGTAATATCCTTGTTACTGATATAATATTTGGTATGCTTTTCATGAATTACCTCACAAACTCGTATGATTATAGGTCGATTATATCAGACGGTCTTATTGATACCCTTTATCTCAATAAACCTCTTAATAGTCCTTTTCTTTTTCAGATATACCCTACCAATTTATTTCCATTATCATTATATCATATATTCAAATACTGCTTTTTTTAGTATTATTACAGCTCATACATTATATTATCTTAAAAATTATATCTTGTCAACAACCCCGTCCCCAAGACACTCGCATGTTGATAATTGTGTAACAATAAAAGAATTTAATTGCTTAGTGATGGGAAAGATAATCATAAATAGAAATATTACTATAGTCGTTATAGGGGACGGGGTTGTTGACATCCTTTATTCCCATAGACCTCCTGTAATTTTTCTTCCTCGTTTTTCTTGGTATTATTTCACCCTTATATTATTTTAAAATTAGTTATATGGAGGTGATTATATTAGGTGAAAAAAAGAACTAACATAATTTTAATAGTAATTTTGACTATATCAATAGTTTCAAATGCTTGGTTAATATCAAGATTATATTTTACTTCATATAGCAATGTTCTGATAATAGGAAAACACATGGAGCTAGATTTATCAAGATTACTAAATATAATTCGCAATGAAGAAAATTGGCAAGATAATCCGTATTTTTCACAAAAATTTGGTAGCTACTTATTGAATTCTATAGATACAGTATTACTTCTAAATAGTATCGCTGACAAACAGCCGAATATTTCAAAAACATATAAAGACAGTATAAATAATTTTTATGACTATTTCAACGAGAGTTATCACGAATTTGCAATACGTTTATCAAAAACACAAGAGACTATTTCAGAAGAGGATAAAATAATAATTGATAAACTATATCGAAAGCTGGATTGGGCAGGGTATTTTCTACCACAAGGCATTTTATCTGGAAGATCTAATAATTTAGATGAGTTAGTTGCCAAGATGAATAAATTTATACATGCTGAAGAACTAAAATAGTTATATTACATTATAATATTAATATGCTAAAAAAGATACGGTGGACTGTTCCTGTCTAGCTAGGCAGGAACAGTCCACCGTTTAGAAATAAAATCATATAGTATTCGTCAGCATAAGTTCCATCACTATATTTCAGTGCGTGTTTCTTAGTACCATATACTTCAAAACCTAAATTTTTGTACATTGAAATAGCCCTACTATTTTGAGTAACAACTTCAAGTTCAAGTTGTTCAACACTCTTTTCTTTGCACCACTTAATACATTCATTTATCATAGTTTTACCAATACCCCTGTTCCAATATTTCTTTCTAACAGAAATACCCATAGTAGCTCTATGAAGATACCTTTTATTATTTACAACTATCCCAACTGAGCAATTGGCTACGATTCTACCGTTTATTTCCCCAATTAGCAATTGTTTATTATCATCTTCCATCATACCTCTAATAAATTCTCTTTCTTGTTCCAATGTGAAATTAAATTCACCAGGCTCACGTGCTAAGAATTTTGTTTCACTATCAACTGTCCGCAGTAAATCAATTAAACCCTGCGCATCACCTTCTTCTGCAGTACGTATAATAAGTTTCTGACCATCTTTTAAAATATTCTCATTATTATAAAGCTTCATAGAATCCTCCCTATTTAAATTATCTTTTGACAAAATGTCAATTGAAAATAAACGTACTTACTAACAGATTATTTCGTATAATTAGTACATTTGCGAACTAAGGCTTACAAAGCCCTATGCATAGTAAACATTCTTTTTATATTTTATATTGTACCATGTTTTGGTAATGTTTTACTGACTAATATAACCCACAACAGGAGAAAAGTTCTGTCTCTTTTTACATCTCAATACAACCTAACTTCTTAGAGCAATGGTTACGTTGTATATATATAAAGTATGAAGGACCATCCTTTGTATTGTCAACAACCCCGTTCCTTTTACACTTTGAAGTTTAATTCTATTTAATGTAAAATATAATTGATAAACAATCTATTTAATACTGTACTACGAAGTTAAAAGATTTTTAAAAAAGAAAAGTAATATTTGTATAATGAATTTTAGGGATAAAAAAAATGAAACAATATTAAGTGGAGGAGTGTTAATGAAAAAAGCTATAGGTATTATCTTTGGATTGACCATTGTTCTTCTTTTAGCAACAAATTCGATGTATGTAGAATGGGAAGAAATATATATTATGATTGGCTCTTTATCTGCTATTTCAATTGTTTACAACTTGCTTTCAAAAGAAAAGCCTTCATATGGTCATATTTTAGGGAGTCCCATTCTCATTGGATTTTTCCTTTCTTTAGCATTTTCTTTGCTAGACTTAGTTTTAGACCATTACAAAGTTATAAAAGGAGTGCCAGATGGAAGGTTTTTAACACTAGGCGAAACGATATCAGAGTTTTCAGATGATTTATTTATTGTAGCACTCATAGTTATGTGTTCAGTAACTTTAATTTCATATATTGTTACAGTAATATACTCAAAATTATTCAGAAAAAAAGTACAAAAACTATTTAATAGCAGGAATCTTTATAAAATGTAACATAAAGGAACCTTCATATTAAGGTTCCTTATCAACAATAATTTAAAACACAGACAAATTTTAAAATACTCTGGGTCATAATAACTGGTTTTACAGTTGGTTTAAAAATCATCTGCTCGTTGTCAACAACCCCGTCCCTTAGACATGTAATGATTTAAAAAAATGCAGATGCAATTAAAACTATAACATATCCAATTATTATACCTGTAATAATTATGACTGCTTGAATAACTGTCAAACTTGGATTATCATGATATCTTTCTAGCACTAATGGCAACTTTAAATCTTTATACTTATTTAAATAAAATCTTGCAATATAATAAAATATGAAAGCTATCGCTACCACTATCAAAGGTACGTAGTTCATAATTATCACTCCTTTTAACTTATTTTATTAAATTACACTGTATTGCCACACTTTTAAATTTTAATATTTACTACAAATAAGATTTAATTAAATTAATATTATTACAAAGTTATAAATATGTCCAGACGTAATTAGGGGAAGGGGTTACTTACACACCCTTTTATATCAAAACCTCCTATATCCTTTCTCTTCTTCAAGTATACTCTGACAATTTATTACCTTTATCATTATATGGTATATTCTAGTGCTGCTTTTCTTGGCATTATTACGCTCCCTATATTATATTTATCTTAAAAAACATATGTTGCCAACAACCCCGTCACTTTGATATGATTACAAGAGTATAATACAATTATATAAAAAAACGTGGGGGATATTTTACTCATGATGAGTCTGTAGATGTGAATAATACTATTAGTAACCTGCTTATTAAATAGTAAGCTTAATATTAATTATAAAGGGAGTGTGTGAATGAAAGAACAAATAAAAAGTACTAGAGTAAAAAGAGTAATAAAAATTATTATAGCTGTGATTGTTTTAGTGCATATACTTCCTTTTCCTATAAATAAACAGTTTGAAACTTTTGAAATTAAATTGGATGACGATATGTATATGGATGAATGTACTGTAACGATAAAGGGAAAATATTATATTAACTTTTTTACTAGAGACAAATTTGTAGGTAACATACATGTTTCAAAATATCCATTAACAGAATGGGAAATGGATAGTATTATAATAACCAGTTCAATGAGAGACCAAAGTGCTCCTTTACATTATGAAAAGAGAGTTTATAATGAACGTACTAAACGTTCGGATCTTAAAATATATATGTTCGGACACCTAATAACTAAAAGATTTTTTTATAATATGGCAATAGCTATTTTAGAACATCATGAATATACAGATAATAGTAAACGACCATACGGTGTTGGTGGAGGCTGGGGTCCAAGTAGAGGATATTATATAATCCCAAGTGCTACAACCAGAGATGAAGCAGTACAAAAAATAGATGAGTGGGGTCTTTATCACCATTAAATTAAATTGAGGGAAGGCTTAAAAACTGAATTTTTTTGAAATGTTCAGTTTCAGCCCTTTTTATTTTTATAAGATTGCAAATAAAACTTTTAGTATTTGATATTTATTTAAAATTTGTCTTAGCCATAGGTTATAGGGGAAGAGGTTATTGATACACCCTTTTATATCAAAACCTCCTATAGTCTTTCTCTTCTTCAAATATACCCTGACGATTTATTACCTTTATCATTATATGGTATATTCCAGTGCTACTTTTCTTCCTAGCTTTTCTTGGCATTCTTACGTTTCCTACGCTACATTATCTCAAAAATTATCTGTTGTTAACAACACCGTCCCTTCGACACATGTTGTTTTTTACTATTATATTTTATATAATTAGGTTATTAACTATTTTAATGTTTGAGAGGATATATATTGATGTGTGAAAAGTCAAAACATAAAACTTTTATAAAAAAAGAAAAATATAACGCTTTTTTTTTGATTGGTATAATTATCGTATTATTTTCTGATTACATATACTTAATTTTACCTACGCTTAAAAGTGGCCCATTAGTTTTAGGGAGTATATTTTCTTTTTATGGAGGGCTAGGTTTAATATTTAATGAATTTTTTAATACCTCAGCAAAATAAATTCATAATTCTATATAAGAATTTAACTCTTCTAGTTAGAATTTGAAGTAAGAAAAAAATAAAATTTTTATATGACAAACTATTTTAGGATTAGTAAGTAACGTAGTTATTGACACCTTTTATCTCAATAAACCTCCTATAATCCTTCTCTTCTTTAAATATATTTTTACGATTTATTCCTCCTATCATTATATGATATGTTCTAGTGCTGCTTTTCCTAGTATTATTTATTACATCCCCTATATTATCTTAGAAATCACATATTGTCAGAAACCCCGTCCCTTAGACATAAATCTACCTATCTTATAACTCTTATATCTGACTCTTTATCCCTATTATACATTCTTATAAAAATATCTTCGCCCTTAATATCTTCCTTAAAAACTTTATCATTAATTTCAAAGCTAATGGTAGATACACTGTGTTTAGCATTGATTCCATACAACAATATCAAGTATCTATTCTTATTAATCATGTATTGACTATACGAAATATCCTCTGTACTACTACCAAAACTTATCGGTTCATAATAATTAAGAAATTTGACTTTTTTATATATGGCGTGGCCATAAATCTTTTTGTCTAATTTTTTAGATATTAAACTATAAACATACGTTTTTATATCGTCGTTATTTATTTGCTTCTCAATAGTTAAAGAGTTAGCACTTAGATTAAGGTTAAAACTTTCATTTCTAGGAATCCTTTGTGAAAATATTTTATTTTCTAAGTGAGACATAATTTTGTTTTCATGAACAAAATTGAATTCTATAAACGTAGCAGATATAACAAAAATTAATACTATAGTTACTATAATAATTATATTTTTTCTTTTCACAATAATTCCTCCTAATTAAAACTTATTAGCAACTTTGTCTACCAAGTTTTCACATTTATCTACGTTTTACTTTTAACTAACATCCAATACTAGCTATTGCAACTGATAAAGGTCATTGATTAGTTGTTGGAGTAGTTGTAAAACCTGAACCAGATGTACTTATACTTACACTATATGTAGCATCACTATAAGTAGAGGACGGGATTATTGACACCCTTTATCTTCATAGATCTTTTATAATTCTTCTTTTCTTTAAATATAACTTTGATGATTTATTCACTTTATCATTATATGATAATATTTCAGTACTACTTTTCTTCCTCGCTTTTCTTGGTATTATTACACTCTCTATATTATCTTAAAACTTATATCTTGTCAACAACCCCGTCCCTAAGACATTAGTTAGCTGGTCTACAACATGTGATTTAGTACATTTAAAAACACTATAGAAAAAAATCCATAGTGTTTTCTAAGTTTTACTTGATTATTTTTTAAACTTCCTAAGAATCATTCTTTTACAATGCTCTTTAAATACTCTAAATCAATTCTATCATTAACAAGTTGATAAATTTTCTTTTCTTCATCTCCCATGGATATACCAATATAAGTTTCACCAATAACACTAATGTAAACTTTATCAGGAGATTTATTCGATGAAAAATATAAATCATAAATTGTTTTTCCATCTACTATACGCTTTTTAGCAAAACTTTTTTTTACTTTAAATTCAGATAAATATTTTAGAGTTTCTTTTATGGTATCTTTATTAGTAATTTCAAAACTTTCTGTTGTAAATTCACTTGGTTTATCTATATCATACTTATCAATTTTTACTGATAATTTTTCAAAAGAAGTATCTAAACTACTTAGAACATCAGATACACTGAAACGATTTAAAAATGTTAGACCTATTAATATAAAGCAAATAAAAACTATTACCATGAATATTGTACTTCTAGATTTCATATTAGAACCACCTTTACACTATCTATTATATAACATATATTTAAAAGAAGTAATCATAATTAGGAATATCTAGCTTTGGTACAAATTCAAAAGATTATAGGGAAGAGGTTATTGATACACCCTTTTATATCAAAACCTCCTATAGTCTTTCTCTTCTTCAAATATACCCTGACGATTTATTATCTTTATTATTATATGGTATATTCCAGTGCTACTTTTCTTCCTAGCTTTCCTTGGCATTATTACGCTCCCTATATTATATTTATCTTTTTAAAAAAACATATGTTGCCAACAACCCCATCACTTTGATATGATTACAAGAGTGTAATACAATTATATGAAAAGACGTGGGATATTTTACTCATCATGAGTCTGTAAATGTGAATATACTATTAGTAATCTGCTTATTAAATAGCAGGCTTAATATTAATATAAAGGAAGTGTGTGCATGAAAGAACAAATAAAAAGTACTCGATTAAAAAGGGTAATAAAAATTATTATAGCTGTGATTGTTTTAGTGCATATACTTCCTTTTCCTATAAACAAACAGTTTGAAACCTTTGAAATTAAATTGAATGACGATATGTATATGGATGAATGTACTGTAACGATAAAGGGAAAATACTATATTAACTTTTTTACTAGAGACAAATTTGTAGGTAACATACATGTTTCAAAATATCCATTAACAGAATGGGAAATGAGAAGTGTTAGAATAGTCAGTTCAACGAGAGAAAGCGGTACTTCTTTACATTATGTAAATAGAGTGTATAATGAAAATACTAAACGTTCGGAGCTTAAAATATATATGTTTGGAGACCTAATAACGAAAAGATTTTTTTATGATATGGCAATAGTTGTTTTAGAGCATTATGAATATCCAGATAATACTGAACGACCACATGGTGTTGGTGGAGGCTGGGGTTCAGATAAAGGATATTATATAATTCCAAGTGCTACAACCAGAGATGAAGCAGTACAAAAAATAGATGAGTGGGGTCTTTATCACCATTAA
The DNA here is from genome assembly GCA_022361035.1 of Clostridia bacterium. Classification (GTDB taxonomy): domain Bacteria; phylum Bacillota; class Clostridia; order Peptostreptococcales; family Caminicellaceae; genus JAKSBP01. The sequence goes on from JAKSBP010000265.1 coordinate 33,835, forward strand.
ATTAAATTGAGGGAGGACTGAAAAACTGAACATTTTTTGAAATGTTCAGTTTCAGCCCCTTTTATTTCTATAAGTATTGTTTATTTGGTAAATATTTATGATTTAAGTTACTAATTAAAAAGTATTTTTATAGATGTGTGACATACAAACTTAATAAACGAAAGCAGGCACTGAGGTTTCCTTTAGAGCGATTTTTGTAAATCTGTTTTACCTTCTATTACCTATTTAAAAACAGATTTATAGCATGAGCCTAAAGGATTCTCAATGGCTGCTGAAGTAAGTTAACATTCTCATCACACATCTATAGATTTTGATATAAAACTTAAATTATTAATTTAAATTTTTATTTATATTTCAATGAAAATTAGGATATGTAAATTAAATTTCAACCTAAAATCCTATTGTATTTTTAAAAAAATATTTAAAAGTGTTTGATATATTTAATCTAATTAGTTTAGAAAATTAAGAACAAAATATGGAGGTAATTAAATGTTAGATAATAAAGGATTTGATAATTGGGCAGGAGAGTATGATATATCAATAGATAAATTAAGTAAAGGATATCCTTTTGAAGGATATTATAATGTTCTAGAGTATGTACGTAACTTAGTTGATATATCACAACCTACTAATATATTAGATTTAGGAATTGGAACAGGATTATTATCATATGAGATTTATAAAAATAAAAGTCAAATATATGGTATTGATTTTTCAGAAAAAATGATTATTAAAGCAAAAGAAAAAATGCCTAATGGTAATTTTTATTGTTGTAATTTTAAATTTGGACTTCCTAATGAAGTAAAAAATATTAAATTTGATTATATTATCTCATCGTATGCATTACATCATATCAATGACAAAGAGAAAATAAATCTTATTATAGACTTAAAAAAAATGTTAAAAGAGAAAGGAAAAATTATTATAGCAGATATAGGATTTCAAACAATTGAAGAAATGAATAATTGCAAAAGAAAATATAAGGAATATTGGGATGATGATGAATTTTATTTTATTGGAAGTAAAATGATTGAGGATTTATGTAAAATAAACTTGAATTCTAATTATAATCAAATTTCTTCTTGTGCTGGTGTATTAGTAATATACGCTGATTAATTGTTCTAATAATTTAAGTTAAATATATAAATCGCATTAAGTGAGCCTGTAAATAACTTTGTGTCTAAAAGAAAATCAATTCCAAACTGGGCCCACAACAATTTAACAAAATACTACGCTAAGTCTGAACGGTTATAGAGGACGGGGTTATTGATGCCCTTCATCTCAATAAACCTCCTACTATGCTTCTCTTCTTCAGATATAACTTTGAGGGCTTATTCTCCTTATCATTTATAGATATATTCCAGTGCTGCTTTTCTTTGCATTATTACGCTCCCCATATTACATTTATCTTAAAAAACATATGTTGCCAACAACCTCGTCACTTTGATATGATTACAAGAGTGTAATACAATTATATGAAAACACGTGGGGATATTTTACTCATAATGAGTCTGTAGATGTGGATAATGCTATTAGTGATTTGATTATTAAATAGTAAGGTTAATATTAATATAAGGAAGTGTGTGCATGAAAGAACAAATAAAAAGTACTAGAGGAAAAAGGGTAATAAAAATTATTATAGCTGTGATTGTTTTAGTGCATATAATTCCTTTTCCCATAAATAAACAGTTTGAAACTTTTGAAATTAAACTTGATGATGATACATATATGGATGAATGTACTGTAAGTATAAAAGGAAAATATTATTTTAACTTTTTTACTAAAGACAAATTTGTTGGTAAAATAATTGTTTCAAAATATCCATTAACAAATTGGGAAATGAATAGCATTAAAGTGACCAGATTATTGAAAGGCGACGATGCTTATCTAAGTTATAGAAATAAAACTTACAATGAAGATGATAAACGTTGGCATACTGAAAGATATGCTTTAGGATATTTAATGACCAATACATTATTTAATAAAATAGCAATAGGTATTATAGCAAATGATGACTATCCAGATAATAGCGAACGAAAGGGAGTTGAAGGATGGTGGGGTACTGCTGATGGATATATGATAGTTCCTAGTGCTAAAACCAGAGATGAAGCGATAGAAAAAATAAATGAATGGAGTATTTTTGATTAGGTTAAATGAACGAGGGCTGAAGAGCTGAATTTTTTTGAAATGTTCAGTTTCAGCCCCTTTTATTTCTATAAGTATTGCAAAGACAGTTATAGGAGACTGGGTTATTGACACCCTATCTTTAGAACTATCTCTTGTCGACAACCCCATCCCTTAAACATTTATTGTTACAGTAATATACTCAAAATTGTTTAGAAAAAAGTATAGAAACTATTTAATAGAAAGAATCTTTATAAAATGTAACATAATATTAAGGTTTCTTAAAAAACTTACACATCAACAATAATCTTAAACACAGACAAATTTTAAAATACTCTGGGTCATAACCACTGTTTTTACAGTTGGTTTAAAAATTATCTGCTTGTTGTCAATAATCTCGTTCCTACCACATGTGTATTCTTCAAAAATATTAATAATTGCATTTAATAAAAATTTTGAAACTTTTCTTCTAATAATTCAAAAATATTCTTTTCTTCATTATAGTAAATTAATTCGAAAGGAGCGGTATTTAAATACTCCGTTTCAAGAATGTTCATTATAGTTTTTGTATCTAAATTTTCCAAAAATATTTTTTTTTCAAGATACTCTAACCAAGAATATCTTTTTTTATAAGCAATATTCCTACTTATAACCTGAAAGGAAACCAATAAAGCTATAATACTTATCGCATCAACAAATATAGTAGGTTCTTTTATAATTATATCTTGCTTAATGATTTCTAGTAATTGTAAGGAAACTACGAATAATATAGTTATATAATTCAGTGACATAATGACCTTTGTGACCTTTTTACAAAAGTTTAGCAGTTGAATTATATCTAATTCAGAAAGACTAATCTTATCATTTTCTATTAACTCATCTATCTTTGATTTCTGATACTCTTTTGGAGTATTATTATTTTTTGATATAAATTTCATGTAGAAAAGTATAAGTTTTACACAAAAGCCTATAAAGTCAGATATCATAAACACTACAAAAAGCCACTTAGTAATACTATAACTATAATAAATACTACCAACAACAAGAAAATTAGCAGTAAAAGCTATACCGTCATAAATTATTTCCATAATATACATTGTAAATAATGACTGTCTATCTAATTCTGTTAACTTTCCTTCTGCAATTCCCTTAGATGTACTTATCCTAGACGTAATGTTTAAAATACGGAAAATTACTCTTAACACATTTGCAAAAATTGCAAAAAACAAAATGAATATATTATTACTGATTGAAATTATATTAATATAATTATTTATTAATCTATTAATTAAAGTTACCATAAATACTAATACAGCTGAAAATTTAAATGAGTCATTCATTTTAGTTAATTCAATACTTCTACGTACTCTGATAAAATTTATCAAATCATTTCTTTCAAATTCATTTGTTTTATACATACCTTTTCCTTTCATATTTATTTAGATGACAGGGGCCGATTTAACTATCATACTTTTAATTCTTAAGTCAATTTATATTGTTCTACACCATATTTCTTTTTCCTTTGAACTTTTTACGAAAATACAAATAAGGGAACTATTTTCTATGGACGATTTAGGGGACGGGGTTATTGACACTCTTTATCTCAATATATCTCCTATCCTATTAACCTTTCCTTTCTACAAACTATCAAAAAACGATAACTGCTGCGACTCATTATAGGATAGGTTGGATACGGTTAGGCCTATGAGTCTTATGCCCGGTTCTAAGTTGATTTCATCTAGAATATCGGAGGCTAGGTTATAAATCTGGTCATAGGAGGCTATATGGTGGTGGATGGTTCTACCTTTGGTATGAATTTCAAAGTCTGAGGTTTTAATCTTTACGGTGACGGTTTTTGCTAAGATTCCTTTTTTATTTAGGGAGGTTGAGATATTTTTTGCAAACTCTGCTAGGTATTTTCTTAAATATTCTCTATTAGTCGTATCTTCTTTAAGGGTTGTTTCACGCCCTATTGATTTCGTTTCTCTAGTGGATTTTACCTGTCTATGGTCTATTCCTCGGATTATATCGTATATTTCATTTCCATGATTGCCGAAGAATTCTATAAAGTATTCCTTGGGCAGCTGAAGTAGTTCTTCTATAGTAAAAATACCAATTTTTCTTAGCCTTTCGGAGGTTTTCTTCCCAATTCCATGGACTTTATTAACGGGCAGTGGTTTTAATATATGGGGAAGCATATTCCTTGTTATAATCTTTATTCCATCAGGTTTGTTCCAATCAGATGCCAATTTTGCTAAAAATTTGTTATATGAAATACCTACGGATATGGTTAGTCCTGTTTTTTCCATAATCTGTGCCTTTATAAAGTGGGCTATTTTAAGGGGGCTCTCGTCTATATCAGTAACATCTATGTAGGCCTCATCTATAGATAGGGGTTCTACCTTAGTCGTTAGGTCGTAAAATATCCTAAAAATTTCCCTAGACACCTCTTGGTATCTCCAATGCCTTACGGGAAGAAATATTCCATGGGGACATTTTTGCTTGGCCATAAATCCAGGCATGGCTGAATGAACTCCATATTTTCTAGCCTCATAGGAGCAGGTACATACCACACCTCTATCGCTGCCACCCCCAACAATGACTGGTTTTCCCTTAAGCTTTGGATTATCCTTCACTTCTACAGCGGCAAAAAAGGCATCTACATCTAAATGTATAATCTTTCTATCCATATAAATTTCACTCCCTATAATATTTTATCAAACATTTGTTCTGTTTTTCAAGACTCAGTGTGATATTTTTTAAAATAGAGTAATTTATATTTATAAAAACTTTACACAAATATAACCTTTGGGCAAAATTTAGACTATATAATATGATATAGTGAAGCAATGTCAAACTTAAATTTATATATATTAAAAATACCTGTGGTTCTGTGATTTTTTGATATGCATAAATTAACCTTTTAGTTTGTTTCACTATATAGAGAAATTTCAGCTTAAAGGTTATATATCCAACTTTATAAAAAGATTACAATGCCTACACCAAATAGGATCTGAATTTCTACTAATTTTTAATAATCATAAAACTACAATAAACGGTTAGGAAGTGTAAAAATGTTGGGTTCAATAACAGAGAAAGATTCACCTGAAACTTTAATACCCAAAATAATACCCCAAATGGATAATTTGATAATGTTAAAAAATAATGCATGTTTTTATCCTACTTTTTTAAGCAGTAGGAACGATTTTTCTATGCAAACTTTTCTTCACAGCCATAATGTTGCAGTTATAGCTTCAGATATTGCAGTACGCCTAGGATTAATAGACGAGGAAATTCAAACTATATATGAGCTTGCACTGCTCCACGATGTAGGAAAAGGTAAAATTCCTGAAAAAATCCTCTTTAAGCCAGGTAAATTAACTGAAGAAGAATTTAAGGTTATAAAAAATCATTCAACATATTCCGAGGAAATTTATATAAATATTATGAAAAACAGCGATAAACCGGGAATAAAGAAGAAAGCCAAAATTATAAGACATCATCATGAGAACTACGATGGAAGCGGTTATCCCGATGGATTAAAGGGTAGTGCTATCCCTGTCCTGAGTAGAATTATAACTATTGCCGATATATTTGAGGCTATTATACACCCAAGGGTATATAGACCCCATCCCGTAGCACAACCTATGAAGTTAATGGAGAGAATGGCAGGGAATAAAATTGATAAGTATATATTTAAATCTATCTATGACGTTTTAAACTCCTATATATGTTATTAAGTAAGGTACAATGTATCCTCTACTTAAGATAGATTGACAAATGAAATTATCGTGGCTGGAAAGGGTAAAGTTATCTTATCAACAGCCTCAAAAAAAAGAAAAAGGTGTTATCAAAACGCCTTTTTCTTATATAATATTTATTGTTTTTAAAAGCTTTAGATATCTATAGGCTAATAGCTTTATCTAAATTTCTATAGCCACTACTTTTTAGGAATAAATACTGTAAAAATTGTTCCCACCTTTGGATAGCTTTCCAACGTAATTTTACCTTTATACCTTTGAACAATTTTTTTAACGTTACTTAGACCGTATCCGTGATTTTCCCCCTTCTTAGTGGTAAAACCGGGTTCAAAGATTTTTTCATGATCGTCTGGGTCTAGGATAGGAAAAGAGTTTCCTACGGCAAAAATATAATATCCTTCTTGTTCCGTAATATCTATAGATAGGACCTTATCTTGCTCGGCCGGCTTGTCAAGTTCATGTATGGCATTATCAATCAGATTAAATAATATTGTACAAAGAGATACAGGGTCTATGGATATGTTTTCTATATCGGTAGTAATACCTAGTTCGATTGACATTCCTTTACTTTCAGCTATGGCACATTTTTTATATAGGATTGCTGCCACTTCTGGATTATCAACATTTGAAATAGAAAATATTTTGGTGTTCTCTCCACAAACTTTTTCGATATAATCTAGTGCCTTCTTAGTCTTTTCAAGCTGTATAAGTCCCGAGATTACATTAAGATGATTGTGAAAATCATGTTTTTGCCCCCTTAGAGCCTGTACTACCTCTGTAGAATGATTTAACTTTCTATTTGCTTCTTGTTCTCTCTCAACTAGCTTTACAATATAGAAAACCCAAATAACTACACTTATACCTAATATATTTATGACAAATCCTATGGCACTTGGATAATTATAGTTAACTTTTTCCATACCATTAATTGATGCCATAATTACTTCATTAGTTATCAAGGTTATAGCAATACTTTGCAATAGTATTAATATTATTATAGCTATATAAACTCTTTTACCAATTTTCATCTTTTTCATAATTAAATTTCCTCTTTTTCAATAAAACGATTTATATCTATCACAGAAATTTTAAAAATATATCCTAATATAAATATCACAATTAAGGGAATATTTGATAATAAAATCCCTACAAGTCTGAAACCAGGCGTATGCATTATATCTTGAAGAGTTATATCAATTAGGGTTATAATATTATACATTAATATACCTTCTCCCCAACTTATTAATAGAAAAGAAATCAATGGGGTTATAACTGACACAACCCAGTTTTGTTTACCAATATACTTTAAAATAATAATCTGTAGCATTATTATAATAAAAGAATGGGTACCAAATGGAATATTATAGATTTGGTATATTTCCCTGACTCCAAATATGACTAGACTGTACATAATAGCAAGGCAAGCTATTTTACTCAGTTTTGGGCGTATGTTTAATATACTAAGGCCGCCTCCAACAATTAGAAAGCCCTCTATGTAATATGCAGTTAATAACTCTAAAACTCTCATATTTTTCACACTCCTTAGCAAAACCTATTACATATTATCTACTTATCTCTAAGCTGTTCTGGAAGTTGGGGCTGATAAGTACCTGTACCACAAGCTGCTGCTGCGTTAGTAAATGCTAAAAAAGTAAGAATTGTAACAGTTATTTGTAATAATCTTCTCATCATAGTGTTGTTTCCTCCTCTGTTCTATTTATCGTTTTTAAGGCCCTATCCATATGGTGTAACAATGCATATCCCCAATCAGTAAGGGAAAAACTCTGCCATAAAATGCCAAGTGTAGAAGTATAAATAAGCATAAAATTATTAGTAAGTCCAGTATACCATAATACACATATGGTACACCATATGAATAGTGATAAAAATGAAAGTGTTTTTAATTTTTTTCTTTTAACTTTCGTGGTAATAGGTTTGCCAGGAGTATCAGCAGGAGCATATTTATGTAGGCTCCAAACTGAAAACATAAACGTAAGGAGAATAAGAACAGATAAAACATCCTTAGTAGGGTAAGTATACTTCGTTATCATTCCAAGTATGTTCATTATAATAGTTCCATAGATTGAACAGCCAAACATGGTCTTTGAATGGCCCCCACCTGAAAAGCTTCGGAGTATACTGATAGTTAACATTATAAATAAAACATTTGGGAATATACCCAATATTAAAGCGACTAATAAAGCCATTGCCATATTTGCAATAAAACTAATTGAAACTTGCATCGAGTATCGTAATATGGCCTCTTGGTCTTCTTCTATTTCTAGATGTTTTTTAAAATAATTTAATATACTTTCAATTAAGTTATCAACGTTAAATTTTTTCATTTCACATTTACCCCTAACTTAATAATATATCTAATTTCGATTTAATACAACAAAATATCTAAAATTTTCTTATAAATTTACAAATATCCCAATTAAACTATATAATTCTATATTTATCTGAAAATTCCTTCATGTTTATAAAATTAATATAAGCGTCTATAGTTTTTTTAGACTATTTTCATAGGTAATAAATTCTATTTTTTACTTAAGATTCTATAGGCAGTTGTTACTATTTTATATTTTTTTACATATTACAATTGATTCATCATGCTTATACCTAGTTAAATCAATAGTTTTTTCCACTACATACCTTTAAATCTATACTTAGTCTATCGAATTCATTATTCTCAAAAAATTCCAATTTTTGTTGTATTTATACTTCTATCCTTCATGAAAAAATATATGATAATTTTTAAAGGTTTTGAAGATACTAAATAATATATTTAATGTTAGAAATAGCACTTCCCTATTATTTTTTGAAATCTATTTTGGTTTTTCCTGTTTTTTATCTATAGAAAGGAGATTTTAATTGTGGAGCTAAATAATAGATTAAATGAAGTTCCCTTAGCTAATTTAGAGGATAAGGACCTCAAGGCGATTAAGGAACTAGAGAATAAGTTAAGGGACAAATATTATATTATAGCATTTGATAAGAGTAAAAATAAGTCCGATTGAGTAGTCCTATTTTTATTAATTTCATCTATAAATAAACAACTTTAAAGATTAATAAATTTGAAAGAAAAAATGTAGAAAAATTCATTGTTTTCTTTCAAATTTATTTTAAGTTTTAATGTTGTTTATCTATAGGTAGATATCAATAAAAATCCATAAATTTTACAAGCTCTTCTGGCGGTAAGGGTTTACTAAATAGGTATCCTTGAAACATATCACAATTCTTCTTTTTTAAGAAACCCAATTGCCTATAATTTTCCACACCTTCAGCCACAACCTTTAATTTCAAACTGTTAGCCATGGTAATAATAGATGATACCAATATATCATTATCTAAATTATTACCAATATCATCTATAAAGGATTTATCTATTTTAATCTTGCTTACGGATAGCTTTTTTAATTGGGAAAGGGATGAGTATCCCCTTCCAAAGTCATCTATGGATAAACCTACTCCCATATCCTTTAACTTCTTTAATGTAGAAATTCCATTGGTAGTATCGTAACCTGAAACGTTTTCCGTTATTTCAAGTTCTAAATATCGGGGTGAAAGTCCCGTTTCATCTAATACTTTAGAAATTGTGTCAATAAAATCATCACATTCTAATTGCTTTACCGATACATTAACAGAAATAAAGATAGGTTCATATCCATCATCCTGCCATTTTTTATTTTGAGCACAGGCCTCATATAAAACCCATTCTCCAATTGGGTTTATGAGTCCGTTATTTTCTGATATCGGTATAAATTTATTGGGTGGTATCATCCCAAGCATAGGGTGCTTCCATCTAAGAAGAGCTTCAACTCCAACTAATTTATTGGTTTGAGAGTTAATAATAGGCTGATAATGTAAGAAAATTTCTTTTCTTATTAAAGCATGTCTTAGATAATTTTCTAATATAAATTCTTCCTTTTCGTCTTCAGTCCGTATTTGGGAGTAAAACTCAATGTTATTCTTTCCTAGTGACTTAGCCTTTTTATTGGCTATATTTGACTTTCTCACCAAGGACTCAGTATCAGTACCATCACTAGGAAATGTTGAAACTCCAATACACATTGAAACGTGAATTTCATATCCATTTATAATTAATGGTGTGCTAAAATTACTAGTAATGTCTTCAATTATTCTTGTGTTTTCATCTTCATCGTAATTTGGAATTAGGATTAAAAATTCATCATTACCAAATCTTGAAACTATTCCTTTATTGTCAACACTGTTATCAAGTTTTTTAGAAATTAGCTTTAATACCTTATCCCCAATAGTATAGCCTAGATGGTTATTAATTTTATGAAAGTCATCTAAATCTATGTAAATTGCAGCCAAGCTACTATTATTTTTTTTAGCATTAGTGAGTTCCATATCCAATCTTTTTAAAATATATTTTTTATTGTATGAACCGGTTATAGGATCTATAAATGTCAATGTTTCAATTTTATCCTCGTAATATTCTTCACTTGTAATATCATCGATTAAAATTAAACCGCTAATACTTTCACTTTCTTTATCTTCCATAGCAAGAAATTTAGTTGCTGCTAAATAGACTTCACCATTTTTTCGTTTACTCCACTTTCCATCCATCCAAGCATTATTACATAATAAGTTTTTAAAAATATCCTTTTCTATTTTCTCGTCATCTTCATTAAGGAAGAATTTTTTAAAGTCTTTTCCAATCAGTTCTTCATATTTATATCCAGTAATTTTGTTGAAGGCAGAATTAGTCCACTCGATAATGCCTTCCTTGCTGATTATTATACCTGTATTAACATTTTCAAGTATATTTTCAAATAAGCTTTGTCTGTTTCCCAATAGCTCTAATAAGCATCTGTTTTCATTTATTTTGTTATCACCCTCTCCCATTAACATACCCTCCAGTAAAGCTTTTATAAAAATTTTTTAATCTCATCTATCAATTTTTCTTCGCTAATTGGTTTTACGACAAAGCTTTTAGCACCAGCATTTATAGCTTCAATTACCCTGGATTCTTGTCCCATAGCTGAACAAACTATAATCTTAGCCTCTGGGTCTATTTTAACTATCTCCTTTGTAGCCTCTATACCGTCTAATTCGGGCATAGTTATGTCCATTGTAACAATACTAGGTTTAAGCCTCTTATATTTCTCTAATGCATCTATTCCATTAACGGCTTCTCCTAAAATTTCCATATCGTTTTTCTCAAGTATACCTCTGATAGTTACTCTCATAAAAGCAGTATCATCAACAATCAAAATTCCCATTTTTATCCTCCTTTAATACCATTAAGGCTTTCTTCTTAGACATAGAAATGCAATGTCATCCTTTATGGTATTTTCTGTATTGAGTACATTAATATGTTTTAATAAGCCACCAAATTGCATATCACAGTCTAGACTCATATTTTTATATAGTACCTTTTTAATTTCTTCTAATCCCAATGTATTATTTCCTCTTCCCTTAAAATCCGTTGCACCATCTGTTAATAATATGAATCTATCATTTTTATCCAAGTAAATACTCTTATCTTCATATGGAAATTTTAAATCCTTAAACCAATTATTAATTGGCAGTCCCTCAAGCTTGTATGAGAGGACTTTCTTTTCACTAATCTTTATATGGATAGGTTCTACATTATGACCTCCATTACATAATACAGCCTGATGCTTTTCAGTATCTAAAACTCCAATTAATATCCCAATATACAGTTCTTCCTCCACTATAAAATCATTAAATCTAATATGTAATTTTTCTAGTATTTTTGAAGGATAAATTGGGAGTCCATTAAAAGAGTTAGCAATTCCTCTTACAGCTTGTTTTAGAAATAGTGTAAACAAGGCGGAAGATACTCCATTCCCTGATACATCTGCAATATAAAAAATTATTTTGTTATCGTTAAACTGAAAAACATCGTAAAAATCTCCACCTAGATATTGAGCTTGAATATGATTACAGCAAAAATAATAGTTATCGAAATGATGCTCACCCCTTGGAAGTAGGTATTCTTGGATTTTCTGGGCATACTGCAAATCTTCACTTATTTTTCTATTCTGTTCTAATATTACTTTCTTCTCTATTTCAAACTGGGCTGTCAATATACAATTTTTAATGATAATCCCAGAAATTAAAGAGTACACTTCAATCAATTTAATGATTTGATTTTTTAATGTTTTATTGTCAAATTCTTCTATAATTATTGCCCCAATATTTTCACCCTCATATTTCATTGGTATGGCAATAAAGGATTTGTCTTCATAGCTTATATACAGCTTATTACAATACATGAAAAAACAATCTTTTCCCAATTGGCCGCGATTAAGGAATACTTTTTTAATATTCTTATCTTTAACGATATAGTAGGCGTATTTATCAGCTTTGGGCTCTTTTCGTACAAATTTTATAACCCTACCCCCAACTACTTTTCTAATATGGCTAACAATTATATATGTTATTTTCTCTATATCGGTTGTTACGAGCAAAGTACTTAAGAAATCTATCAGCATTAGAAGTTCAGCATTTTGTAAACTTACTTTTTCTAAGCTTTTTTGAAGTTTTTTATTTTCCTTGAGTAGATCTCCTCTTTCTCTACTATCCACTATATATTCACATCCTGTTTACTGAGTAATTCAATAGCTTCTTCCTTACTTTTGTAGATACTAATAATCCTTCCTAGCTTAGTTATAGTAAATAGCTTTTTTATATTATCCTGTAAAGATGAAAGCACCAGTTCCTTTCCCTGTTTTTTTGACTCGGAATATGCCTTTACTATTACACCAAGGCCCATGCTGTTCAAGTAGGTTAAATTCTTCATATCGACAATGATAATGGATTCATCTCCTTGGATATTTCTAAGCATACTCTCTTTAAATTCAGAATGATTTTCAAATCCTACTTCTCCAAAAACATTTATAAGTTTCATCTTTCCCTGAGTTAAAGCTTCAACTAACATAATTACCACCCCTTTTTGAAGTAGATAATAACTTCTGTACCATCATTTTCATTGCTCTTTATAATAAGCTTATCACACATATTATTTACTATAAATAATCCTCTCCCGGATTCGGCCAGCAAATCATCGGATAACTTAGGTGTTTCTTCGGTGTATTTAGTGGGTATGCCTACACCGGAATCCTTTATGCTAACCTTTAGGTACTCTTCATTAAGATAATATTTTATATCAATATTTCCATATTCTCCTTCATAGGCATGGGCAATGCAGTTGTAAAAGACTTCGTCTATACATAATAGATATTCCTTAAATTTTTCTTCATCCTTAAATATTAAGTTACCTATTTGCCTACTTGTTTGCTTCATACTTGTGAAACCATCTAAGTTTGACTCTACTATTACTTCCTGTAAAACAATTTCTTCCTTTGATAATTTCAAATTCACCTTCGGCTACCCCCTTTAACTTCTAGTTAATGAAGCTATATCAACAATATGAGCAAACTTTCCATCTCCTAATACGCTAACACCAGATATCCCTTTGATATTACCAAGTAATTTATCTCTTCCAATAAATGCTCCCATAGATTTTATCACTATTTCTTGTTCCCCTAGTAATTTGTTTACTATCAAGGCAAATCTCTTTTCAGAATATCCCACAACTACAATAAATACTTTCTTATTAGTTCGCTCTCTACTAGCTCCAAAGTACTCTCCTATTCTAACAATAGGAATAGCTTGGTCTCTCCAGTCAAAAACTTCAAAATCCCCAACCACATGAATTTTTTCTCCTATCTCATCTTCCTTGAGGCGTAGGGTTTCTATTATAGAGGTTATTGGTATAGCAAAGGTACAGTTTCCCTCTCCGATTAGGAGAGCTTGTATAATAGCCAGGGTTAAGGGGAGTTTGATTATAAATTTAGTGCCTATTCCCTTCTCACTTTTAATTTCTATTATCCCATTTAATTTACTTATATTTTCTTTAACAACGTTTAGTCCAACACCTCTACCAGATATATCGGTTACTTCCTTTGCTGTGGAAAATCCAGGTTCAAAAATATAATTCATTATTTCCCTATCCGATAGATTTTGTAATTCTTCCTCTCTAGCCAGATTTCTTTCTATGACCTTCTTCTTTATATTTTCAATATCAATTCCCTTACCATCGTCTTCAATCTCAATTACTACATTATTTTCCTCGTGCTTTCCTATAAGCTTTAAAGTTCCTACTTCTTCTTTTTGCTTTATCTTTCTTTCTGCTATGGTTTCAAAACCGTGATCGATTGCATTTCTAAGGATATGGGTTAATGGGTCAACTAACTCTTCAATAATACCCCTATCTATTTCAGTCTCTTTACCTTCAATAACAAAATTAATATCCTTTTCACATTTCTGAGATAGGTCCCTTACCATCCTTGGGAACCTATTGAATATATGCTCTAAGGAAAGCATTCTAGTTGACATAACAGTTTCTTGGAGTTCAGTACCAATATAATTTATATGGGGAAGCATGGCTGCCAGCTTTCTTATTAGGTCATCTCCTTTATACTTCCTTTTAAGTTCATCACCTATCTGATTTAGTGCCTCCTTATCTATAATAAATTCTCCAACTAGATTCAAAAGCTTGTCTATTTTATTTACATCAATTCTTATGGTGGATATTTTTTTCTTATTAAAATTTTCCTGTTTTTCAACTATTTTTACGTTTTTAGGGGTTTTAACTTGCTTTTTTGAATCCCTAACCTTTTTAATAAATATCTTTTCAATCTCAGATATTGAGTTAATATTTTTATATATTTCTTCATACTCACTATGGGTAGCAATAACTATTTTAAATAGGTTTTCAAAATCCTCATCGGACAATTGTTCAAAGTCAATAGGATTAGTTGCTACAATATCTCCTATTCCCATTAGATTATTTACTATTAAAAAGGCCTTTACTGCTTTCATCTTCGTATTACTATCCATAACTATAATGATTTTATAAAGCTTTAATCCCAGGTCGATATTTTCACAAAGTTCCTTTTCATGGTCATCTAGCTCTAACTCAACATCCTCAATGTCATGAATATCATCACGACTATTTAACTCCGAAGCCTTTTCATCATCTAAAAGTATCTGTTCTTTACTGAGGTTTTTTCCGCTTTCTACTATCTGGTCTATTTCCTCTATCAAGTCATTAAGGTCTATTAGACATTCTTCTCCTTTACTTAGACTCTGGTGGATGTGTTTAAAGCCATCAATCCCTTTAAAGAAAAGGTTCAAAATATTTACATCTATATATATTTCCTTATCTCTAATTTTAGAAAGAAGATTTTCAAGACTATGGGAAAGCCTCTCCATATCCTCAAATCCCATAGTTGCTGAAGCTCCTTTTATTGAATGGGCCATCCTGAATATATCATTAATGGTTTCCATGCTTCCTTGCCCATTTTCAAGCAATAGTAAATCCTGTTCTATTTTTTCAATTTGCTCTTTAGTCTCTTCCAAGAACATAGAGTAATAGACATCATTTATATTAAATTTATCCATACTATTTACCCCTTTTTAGGTTATCACTAGTATTAAGAAGCTTATCTATATCTAATAAAAATACCATTCTTTTTCCCTTCTTTCCCACTCCCATAATATAATTAGAATCAATAGCCATTTCTTCAGGAGGGGGCGAAAATTCTTCTTCTTCAAATGTTACAACATGGGACACGCTATCAACTAAAAGCCCAATATTCTTTGAGTCGATTTTTACAACTACTATTCTTGTTTGTTTATCTAACTCCTTATGCTGTATAGCAAATCTTCTCCTAAGATTTAATATGGGAACTACATCACCTCTTAAATTAATTATTCCTTCTATATAACTAGGAGTTTGTGGTACATTTGTAATTTCTAATTCCTTTAATCTATTTATTTCACTCACCTTAAGTATATTCAGCCCATACTCTTCACTTCCTAAGGAAAAAACTACATATTGTTTTTCCGTCATTATTTCCCACCCTCTTTAATTTAATGTTTTCATAAATTATATTTTAAATCGGGATACAACTTCTATTAATTTATTAGAGTGATGGGCTAGGTTTTCTGCCGTTGCAGCAGTTTCTTCACTACCGGATGATACTTCATTGCTCAGTTCATTGATATTTTCAGTGGTTGCCAGTATTTCTTCACTTGCTGCTGCCTGCTCTTCAGCAGCACTAGCTACTTCCTCGGATATGGAGCTTAAACTTTCTACTGTTACAACTACTGAGTCAATTGATTTTATCTGGTATTGTACTGCTGTAGAAACCTGGTTGGATAATTCATTGACCTTTTCAATAGCCTCCATAACAGATTTACTTGCAACTGTTTGTTCTTCCGTAGATGAAGCTATTTCCTTAATTAATTCTGTTGTAGAGTTTATTGATTCAAATATTTTATCTAAGGCTATGCCCGTATCCTTTACTAGATTAACTCCTTTGTCTACTTGATTTGCTCCTTCGTTTGCTGTACTCACTGCATTATCTACCTGCTCCTGTATTCTTCTTATTAAATCTGTTATGTCTTTAGTAGCTTCACCGGACTTCTCCGCCAAGGCTCCTATTGCTCCTGCTACTACAGCAAATCCCTTTCCATGCTCCCCTGCTCTGGCAGCTTCAATTGATGCATTAAGGGCAAGTAGATTGGTTTGCTCT
Source organism: Clostridia bacterium (assembly GCA_022361035.1). Classification (GTDB taxonomy): domain Bacteria; phylum Bacillota; class Clostridia; order Peptostreptococcales; family Caminicellaceae; genus JAKSBP01. The sequence goes on from JAKSBP010000265.1 coordinate 50,321, forward strand.
GCAATATCATCAATAACCTCAACTATATCCCCTATCTGTATTGCAGCTTTACCTAGTCCTTTAATTACCTGGGTTAAGTTTTCCATACCCTTATTTACATTATCCATTTCAGTAATTGTATTGCCTACAGCTTTTTTCCCTTCATCGGCAATTTTTACGGTTTGCTCTGCTTTGTTGCTGGCATTATTTGAGTTATCTGCAACTAATTCTATTGAAGCATTCATTTGCTTTATTGCTCCAGTAATTTCTACTATATTTTCCACAGTAGATTGTGTACTTCCCTCTACATCGTTTGATATCTTCCTCAGCTCTACTACAGAGCTATTTATATCGCCTGTATTATGGGCCATTTCATTTGCACTTCCAGCAACTTCTCCCACTGACCTACTCATTTCATTCATTGTGTTCGTCAATTCCCCTGTAAGGGTCGATTGATTTTGGGATGAGGATGCCATTTCCTCTGCTATACTACTTGTCTCTTGAGATGCTTCTCCTAAAAGATTTGCCGTTTGTAAGACCTCTTCCATTGCATTTCTCTGACCATTTATCATTTTATTAAAGCTAAGGGCTAAATCCCCTATTTCATCCTTTGTTTTTATATTAGCAGTTACGGTCAAATCTCCATTTTCACCCTTTGCCATTAATTCCATTAATGTTTTAACAGGATCTGTTATTTGTTTGGAGGCGTAATATGCCACTAATAGGCCCAGGAGTATTCCTCCTATTGATATAATTAAGGTCCTATTTCTAATATCCATGGCAGCCACCATATATTCCTCTACAGGCATATTTACTGCTACAGACCACTTTCCTACAGGCTTATACATGTTAAGCTTGTATATACCATCATATGTATAAAAACCATGATCCTCTTCCCTATTCATCATTTTTTGAACTTGATCCCTTAATTCTTTATTATCAATAGAGGATAAGTTTTCCCTCAAAATTTTATCTCCACTTGGATGCTGAAGAACCAATCCTTCTCTATCTATCATATAGGCATACCCAGTTTGGCCTGTCTTAACTTCCTTTACAATCTCTGATATACTTTCAAATTTAACTGCTATCGCTATTACTCCTACTATATCTTCATTTTGTGCTCTTAAGGGAACGCTGTAGACCGTTACAGGTTTATTTGTCATTTTAGACATTACTACTTCATTCCAATGCTTTTTTCCAAGTATGCTTTCTCTAAAGTATTCTCTTGTAGATAAATCAAGTCCAATATTTGCACCGTCACTTGAATCGAGAATCACTTTTCCATTATTATCAACCACCATTATTTCCTCAGATATATCTTCAATAGTTTTTCGGAATTCCTTTAAGGTTCTCTGGGTCAGTTCTAATGTTTCTTCACTAACTTCACCTTCTTGAACTTCATTTGAATAGGTCATAATGGATGGTAATCGACTTAATGTAGTTCCAAACTTTTCAATACTGCTCATCTTAAGCTCTATCTTGCCTACTACTCCATTTAACTCAGCTTTTAGACTGTTTTCTGCCTCATGCTTTAATGCAGCACCGGCACTGGTATAGGAGTAAACCCCCACAGCTGATACAGGTAAAATAATTAGAATTAGGAAATACATCATTAATTTAGACTTTAATTTCAATCCTTTTTTAGTTTTCATTCTATTGCCTCCTCAAAAGTTTTTTTAGTCTAATTCAGTCAAATCTTTTACTACCTTGGACATAATATCAATAGCTCTTTCATAGGTTCTTAAAACCTCTTTTTGTTCAGTAAATTCCCTTATGGATTCTAATAAGAACATTTCATTATTTATTTCTAGTACTGTGCTTTGAACATCGACATCGATAAGCTTTTCTTCCTTCGTCTTATGCCTAGTAATAATTCTATGATTTTTCTGTTCATTAAAGAAATGTTTCATAATTACTCTTCCCATATCTACTTCCTTTTCTTGTATCTTTAAATGGCAGATGTAAAGATTCTTAAACTCTTCAGTGCTATATCCATACAGATTTACAGCCTGACTATTAGCAAAAACTATTTTGTACTGCCGGTTAAAAATAAGTATTGGTGTAGGCAAATAGTTGAAAGAATTGATGTCATTCCACGTCATTTTTTTAGACATGTTTTCTCCTCCTTAGCCACTTTATATAACTTAATTTAGATTTTTTAATAAAAAAACCAGCATAATATAAAGCATCAGATTTGATACCATCTACTATACTGGTGTACATCAAGCCAAGATTTAACTTCTTCTTGTCAATCAGCCCTGCCAGATTTATTCTATAATTTTGTAATTTTTTTACAGTTGCGGATTAATAATTTTACCTAAACTCTATAGCTTATAGAGACTAACAACTTCAACCTAATATTATGCAGTTATCATAAGTTATGGCTAAGAAGTTTTTTCAATTATTAATGTTATTTTAGCTATATCTTCAAGTGGACTTCCATAGGCGAAAAGGAATCTAACATCTTTTTCAATTATTTCGGAAATACACTCTTCAATTAAATTTATATTTTTTTCCAACCATCTTGCTCTTATGCGATTAACAAACTCAATATCCTGGGGATCCCCATTTTCTAATAAGCTCTTTTCTATGTCCACAAGATATCCCTTAAGGTCAATTTCAATAATATCTTCTAATATTTTTACTTTAATGTTTTGAGGTCCTCTACCAAGCTTATCTTTCATAAAGTTAGACGCAAAACCAATTATTCTATTTTGTTGTTGTATTCTTTTAGCTTTGAAGGTAACCACCACCATTAAGTTACAACTTTACTATAAATTTTGAATACTTGATATAAAGCAAAATGGGCTAAATATATAAAAAGGCACCTATGATATCACGGATGCCTTTTATGACACAACAACTAATGGGGCTTCCTAGCCCACATATTTAAATCTTCGGCAACCTGTCAATCATAGGATCTAATCCCTTAGACACATAGCTTTGCGTCCTTACCTTTCGGTAAGTTTGCCATTATCGGGTTTTTAGGTCATTTGAACTACTTTACATAATTAAAATATATATTATTTAACCTTTAATGTCAACATTTTTCCCCAAAATAGATTATATTTTAACAAATTACTGCATATAATCAAATTTTATTACAAATTACGATATATAACTACAAATTTCGACACTTTTTATTACTAAATACTATAGACTAAGAAGGTCAAATTTCCTATCTTAGTCTATAGTCAAGCATTTTCTAATATATTTCAATTATTACATTTAATGGATTGAATTATTTACTGGTTTCATCTCCTTTTATCAGCTCCGATACTGAAGTAGCTAAACCTGCTAAGCTTTGTATTCCAGAGGGTATTATTATTTTTGTAGCCTTTCCGTCAGCCGCCTTAGCAAAGGCTTCTAAGCTTTTAATCGATATAACTTCCTTACTTGGTGCAGATTCTTTAAGCATTTTTAAACCTTCAGCCGTTGCCCTTTGCACTTTAATTATAGCTTCAGCTCTACCTTCCGCTTCCCTGATTTCTGCTTCTTTCCTAGCTTCTGCCCTAAGTATAGCAGCTGTCTTCTCAGCTTCAGCTTCAAGGATAGCAGACTCCTTTTTACCCTCGGCTATAAGGACCGCTGATTTCTTTTCTCCTTCAGCCTTAAGGATTGCTTCTCTTCTTTCCCTTTCAGCTCTCATTTGTTTCTCCATAGCTTCTTGGATGTCTTGAGGAGGAATTATATTTTTAACTTCAACACGGTTAACCTTTATTCCCCAAGGGTCAGTAGCTTCATCTAGTATGCTCCTCATCTTAGTATTGATGATATCCCTTGAGGTTAATGTTTCATCAAGCTCCAATTCACCTATAATGTTCCTTAAGGTAGTTGCCGTAAGGTTTTCAATTGCTGCTATGGGATTATCAACTCCATAGGTATATAGTTTTGGGTCAGTAATTTGAAAATAAACTACTGTATCTATCTGCATGGTAACATTATCCTTAGTAATAACGGGCTGTGGTGGGAAGTCAACCACCATTTCCTTTAGGGATACTTTTTTTGCCACTCTATCTATTAAGGGAATCTTAACGTGTAATCCTACATCCCATGTTGCCTGATAGGCTCCAAGTCTCTCAATTACAAAGGCATGGGCTTGAGGTACGATTCTGATATTTGATACTACTAAAAAAATTGCAATTACTAATAATATCGGTATGATTAATCCAAACATTTAAATCCTCCTTATATCTCTTCTTTATTATTTTCAACTATTAATTTTACACCCTCAACTTTAATTACTTTAACTTCTTCACCTTCTTCTATTTCCTTATTGTTATAGGATTTGGCAGTCCAAATTTGACCTGAAACTTTAACTTGACCTGTATTAAAGGGTTCAATTTTTTTTGTAACTAGGCCCACTAAACCTACTATACTGTTTACATTAGTTTTTGTGTTACCTATTTTCAAGTACTTTTTAGCTAAGGGTCTAGTAAAGTATATAAGAACTGAAGAAGCTATTAAAAAGATGAATATCTGACCTATAAGACCCACTCCAATCATAGCTGCCAGCATTGCAAATAATGCCCCTATGGCAAACCATATTGTTGCAATACCAAGGGTAAATGCTTCAATTACTGCAAATACCACAGCTAGGATTATCCACATGATTGTATGGGATAATTCAAAACCAAAGATATTATTCTCCTCCTCTCTAAGAACAACTCTATACCCTATCTACATTTATATGATTATACCCTTTTGTCATAATATATCACTGTTTTTTGCTTAGAAGATATGGTTTTTATAATATTTAATATAAATTTAATGGAATAATAAAAGATTTGTAAGATTTTTTTGTTTAGGAAAGTAAAACGACTTTACGAAAGTTTTTTAAATAGTTATCAGGTTTTCTAGGCCTTGGAATATTTGGACTGTATGTTTGTGTTGTCAGAAACCCCGTCCCCTAGTCATATTCTATATCATTTTATATCTATCTTAGTATAACCTCTATTTCATCATGACTTTCAAATACTTCTACATCGGGTTTGGTATTACAGCCTAAATATATAACCATCATTGAATCATCGGGAGGATAGGCAACCTTAATGGTTTTTAAAAGGCTATTATTTTCCTTTCCTAGTCTTTCCCTATTACTTTTAATTGCTTCCTTAGCACCTTCTTGCAGCCAAGTGTCAGTATAGGTTAATTCTACAATATACTTTCCTAGGGAGCTGCCTTTAACCTTTCTTTCCCCCTGGAAAATATAACTATCTTGATTTAAAACCCTTACTGAAGGATTTGCTTTATTCCTTTTCTTAAAATATGTATCAAGGAGTTTTACAGCATTGTTTCCATGGACAAGTTTAAAGTTTAATTTAGTTTCTTTTTCATCGGTATGTTTTACTTCAAAGCTTTTTATTTGATGACCTTCTCTAATTGTTTTGTCAAAATCATTGTCAGTAAGATTTATGAAAAATGTACTTATTATAATTAAGGAACAGATTATGAATGCAGTAGTAATTCTATTTTTCATAAAAAAACCTCCTCTTACTAGTTATTATTTTCCTCCATAGTCAATGCTAGACGGTCTCTTAAGTTATGTAAAATCCACACTTCATTTTTTGCATTTTTAAAATATTATATCATTTCAGTAAAATAATCACAAAGTGCTCAATGATATATAGATTAAAGATAGGTTTAATTTTACTTTTATTAGAAATAGCGGCTTACTGCCAGAAAAGTGTGAAAGTCTGTGGGTTTTTAATGAATATTAAAGGCCCTATTTTATGGGAAAATCAACAGACTTTAAGGAATGTAAAGCAATATGTATTGATTTTAGGATTTATTGTTATAATACTTTTCTTTTAATATGATTTACTCCTTTATTTCTATTATAAATCATATACTATATTTCTCCTTTTACTTTTCCCTATAACTTTTCTCAGCTTTATTAAATCCTTAGAGTATATTATCTAAGGATTTATATATTGTCAGCAACCCCGTCCCCTCGTTAGCAGTAGTTGTTTGCTTTATATGTATTAATATGATAGCATATTTTTCATAAACAAATTTTATCTTTTTTACTTAATCTAGTAAAATATTTAAATGGGGATTCTAATGAAAAAAGTTATATCTGTAATGTATATAATTGTTAGTGATTTATAGGGGGAAGTGAACAATGAACTTGTTTTTTAAATTTAATAAAATATCAATAGATAAAATTTGTAGATTATTATATCCATTAATTTTTATTTTAGTTAGTATGAGGTTATATTTTAGAATAAATATTTCAATAAATAGTTTTTTGTATGACAAAGCTTTTTTACAAATGTTACTTTGGTTTAGCTTCATATATTACCGAATATTAGAGCCAATAATAATATTGCTTGTAATAAAGCTGTTTATTGAAATAATTTTATTATTTTACAAGAAAGATAAAATATAGGCTCTATAAAAAGGCTGTCTCACAATGAGATAGCTTTCTTTCCTTTTACAATTATATGCCATATTTAAACTTTTACTTATAGCTTTTCTCATTTTTATTATATCATCTAAGGATTGATATGTTGTCAGGAACCCCGTTCCCTTGTAGTGTAGAGATAGTTTCTTGTTCTATACTTTTCTATTCAATTAAACTCTTAAAATTTTTTTCA
>JAKSBP010000280.1 GCA_022361035.1 Clostridia bacterium
AGCCACAAGAAAACTATATAGGATTGTTTGGATATATAGATAGTGCAACAATTAAAGATTTAAAAGTTGAGAATGTAGATATTGAAGGTAGGAACTATGTAGGAGCATTAGTGGGATATGCAAATAATAGGTTTTATGTAACGAATTGTATAGCACAAGGTGTAGGAATAGTAAAAGGGTCAAGCTATGTAGGAGGCTTGGCTGGAACATTTAATAATGGAGTAGTAGATAATTGCAGCTCAAAAGTTAATGTAGAAGGAGCATCGAGCATAGTAGGGGGATTAGCAGGAAGTATAAATGCTTTAGAAATAAGTAGATGCTATGCAGAAGGAAATGTAAAAAGTATAAGAGAAAGAGTAGGAGGATTAATAGGCTATGCAAGTATTAGAGGAAGTAATGAAAGAGTAAGAGAATGTTATGCCCTAGGAAATGCAGAAGGGTCAAAGGAAGTAGGAGGATTAATAGGAATAATATATGGTCATAGTATGGCAGAAATGGTGGTAGAAGATTGCTTCGCCTTGGGAGATGTAACAGCAAATGATAATTTTCATTCCTATGCAGGAGGATTAGTAGGTAATGTAATTGGACGAAAGATTAATGTTCAGTTAAAAAATAGTTACTGTGTTGGAAAAATACAAAGTAATGTTAAAACTACAACTGGAGGATTAATTGGTGATGGTATAAATAATCAAGTGATTATTAATTGCTGCTACGATGGAGTGGCTTCGGGACATGTACCTAAAAACCAGGAGGATATAAGTAGACTTACAACAGGAATGAAGACCCAAGCTAACTTTACCGACTGGGACTTTATAGGTATATGGAATATAGATGAAGGAAACTCGTATCCTTATTTAACTAACCTTCCAAAACCAGCAAAGGTATCACAGGGCCTACCGGAGAATGAAGTATCGGGAGGAAAGGGAACAGCGGAGGAGCCATATATAATAAGTACGAAGGAACAGCTCAATAATCTGAGATTCCAACTAAATGGTCATTACAAGCTAGGAAATGATATAGACCTAGGAAATGTGGAATGGGAACCTATAGGAATACAAACAATGGCATTTACAGGAGTATTGGATGGAGCAGGATATAAGATAAGTAACTTGAAAATATATAAGCCACAAGAAAACTATATAGGATTGTTTGGATATATAGATAGTGCAACAATTAAAGATTTAAAAGTTGAGAATGTAGATATTGAAGGTAGGAACTATGTAGGAGCATTAGTGGGATATGCAAATAATAGGTTTTATGTAA
>JAKSBP010000221.1 GCA_022361035.1 Clostridia bacterium
GCTCAGATTGTTAACAAAGTTAACAAGATGATAGGCTTTAACAAACTTCCAAGTTCAAGGCACGCTGAAATTGAGGAGCGGAGCTTGCTTCACTGCAAGTGAGCACCGGAGATTTTAGCAGTAACGCAGAAATTGGGAGTTTGTTAACAGCCTCAAACCCAGGTGTTAACCTGGGTTGTAGTTTCTTTTTTATTACATGAACGAAAAGGAAGTATAAAAACTCCCAGCTATAAGAACTAGCACAATAGGTTAAGATAATAAAAATATAAAATTTTTAATGTAGGTGAAATAAATGAAGTCTTTAGATAAAAATAAGGTTGTCGTAGGTATGAGCGGTGGAGTAGATAGTTCTGTTGCAGCATATCTCTTAAAAAAGCAAGGCTATGAGGTAATTGGCGTCACGATGAAGGTATGGAAGGATGAAAGTGAAGACTATGATAGGGATGATGGCTGCTGTGGATTATCTGCTGTAGAGGATGCGAGGAGAGTTGCTAATAAACTAGAAATTCCATTTTATGTAATGAACTTTAAATCTGTATTTAAAGAAAAGGTCATAGACTACTTTGTTGATGAGTATCTGAGCGGTAGAACACCTAATCCATGTATTGCATGTAATAAATATATAAAATTTCAAGAGCTAATTCATAAAGCCCATTCTCTTGGTGCATATTATGTAGCCACAGGTCATTATGCAAAAATAATTGAAGAGGAAATCACAGGAAGATTTTCAATTAGGAAGTCATCTGCCGAGGCAAAGGACCAAACCTACACCCTATACAACCTTACTCAAGATCAGCTAAAGTATATTCTCATGCCCCTAGGTGAATATTCATCAAAGGATGAAATAAGGGATATTGCCAAGGAATTAGGGCTTGATGTAGCGAATAAACCCGATAGTCAAGAGATTTGTTTTGTTCCCGACAATGATTATGGAAGTTTTATTGAAAAGAATGACGACAAGGATATAGTTCCAGGAGATTTTGTAGATACACAAGGTAATGTTCTTGGTAAGCATAGGGGAATAATCTACTATACTATAGGGCAGAGAAAGGGACTAGGGATTTCCCTAGGTAGGCCTGCATATGTAGTAGATATACGTCCAGAGAAAAATCAAGTAGTTTTAGGAGAAAACAAGGATGTGTTCAGTGACAGATTAATTGCACAGGATATAAATTTTTTACCCTTTGATAGACTTGAGCATCCTATTAATATAGAGGCAAAAATAAGGTACTCAGCTAAGCCGGCCCAAGCAATTGTCTACCCCATAGATGAAAATACTGTAGGACTTGAATTTGACACTCCTCAAAGGGCTATAACACCGGGACAGGCTGTTGTTTTTTACGATGGTGATACCCTAATTGGAGGAGGAACTATAGTAAAATCCGGGAAATAGAAGATATAATTAGTTTCGAGTTTCTTTTTTAAAAATAAAATATTTTTAACTTAAATAATAATGCGTTTTGATGCATTATTTTTTTTGTATTACAAAAAATATATATTAAATTTACTTTTTGAAATTTATAATTTTAGAAACGTGGTGATTCTATGATAAAGGTAAGCGATATAATTGGTTTTTCAATATTATGTACTGATAACACAAAGTTTGTAGGAGAAGTAAAGGACGCTATTTTAGATTTAAAGGAGTGTAAGTTAGTTGGCCTTATATTGGATTATGGAAGCATAATTCATCATACTAAGGTCATAGATTTTAACAGCATATATCAAATAAACAGAAAAAATATAGTTGTCAAATACAAAAGAAATATTCAACAAATGAGCAGTTTCGACCTAAGTAAAGAATTTATTAAAAAGAATGAAAGCATTTTAGGTATTGAAGTGGTGGGTGAGGAAGAAAACTTATTGGGTTTTATTCAAGATGTTCTTTTTGAAGAAAAAAGTGGAAATATATTAGGGTTTGTTATAACCAATGGTATCATAGATGATATATTTGATGGTGTAGAAATTTTGCCAATAGATGGAACAATAAGCTTTCAAAGAGGAAGATTTGTGGTTTCAAAGAGTCTGAAGAAAAATATTTTGAGAAATGTTGGCGGCTTGAAAAAATTGCTTGAATTAGAACATTGAATCTTCCACAAAATATATGTATATCGAAAAATTTTCTTGAATCCTATATCAAGAAAAAACCATAAAAATAAAGGGAGTGTAAGCAAATGAATAATGGATTTATGACTGGTATGATTACCGGTGGTTTGTTAGGTGTTACAGCAGGAATGTATGCAATAACCACACCTAGACAAAGACGCAAAATGATGAGAAAAGGAACTAAAATGGCTAAAAATGCTGTTAAGATGATAGAGGCAATTGATGTATTTAGATAATTGAGGAAATTGCATAATAGATGTGGTATGGCTCTTGTGATTTTAACACTATTATAGTAGGTTTTTTAAAATGGTAATTATGCAGTTTGCTCAATTGACAGTATTACACTAAGGCTGTTTTAAGGCTGATGATGGGAACTGAACTTTTATCATGTGCTTAAGTCGATTATGGAGAGCGTATAAAAGGGATAAAGTCTATTTATTTTCAGTAAAGACTATAAAATTTAACATCTTTTTAAAATTCTATCAACTACGTGGGCATTGTCGATTGAAGCAATAATGAAGAGATTCTGTTTTGTCAACAGCCTGAAACAGCTCATTAAAACTACCTTTCAAAAGGCAAAACCATAAAATAAATTTTCATGGTGGTTAAAATGATAGGAAACCTTTATTGCTTAACCCTATTTATTGAATCTACATCAATAAATTATATTTACATATTAACGAAAGTTGTTGTGAATATTGTATCTTTCTTACTCCTAATGTTTATCATCTACTACTTAATAAATATTGGAAACAATCATGTGGTGTATAGAAAAAAAATTAAATTAAGCAGGAAAACTAATTTAATAATAACCTTAGTTATTGTAATTGTGCTACTATTAAGTTTAATATGGATATTTAGAAATATTATTATATCTATTTTAATACCAATATTATGGGCAGTAGTGATATCATATCTTCTAAATCCTTTGGTTAATAAATTGACAGAATTTAACCTTTCAAGATTCTGGAGTGTAGTACTAATTTACATTGTAATCTTTTTATTCTTTGTAGTAGTTTCAATAACATTTATACCTAGAATAACAATGGAAGTTAAAGAATTTGCAGAGGCTTTGCCATCTTATACTACTGAAGCCATTGATTTTTTCAATGATATTTATATCAGATATCTAGATGGTATAAACAGTCTTCCAAGGGAATTTATTGGCATAGATGTAGCCTTGCGAGAATATCTAGCTAGTATTGAGGTATATATTATTGATTTGTTTAAGGATATCACTGAAAAAGGATTGAGTATTTTTTCTAATATAGTAGGTATAGTCTTAGTTCCTATATATACATTTTATTTCCTAAAGGATACTGGATTTTTTAGGAGAAAGGTACTGTTATCTGTACCTAGAAGTATTAGAGGAGAAATAATAGATATATTTAAGGAGATAAATAGACTTTTAAATAACTTTATTAGAGGACAGCTTATAGTTGCAGCTTTAGTAGGTCTACTAAGTATGACTGCCCTATTGATTTTAAAGGTGGAATTTGCACTGCTTATTGGTGCAATTGCTGGAATTGCAAATGTTATACCATATTTTGGACCAATAATAGGTGCTGTACCTGGGGTAATTATTGCATTTTTAGATGAGCCCATTAAAGCATTATGGGTAATCATCGCATTTTTTATAATACAGCAATTGGAGAGTGCAGTTATTCAGCCTAAAATAGTAGGGGACAGTGTTGGCCTTCATCCTGTATTTGTAATAATATCCTTGTTGATTGGCGGTCAATTATTTGGAATCGCAGGTCTACTATTTGCCGTTCCAGTTGCAGCAAGTATAAAAATTGTTTTAAATTATTTAGTAAAAATTTTGGTTAAGATATAAATATAATCGTTTTTGAACTTGAATAAGCTTTTAGAGAAAATATATTTAGAGTTTTTAAAATATGAGGTTTTTATAATTGACAAATTTCTATATATTTTGTATAATCAACTGAAAAAGTCGATAGTTTTTGCTAGGATGAAGAGTAGTAAGATACACCTAATCCCTAGAGAGAGGGTCCATAGAGTTAAGTATAGCTCTTAGGCTGTAAGACCTTTGATTAAGGATATCTGAAGCAGCTTCGGAGCTTTAACTTTAAAAAATATACTTTAGGTATAATTAGAGGTTAACGGCTTGCATACGTTATAATGCATTTTAAGAGATTATCTTATAAGGCAGGTTTTCTACTTCTGCTTACTAGGTAATAACTAGGGTGGTACCGCGGGTAATCCCTCGTCCCTATATAGTAATATAGGAATGGGGGTTTTTTATTGTCTATAAACTAAAGATTATTTTTAAGGAATTTCAGACTGTTGACAAACCCGAATTTCTTCGTTGTTGCCTAGGCCGAGAACCCTTACGTATTTCTTTATACGCTGCGGCCTCTTGGTTTCAGCACGCCTCGAACTTCAGGTTTCGGGGAAGCCTGTCATCTTGTAGACTTTGTCTACAATCTGAGATTCTTTTTAAAGAATTTCATAGCTTAAATAAAAATTAAATCTATAATACATTTAAGGAGGAAGCTATATGGAAAAAATGGGATTGAATGAAATAAGGAAGAAGTTTTTAGATTTTTTTGAAAGCAAGGGTCACTATGTTAGACCTAGCTACCCTTTAGTGCCGGAAAAGGATAAGAGTTTACTACTAATAAATGCGGGGATGGCTCCTTTAAAACCATACTTTATGGGTACAGAGGTCCCTCCGAAAAAAAGAATGGCCACTTGTCAAAAATGTATTCGTACAGCAGATATTGAAAATGTAGGAAAAACAGCAAGACATGCTACTTTTTTTGAGATGCTTGGCAATTTTTCCTTCGGTGATTATTTTAAAAGTGAGTCTATTGCATGGGGATGGGAATTTTCTATAGAACATTTAAAGCTGCCCGTAGAAAAAATATGGGTATCAATTTATAAGGACGATGACGAAGCCTTTGATATTTGGCATGATGAAATAGGGTTTCCAAAGGAGCGAATAGTTCGCCTTGGGAAGGAAGATAATTTCTGGGAAATTGGAACGGGACCCTGTGGACCATGCTCTGAGATATATTTTGACAGGGGTGAAGAATATGGCTGTGACTATGCTGACTGTAAACCGGGATGTGAATGTGATAGGTATGTGGAGTTTTGGAATCTCGTATTTACACAATTTGAAAGGGATGAAAAGGGGAACTATCATAAACTTCCTAAGCCAAATATAGATACTGGTATGGGCCTGGAAAGAGTAGCATGTATATTGCAAGATGTGGACACTATTTTTGAAGTGGATACTATTAAACATATATTAGATGGGGTTTTAGATATTTCAAAGAAAGAGTATGGAAAAAGTGAAAAGGATGATATTTCAATTAGAATCATCACCGACCATATAAAGGCAGTGGCATTTATGGTCAGCGATGGAATACTGCCTAGTAATGAGGGAAGGGGCTATGTTCTTAGAAGGCTTTTAAGAAGAGCTGCTAGGCATGGTAAAATTTTAGGTATTAAAGAAAGCTTTTTAGCCCATTTATTAGATAAGGTTATAGAGGCATATGGCGAGGCATATCCAGAGCTTATGGAAAAAAAGGATTATATAGAAAAAGTAATCTCCCTTGAGGAAGATAAATTTGAAAAAACAATAAATCAGGGGATAGATAGATTAAAGGAGTATATTCATCAGTTAATGGTATCAAATGAAAAAGTTCTACTTGGAGAAGAGGCATTTAAACTCTATGATACCTACGGTTTTCCACTGGATTTGACAAAGGAAATTTTAGAGGAAGAAAATATAGGAGTAGATGTTGAAGGTTTTAACAGAGAGATGGAGAAGCAAAGGGAGAGGGCAAGGGCAGCTAGAAGGGATATGGAGGAGTTAGGTTGGGAAAAAGGCCACCAGATTGTTATTGGAGAAAAAGCAAAGTCAGACTTCATTGGATATGATGAATTTAGTATATATACTGAAATTTTAGCCCTTATAAAGGATGGAGACTTAGTAGATGAGGTAAAGGAAGGGGATGTAATTAATATAGTCCTTGAATCTACGCCCTTATATCCAGAGGGTGGTGGTCAAGTTGGAGATAGAGGTGTAATATATAAGGAAGATGCTAAAATTGAAGTGTTAGATTCTAATAAGGTAATGATGGGACCTGATGAGCATATAGTTCATAAAGGAAAAGTGACCGAGGGAAGCTTCAAAAAAAGTGAAAATGTAAAGGTTGTAGTTGATATGAAAAGGCGTGGGAGTACTAGTAGAAATCATACTGCTACACATTTACTGCATAGAGCATTGAAGGAAGTATTAGGAAATCATGTGGAGCAGTCAGGTTCTTTAGTGGCACCAGAAAAGCTAAGATTTGATTTTACTCACTTTGAAGCATTATCTAAGGAGGATATAATTAAAGTTGAAGAATTAATAAATGAGCAAATATTTGAAGCCTTAGATATAGAAATTAAAAATACAAGTTTAGAAGAAGCTAAAAATATTGGAGCAACTGCATTGTTTGGAGAAAAATATGGTGAAACAGTTAGAATAGTCAAAGTAGGAGATTATAGCGTTGAATTATGTGGAGGTACCCATGTACTAAATTCAAGTGAGATTGGAATGTTTAAAATTTTAAGCGAGTCGGGTGTAGCCGCTGGAGTGAGGAGAATAGAAGCTATAACTGGAAAATATGTATATGAATACATTACAGAGATGGATGATAGATTAAAGGGTATATCTAAAGCTTTAAAGACCAATATTAATGATATTGAAATAAGAATTGAAACTATCAATGATGAAATGAAAAATCTTCAAAGAGAAAATGAAATCCTCAAAAACAAATTAGCAAGTAGCTCCATAGATGATATACTGAAATCAAGGAAAGAGATAGATGGAATAAATGTAATTGCCCATAGATTATCCAATATTGACATGGATAGTTTAAGGAATTTAGGGGATAAATTGAAGGATAAGTTGGAGTCATGTTTAGTTGTATTGGCCAGTGAAAAGGATGGAAAAGTGAATTTAGTTGCAATGGCATCGGAGGATGCTGTTAAAAAGGGAGTTCATGCGGGTAAAATAATTAAAGAGGTAGCAAAAATTACTGGTGGAGGCGGTGGTGGAAGACCTAATATGGCCCAGGCCGGTGGTAAAGACCCGTCTCAAATAGATAAGGCCCTTGAAAGGGTATATGAAATAGTTAAGTAGCTTATAGATGAGTGATAGAGAAAGTTAACTTACTACAGCAGCCACAGAGAATCCTTTAGGCTCATGCTATAAATCTGTTTTTAGATAGGTAATAGGAAGGTAAAACAGATTTACAAAAATCGCTCTAAAGGAAACCTCAGTGCCTGCTTTCGTTTATTAAGTTTGTTAGTCACACATCTATATTAGAGGAAGGCTTAAAGTCTTCCTTTTAATCTCCCACATTGATAATAAAGTTAAGAATATGCCTAGGAAATTTTAAGATTTTTCCCCATGTATTTCTTTTATGTTAAATATTTTAAAAAAATCCTAGAAATTGTGGTAATGATGTATAATAATAGAATAAAGAGTAAATAAATATTTGGAGGGAAGTAAATGAGTGATAAGCAAAACAATTTTACAATGAGATACAACGTTGAAAAGGATATAGATAGTGAAGTTAAAAGTATTTTAACTAGTGTTTTTAAAGCACTTAAGGAAAAGGGATACAACCCAGTGAACCAAATCGTAGGATATCTTTTATCTGGGGACCCTACCTATATTACGAGTCATAATAATGCAAGGAACATAATTAGAAAGCTAGAAAGAGATGAATTGCTTGAGGAGCTTTTAAAGACTTATTTAAAGGATGAAATATTGTAATTGATTATTTTTATTGTCCTTTTAAAAAAGGCTTCATATCTATGGGTTGCTAATTTAAATTGGACTTAAGGAGCTTGGCTATTATGTCTATGGAAAAAGGCCAGTGGTAAATAGTCGATCTAAAAGAATTGACCTGTAAGGGTATAAATCGGGAGCGAAGTATATTGAAAAAAGTTACAAAGTTTTTAATTCTACTAATCATTTTTATAGGCATTAGTTCTATTTCTTCATATTCTCAGCCACTAGAAAAGAAATTTATAGTCTTTTTAATAAACAGGATGGATTTAGAAGATATTCAAAATATGGAATTTACTAAAGGGTTAGCTCAGGAAAGTGCCATTGGACTTATGAATACAAGGGCTTATGGCAGCAGTAATGATTATAGTTCTTCTCTTTCTATTGGCTCAGGAACAAGGTCGGAGGCTAATTATCATACTTCAAGATCAGGAAGACTGAACAAAGAGAATCTCTCGATTTATCAAAGAAGAACCGGTTATATTAAGGATAATGAGTCTCAAGAGGTAGCTAATTTAGATATAGCTAAACTGAAGGAAATAAATAAGGAAAATAGCTTTAATCCCATTATAGGTGCTTTAGGTAACAGCTTAAGTATGAATAATATTAAAATTGCAGTTATAGGAAATTCCGATACAGATAAAAATGAGGCCAGGTTGGGAGTATTAATGGGAATGGATGAACAGGGCCTTGTTGGTTATGGATTAGTAGAGGAAGATGTAAACCTTAAGGATCCTCGGTATCCCTTTGGTTTAAAAACTAATTACGACTTGATGATAAAAAAATTTCAGGAATTGGGTAAAAAGTCGGATTTTATTATTCTTGAGCTCGGTGATTTACATAGGCTGGAAAAGTATAGGACAAACTTAGCATCGGATATTTACATGAAACGTAAAGAAATAATCCTAGATGATATAGACTTATTTATTAAGAAGGTTTATAATCTAATTGATAAAAAAAATACTAGAATAATGATTTTAAGTCCAATTGCCTCTTCTTTGGCGGCATCCTCTGGTAAGAGATTAACCCCGGTGGTTTTAGCTGGAGAGGGAATAGATAAGGGTATTCTATCATCTGATACTACCAGAAGGGAAGGTATAATTGGAAATATTGATATAGCACCTCACATAGCAGCCTATTTTGAAGGAAACATAAATTATTTTACTGGAAAGCCTATATATACTTTACACAAGGATGAAAAATCTTCATATATAGGTCAATTATATAATGATACTGCCTTTATTTATAAAAATAGGTGGAGTGTTTTATTTTCGTTTGCTATATATGAAATAATTATATCTCTTTTAGCATTTTTAACTATTCAATTAGCTGGAAAATATAGGGTTAGAATTTATAGGGTTTTAGAATATCTTTTACTCTCTAATATGGCAATACCAATAGCAATTCTTATTTTACCATTGCTCAGGCCAATAAATATTTATGATACATTTGTAAAAATAATAGCTTTAACAATAGCCCTAACTTTAATTTCCGTGTATATAAGAAAAGAAATTATAGATAGTATTATTTTTCTATCGGGACTAACATGTCTTATATTGACATTAGATATTCTGTTAGGTGCTAGCCTTATTAAGACTTCATTTTTAGGATATGACCCTATTATTGGTGCAAGATATTATGGTATAGGTAATGAATTTATGGGTATATTGGTTGGAGCTACATTAGTTTTTACTACTGCCCTTTTAGATAAATATAAGAAAAACAGAAGTTATATCATTATTGTTTTTATTACTGTAATAATGGTAATCGGTTTTCCAAAGTTTGGAGCCAATGTTGGGGGCACTATTACAGCGGTTTTTGCTTTTATGTTTGTAGTGCTTAGGCTCTATAATCCTAAGCTGAAATTTAATCATTATATATATATTCTTTCATCTATTTTTATTTTAATTTCAATAATAGCATTGGTAGACTTGAAGCTTATAGAAGGTAATTCACATTTAGCTAATGCTATTGAGCAAATAAACAATGGAGGAATACATGTAGTATACTCTATTATAAGAAGAAAAGTTTCAATGAATTTAAAGTTATTTAGTGTTTCAATATGGAGTAAGGTATTAATTTCTTCCTTAATATTTCTTGGTGTGATATTTTATAGGCCCTTTGGTATTGCAAAAAAAGTCTTTAATAGATATACTAATCTTTCCATAGGGTTATTAGGTATTTTAATATCATGTATAGTTTCTTTTTTAGTAAATGATTCAGGGGTAGTTGCATCGGCAACATCAATTATTTTCTTAGCCATGACTTTGATGTATTTAGTAGTTAACGAAATTAAAAATGAAGTTTATAGATAGAAAGGTAACAATGATGGATTATAATATATTAGGTAAAACGGGAATTAAAGTCTCAAAGCTTTGCTTTGGGGCTTTGACTATAGGCCCTTTACAAGCAAATCTCCCTATGGATGAAGGAGCAAGGGTGATAATTGAAGCCATTGATAGGGGAGTTAACTTTATAGATACTGCCCAGCTTTATAGGACATACCCCTATATAAAAAAAGCCTTAAGCTGTAAAAGAAAAGAGGATATAGTTATAGCAACAAAGTCCTACGCATATTCTAGTACAACTGCTGATGAAAGCTTTAAGGAAGCCTTGCAGGAGCTTGACAGAGATTATATAGATATTTTTCTTCTTCATGAGCAGGAAAGCGAGTATACGCTTAGGGGACATTATGAGGCTTTAGAGTACTTTATAAAGATGAAGGAAAAGGGTCTAATTAGGGCCGTAGGAATTTCTACCCATACTGTAGAGGCTGTTAAAGCTGCAGCTAAGATGGAGGAAGTAGATGTTATACATCCACTAATAAATAAAAATGGTTTGGGCATAATGGATGGAACTGTAAATGAAATGATTGATGCGATAAAGGAAGCTAAATTAAACAATAAGGGAATATATGGAATGAAGCCCCTAGGGGGTGGAAACCTTTTAAACTCCATAGATGAATGCTTTGACTTTGTTTTGAATCTACCATTTCTTGATTCTATTGCCGTTGGGATGCAAAGGGTAGAAGAGGTTGAGGCTAATGTCTTGAGATTTGAGGGGGAGCAAATTCCTGAGAAGCTTCTAAGCCAGTTATCTACTAAGAATAGAAAGCTCCACATCGATTTTTGGTGTAAGGGCTGTGGAAAGTGTATTAAGGCTTGTAAATCAAAGGCACTTAAACTGGAGAATAATAAACTAGTCGTAGATAGACAGAAATGTATACTTTGCGGATATTGCAGTGGTTATTGTGCTGAATTCTGTATTAAAGTGGTTTAGAAAATGGGTTTGGGCTTATATGGACCACCCTTTATGGATTTAAAACGTTGTAGTTGTGGTCAAGACCTTGATTTAAAAACTTAAAAGTTTATAGCTGATAAAGTAGGGTAAAGGATTTTATTTAAGAAAGAGGGAAATTATGAGAGTAATGGGTTTAGATATAGGTGATAAAAGTATAGGGGTTGCAATAAGTGACTTGCTTGGCTTAACTGCCCAGGGCCTTGAAACCATTATAAGGACAAGCAATAAGGCTGCAATTAATAGAATTAAAGAGATAATAGCTGAAAAGGATGTAGAAAAGATAGTTGTGGGCCTTCCTAAAAATATGAATGGAAGTTTAGGGCCACAAGCAGAAAAGGTTTTAAGTTTTGTCAAAAAGTTAGAAGGTAAAATCGATAGGGAAATAATATATCAAGACGAGAGATTAACAACGGTTGCTGCTGAAAAAATCCTTGTTGCAGCAGATGTAAGTAGAAAGAAAAGGAAAAAAGTCATTGATAAAGTAGCAGCAGTCTATATTTTACAAGGATATTTAGATAAAGGTAAACGACTTTAAGGTTTAATAAATTTTGAATGCTAATGTTGTTTATCTAATAGTAATAAATAAAAAACTACGGGGTGATTAAAATTATGGATAAGAAAAATGTAATAACTTTGATTGATGAAAATAATAGGGAAACTGAATTTGAAGTAGTAGCTACCTTAGAGTTAAATGATACGGAATATTCTATATTGCTTCCCTTGGACGGAGAAACTGAAGAGGGATTAGTTTTTAAAATCGTTGAAGAGGATGGAGAAGAAGTTCTTAGATATGTTGAAGATAGTAGGGAAATCGATATGGTTGCAAAGGCATATGAGGAACTGATAGAAAAGGACAATTAATAATGTTTTGCCTTTGTTTAGATTATGCTTTTTTGAACTTGAAAAATAATATAAAAATAGGTAATCAGTAACAATAGAGCTATAATTAGCTTTGCTCTAGGAGGATTTAATCGTGAATATGGAGATTAAAGGTGATTTGTTGGAAGGAATCTTTGTAAAGAGGATAAATAGATTTATTGCACATATTTATATTAAAAATAAAATTGAGGAAGTACATGTTGCCAATACTGGTAGGATGAGGGAACTTTTGCTTAGTGGAGCAAGGGTTATTGTAAGAAATGTAGATAATCCAAATAGAAAAACAAAATATGACCTGGTCATGGTTTATAAAAATGGGACATTGGTCTTAATAGATTCTAAAATGCCTAATATATTACTTGAAAAGGCATTACAGGAAGAACTCTTAGATGGCTTTGAGAAATATGATTATGTCAAAAGGGAAGTAAGCTATGGAAATAGTAGGTTTGATATAGCTCTTAGCAATAGTAATGAAGATGTTTTAATTGAATGTAAATGTGTAACCCTTGTAAAAGATAATAATTTAGCCTCCTTTCCAGATGCACCTACCGATAGGGGACGTAAACATATATATGAATTGATTAGGGCTAAGGAGCAAGGATATAGAACTGTTGTTTTTTTTGTTATCCAGCGGGATGATGCTAAGAGCTTTACTCCAAATAGGGACATGGATTCTCAGTTTGCAGATGCTGTAAAGGAAGCATATCACAAAGGAGTAGAGTTTTATGCATATATTTGCAATGTTACATTAAATGAAATAGAAATCAAGGAAAAGATACCATTTATTATCAATTAGATTTTAATTAGAAGTTTAAAAAGTTAAAAAAGTGTTATAATACAATATGAGCCAATAATCATTATCAAGTGATAAATAAAGTGGGTCAATTATAAAGTGAAAATTATGTCATGAAAAAATGATAATTTAACTATAGGGTATCTAAGACATGGTATAATGGTTGAATTATCCAGTAAGTGCTTATAGTGTAAACAACGTGGGACTTTGATGATAGCAAGGAAAAAATGTAAAAACTTCCCAATTTAGCTATTGGTGGAATTGTATAATTCTAATTTGTTAGAATTGCATATGCGAATAGCATCCTTAATTTAGACTTTAGAATAGAGCATATTTCAGTGGTATGGCTCTTGTACTGTATTATTAAGTTTTTAAAAATGGTAATTATACAATTTAATCTATTTTATAATTTCTATAGATTCTTATATTTTTTATTGACAATTGATAATGAAAAAAGTACACTTATATTTACAGGGGATTATTAATTGATAAGTGAGGTCATATGATGATAGATTCTATTGATAAGTTAAAGGATGTTTTAAAGGAAAAAGGATATAAACTTACTCCTCAAAGGAGGGGGATTTTAAATACTATTATAAAAAACCAAGGAAAACACTTGTCTAGTGAAGAGGTTTATGATTTTGTAAAAAAGGATTGTCCAGAGATTGGTCTTGCTACTGTATACAGAACTTTGCAATTACTGGATGATTTAGGGATTATTACAAAGATAAGCTTTGATGATGGATGTGCTAGATATGAATTAAATACCCATAGCGATGATGACCATCAGCATCACCATGTTATATGTACAAAATGCGGTGAAGTTTTAGAAGTTGAGGTTGATTTATTAGAGCATTTGGAAGAAGAGATCGAAAAAAGTTATGATTTTCAAGTAAAGGATCATAAAGTAAAGTTCTTTGGCTTATGTTCTAAGTGTAAATAAATCCTGTAGCTTTTGTTACAGGATTTTATTTTAGTTTGATGAATTTTACAAAGTAAAAGCTAAAGAAAACAAAAGAACATGATGTCTTTTAGGCTGCTAACAAACTTTTAATTTATCTTTGTGCCTTAAAGCTTATCATCTTGTTAACAATCTAAGGGAGCTGTATGTTTTTTGTTTTTTATTAAACCATTGTAAATTGTGGGAAAATAGTACTTGCTATAAATTTAGAGGAAATCTTTTTTAAAGGAAATAAATAATATAAGTTTAAAGGTTTTGTTTTAATAAAATAAATTAAATTAAATTCTAAGAATAATGTCATTTTCTAAAACTAATCATATATATATAATATATTTATATTTTTAAAGGTGTTTAAAGAATAGAGGGTGGAGGTTTTATTTGTATTTTACATATTAATAGGACACCATAAGTTCTATTTGTGGTGGGGAATTTTTCTATATAAAATGGATTTATATATCTATAGTTTTGATTTTTTCAATACTAATGATTTTGAAAGCTAGAATTAAAAGAACTAACTCAGCTTCTACAATTTTACAATGTTTTACAAAATAGCTTTCTTGCTAAATAATATTACTTAAAGTATAATAAAATTTGATTATTTGTAAAGTATACGGTAATAAAGTTGTAATTCAGATAGATCAGGAGAGTGATAACGTGTCAAAAAATAATGCAAAACTCAGGATAATTCCCCTTGGAGGATTGAATGAGATAGGGAAAAACATGACCGCATTTGAGTATAAAGACGAAATTCTTGTTGTTGATTGCGGTTTAAGTTTTCCTGAGGATGAAATGTTGGGTATAGATGTGGTTATACCCGATATAACCTATTTACTAAAGAATAAAGAAAAGGTTAAAGCTATCGTGCTTACCCACGGTCATGAAGACCATATTGGTGCATTGCCCTACGTCCTTAAAAAAATTAATGTCCCATTATACGGAACGAAATTAACTCTAGGTTTAGTGGAAAACAAATTAAAGGAACATAGGATTTTAGGAGATGTACGTACGAACATTGTTAGGCCTGGAGACAAAATTAATCTAGGAAAATTTGGTGTTGAATTTATAAAGACAAGTCATAGTATACCTGATGCTGTAAGTTTAGCTATAAGTACTCCATTAGGGATGATAATACATACTGGAGACTTTAAAATAGATTATACACCTATAGATGGGGATATCATGGACCTTCATAGATTTGCACAGCTTGGAAGTGAAGGAGTTTTGGCACTACTGGCAGATAGTACAAATGTTGAAAGACCGGGTTATACCATGTCGGAAAGAACTGTTGGAGAGACCTTTGAAAACATCTTTAGAAATGTTGATAGGAGAATTATCGTTGCAACCTTTGCTTCAAACGTCCATAGGGTACAACAGATAATAAATGCAGCCTATACCTTTAACAGAAAAGTTGCTTTTTCAGGAAGAAGTATGGTGAATGTAGCTAATGTAGCCATGGAGCTAGGTTATCTAAATGCACCTAACGGTATGATAATAGATATAAATGACCTAAATAAGTATCCTGACAATGAAATTGTGGTAATCACAACGGGAAGTCAAGGAGAGCCAATGGCTGCTCTATCTAGGATGGCTGCTTCCGAGCATAGGAAGATGGAGATACACCCCGGAGATATAGTTATATTATCGGCTACTCCTATACCGGGCAATGAAATAAAGGTTTCTAATGTTATTAACTTACTTTTTGAAAAGGGCGCAGAGGTTATTTATGAATCACTGGCTGATGTCCATGTTTCAGGCCATGCTTGTCAAGAGGAATTAAAATTAATACATTCCTTGGTTAAACCTAAATACTTTATTCCAGTACATGGTGAATATAGGCATTTGAGACATCATGCTTCCCTAGCTGAATCTCTAGGAATGTCTAAAGAAAATATTTTCGTCGTTGATAATGGAAAGGTTATTGAAATATCAAAGGATTTTGCAAGAATTTCCGGTTCCGTAGACTCAGGAAACATATTAGTGGATGGTCTTGGAGTAGGGGATGTAGGAAATATAGTATTAAGGGATAGAAAGCATCTTTCGGAGGATGGCCTGATGGTTGTAGTAGTAACTATCTCTAAGGACGATGGAAAAGTTATGTCAGGGCCGGATATCGTATCTCGGGGTTTTGTGTATGTTAGAGAATCAGAAGATTTAATTGATGGGGCCAAGGTAGTTGTAAGAGAAGCATTGAAGAAATGTGAGGACAATAATATTAGGGAATGGGCCACATTGAAATCGGCAATAAAGGATACTTTAAAGGGATATTTGTATGAAAAAACAAAGAGACGCCCAATGATATTACCTATAATTATGGAGGTTTAGAAAGGTTTAAGATTATGTTATAGACCTAAAAACCACCAAGATATGGACATTGAATAAAGAAAGTTTTTATTATAGGGGAGAGGAATCTTATTAAAATAAAAGGATTCTAAACCCCTAAATTTTTATTAAAAAATCTTTTTAAAACTCAAATAATCTAGTATAATTTACATACAGTCTGTTATTTTTAGATTAAAGATAGAGAGGATAAAAATATGAGAATACTACTCTATATAGTAATTATGGCAATAGGAGCTCTAGTAGGTTATAAGGAATTAGCTTCTCAAAAAATATTTAATAAAATGAGTACCATTCAATATGCTTGTCTACTTTTCCTACTATTTATCATGGGTGTTAAAATTGGTATAAATAAAGATGTCCTTATGTCTGTTCATAAATTAGGGTTTACAGCAGTAATAATTTCAGTTTTTTCAATAGTTTTTAGCGTTTTAGGAGTAAAATTCGTTTCTAGATTTATAAAGGCAAAAAAGAAGGTGGTATAGACATGACTATTCATATATTGTCTTCAATAATATTTGGTATTATTTTTGGTTATTTTTGGCCTTCAGAAGTCCTCGTTCAAAATATTAATGGATTAATTGATTTTGGCCTATGTTTACTTCTGTTCTTTGTTGGTGTAGATATAGGTAGAAATAAAAATATAATTGATGATATTAAGAGTTATGGCATTAGGATATTTTTAGTCCCTATAGCAATAGTTTTAGGAACACTTTTTGGTAGTATTATGTCAAGCTTTTTTTTAAAGCTTTCAATATTTGAATCTGCGGCAGTAGGGGCAGGGTTGGGATGGTATTCCCTATCTGCAATTGAACTGTCAAAGCATAGTGCAGAGCTTGGAACAATAGCATTCTTAGCTAATGTATCAAGGGAAGTTATAGCACTTATAATGATTCCTATAATTGCCAACAGGATAGGTCATATGGAAACTATTGCAGCAGCAGCAGCAACATCTATGGATGTATCTTTACCTATAATAACTAGGTCTACAAAGGGCAGTATATCAATTGTGGCTTTTTTTTCAGGAGTAATTCTCTCTATACTCGTACCTATACTAGTTCCGTTAATAATAAGTTTTAATTAGAATAAGCAGCCTCTTGGGTTAGTGAAGCTTTTTCTAAGGTAATATGAGACCTATCTAAAAAATTTTACATATCTCTAGGATATTAAATATATGAGAACTCAAATCAAAGTGTTTTTATTTCTTCCTTAAAAAATTAAATTTAAGGACTATTAAAGTTGACTTTAATATGTAGCCTTAAAAAGTCGAGTTTTTAAGGCTTGTATAAGATTTTAGAGAGGTAATTTTAAGCCCTTATCGTTAGATAGTATATATTTACGATTTTAACTTTTTGATATGAAAAACTTGTAAAATTTTGACGTCAAATGTATAATAAAATGAGGAATTTTGCAAGAAAAAATATTAAAAAAATAGGATTTGGAGGGGTTGCTATGAAAATCTCTGCTAAAAAACCAAAAAAAAGGGCTAGAAGTATTACTTTAGGATTCATTTTTATATTAATTTTTTCTATATACGGTGGATATCAGTATTATAATTACTTAAAGTTACCTGTAGATAGCAATAATTTTGAAAAGATTTCAATAAATATACCAAGGGGAGCTTCAACTTCTAAAATAGCTGTTATATTAAAGGATAATGGACTTATAAAAAACGAGCTTTATTTCAGATACCTATCTAGACAAAGAAAGGTTGGAGGAAAATATAAGGCGGGAGATTATAAATTAGATAGATCAATGAATCTAGACCAAATTATTGAAAAGTTAATAAATGGAGAAGTCTATGTTGATACCGTTAGGTTTACAATTCCCGAAGGTTTTGAAATAAGACAAATTGTAGATAGACTTGCGAATCATGATGAATTAAATATAAATAGGGAGAAGCTTTTAGACATAATAGAAAATGAAGATTTCGATTTTGAATTTCTGTCTGGGGTTCCCAAGGGAAAGAATAGATTAGAGGGCTATCTTTTTCCAGATACGTATGAAGTTGTAAAGGATATAGATGAAAAAGAATTGATTACGAGGATGTTAAGTCGTTTTGATAAAATTTTTAAAAAGGAGCACTATGATAGATCTAAAGAACTTAATATGAGCGTAAAGGACGTAATCGTATTGGCTTCAATTATAGAGAGGGAAGCTAGAGTAGATAGTGAAAGGTCTGTCATTTCCAGTGTCTTTCATAATAGATTGAAAAGGAATAGACTCCTTCAATCCTGTGCTACTGTTCAATATGCCCTAGGGGAGAGGAAAAAAAGACTAACAACTAAGGATTTAGAGATAAACTCCCCTTATAATACATATAAATATATTGGACTCCCGCCTAGGCCTATTGCTTCTCCTGGGAAGAGGTCTATAGAAGCGGCCTTATATCCTGATATCACAGGCTATATGTATTTTGTAGCTAAGGGTGATGGCAGCCATGTTTTTAGTAAAACTTATAAAGAGCATTTAAGGGCTAAAAATAGATATAATTAATTTGACATGTTTTGCAAAAACTAATACGTGGTAGGGACCACGTATTAATTTTTGTTTTTTAAAAAGCTATAAGAATTATAAAGTTAATCGTAAAAGGTTGGTTGTCAAAGAGTCGAAGGGACCTTTGTCTACAGAGGAGGGCTATATTATTGAATAACATCGTTGATAGATTAGTTGAAGAATATATACGGGAAATGATTCCACAGAATGAAGGAATAATAAAGAAATTGGAAGAGTTTGCAGAGGAGAATAATGTTCCAGTGATCCATCCAGAGGTAGCAAAGCTTTTAGAGGTAATAATAAAAACTAGTAAAGTAGAAAGTATTTTAGAAATAGGAACGGCAATAGGATATTCTGCTTTAATTTTTTCAAAGGCTATGGATAACAGGGGGAAGATAGTGACCATTGAAAAAAGGGAGGATATGCATAGGATTGCATCTAAAAATATTGAAGATGCAAACCTGAAATCCAAGATTACTACTATATTAGGGGATGCCGAAGATTTGCTCCCTCAAATTCATGGGAAATTTGATATGATTTTCTTAGATGCAGCTAAGGGACATTATCAAAAGTTTCTACTTTCATGTATAGAAAAGCTAAGTGAAAATGGTATCATTGTTTCAGATAATGTTTTATATAAAGGGATGGTTGCATCAAATGAATATTTAGTCAGGAGGAAAATAACAATAGTAAAAAGAATGAGAAAGTATCTAAAATACATATCAACCCATCCTCAATTAACTACAAGTATTGTTCCAATAGGCGATGGTGTTGCTATAACTTATAAATCCGGGAGGGATTTTAGTGAATAAAAATATTGAGCTATTGGCTCCCGCTGGAGATTTAGAAAAATTAAAATATGCCTTGATTTATGGAGCCGATGCAGTATACATAGGAGGGCAAATATTTGGACTTCGTGCCAGTGCGAGGAACTTTTCCTTTGAGGATATGAAGAAGGGGGTAGAATTTGCCCATAAAAGAGGAAAAAAGATATACGTTACTTTGAATATCATACCCCATAACGAAGATTTAAAGGAACTGCCAGCTTATTTAAAGAAATTAAGTGAGATAAATGTTGATGCAGTTATACTTTCAGATCCGGGAACTTTAATGTATGTCAAAGAGTATGCTCCAAGTCTAGAGATACATTTAAGTACTCAGGCCAACAATACAAATTACATGAGTGCAAATTTTTGGTATAAACAAGGTGTTAAGAGGGTGGTTGTAGCTAGAGAATTGTCCTTTGAAGAGATAAAAGAAATAAAGGAGAATATTTCCAAGGATATGGAATTGGAAGGATTTATCCATGGTGCCATGTGTATTTCATATTCTGGTAGATGTTTACTGAGCAACTATATGTCAAGTAGGGATGCAAATAGAGGACAGTGTGCCCACCCATGTAGGTGGAATTATTATCTTGTAGAGGAAAAAAGACCAGGGGAACTAATTCCCGTTACTGAAGATGAAAAGGGAACATATTTTTTTAATTCAAAGGATTTATGTATGATAAAGTATATCCCAGAGCTTGTAAACAGCGGGTTATCCAGCTTAAAAATTGAAGGTAGAATGAAAAGCATATATTATGTAGCCAATACTGTAAGAGTATATAGAAGGGTTATTGATGACTACAATAGATCACCGGAAGATTTTGCATTTAATCCTGAGTGGATAGAAGAGCTTAGTAAGGCGAGCCATAGGGAGTTTACTACGGGTTTTTATTTAAATAAGCCTACTGAAGATGACCAATTATATTCTTCAAGTTCATATATAAGAGAGTATGATTTTATTGGAGTAGTGTTGGATTATGATAAAGAAAGGGGTATGGCCTTAGTTGAACAGAGGAATAGGATATTTAAGGGGGACTATATCGAAGTTATAGGGCCAGATTATAAGGGATTTGAGTTTCAAATAGAAAGGATGCTAAATGATAAGGATGAGGATATAGATGTTGCTCCCCATCCTCAACAGAAAGTAAAGATATATATGGATAGGCCTGTAGAGAAATATTATATATTGAGAAGAAAAAGGGAGGAGAATTAGTTTGGAAAGACCTATATTAATTGGTATTACTGGTGGGACGGGTTCTGGGAAAAGTACGGTAGTAAAGGAAATATATCAAAGTCTACCTGAGAAAAATATATGTGTAATTGAACAAGATTCATACTATAAAGACCAAAGCCACTTGCCCTTTGATGAAAGGATAAAAATAAATTATGATCATCCTCTAGCCTTTGATACGGAACTGCTACTTACACATTTAAATAGTTTACTTAGCTGTAAACCCGTTAAGAAGCCTATATATGATTTTTCAAATTATATAAGAAAAAATGAAACGATAATCTCAAACCCAAAGGATATTATTATATTGGAGGGAATAATGATTTTAGAGGATGAGAGGTTAAGGGACCTGATGGATATAAAAATTTTTGTAGATACGGACCCTGATATTAGAATCATTAGAAGGATAGAAAGAGATATTGCAGATAGGGGAAGAACCTTAGAGTCTGTGATAAACCAATATATTACAACGGTAAAACCAGCCCATCAACAGTTTATTGAACCCACCAAAAAGTATGCTGATATTATCATACCAGAGGGTGGGTATAATAAGGTTGCAATTGATATAGTTGTTACAAAGGTAAAGTCAATAGTTTATAAGTTATAAATATTTATAGTTTAATAAACCCACAAAGTACTTTCATTATTTATAGTATAGGCCTTCACCTAAATGGTAATAATTCATACTATCATAGGACAAGGAGGTTTTTTTATGGACAAATCTAAGAAAGAAAGTTATAATCCTAGGGTAGGTCAGGGTATGAATTTAATGGAAAGAAGGCTTTTCATTATTTTGGGAATCATATCTTTTATATTAATTTTATTAGTAATCAGATTGTTTCATATTCAGCTTATAAAGGGAGAGACATATGGTAAGAGAGCCTTTGAACAATGGTTTCATGTAATAGGAGATGTAGCCGATAGGGGAACAATATATGATAGAAATAGTATACCTTTGACAGATAAGGTTAAAGAGAATTATTTGATTTTAGAACCGAGCTTTAATTTAAATGATGAAAATGCAGAGATTATTGGCAGCTTGACAGGAATTAGTAGGGATGAATTATTAAAAAAAGCTTCTCAAAATAGGAAAATAGAGCTGTTAATTAATAAGTACGATAAAGACTTAATAATCAATATTTTAAGGAATAAAGGTGTATCTACTATTCACATGTCACAGAGATATGATCCTGAGGGTTTAGCTTCCCATGTGGTAGGATATATAAACGAGTATAAAAATAGTGGCGTCTCGGGGTTAGAAAAATCTTTCAATGATGAACTTAGTGAAAATAGAGGAAAAAGAGTTGGTGCCATACTTGATGCACAAAATAGAATTATACCGGGATTTGGCTATGTAGTTATTGAAAAAAGCCATGAGCCTAAAAAAAATATAGTTACCACAGTAGATAGCAGGGTTCAAAAAATATGTGAGGATGGATTAGATAAAAATAATTATATTGGCAGTATTGTGGTTTTAGATAGGAAATCCGGTGAGGTTTTGGCAATGGCAAGCAGGCCAAACTTTGAACAGAGTAATGTAGGAGATCATTTAGAGAGCAATAAAAAGGAGTTATTCAACAAGGCTGTTCAAATTTCATTTCCACCGGGATCGGTCTTTAAAATTATTGTTGCAGCAGCATTAGTTGAAAACAATATAATTCATTTAGATGATAGATTGGTATGTGAAGGATATGAGATGTTAGGAAAAAATATGATAAAATGTAACAGCTATGAGAGAGGAGGGCATGGAGATTTATCCTTTGAAGAAGCATTTACCCTATCATGTAATTCCGCATTTATTCAAGGGGCTAAAGCCCTTGGTGGCAAAAAACTCATTGAAATGGCTAAAAAGTTTGGCATTGGTGAAAAAACGGGAATTAAGCTTTATGGTGAAGTTCAGGGAATTTTACCTTCAGAGGATTATGTTAAAGGCGCAGGCATAGGTAATGTGGCTATTGGGCAAGGAACGGTAGAGGTGACTCCACTTCAGGTTGCAAGGTTTACTAACGTAATTGCAAATGATGGTATTGATGTGGGAGTAAGGCTTGTAAAAGAAATAAGGAACGATAATGGTAAAGTTTTAAAAGAGTTTAACAATGAAAAAATTGATAGAGTCATTTCCAGTTATACTTCTAATAAAATTAAAAAAATGATGAAGAAGGTTGTAGAAGAGGGAACAGGCCAGAGGGCTAAAATAGATAATATTGAAAGTTATGGAAAAACAGGATCAGCCCAGGCAGTAGGAATGGATGGAGAAACGGTTCATGCATGGTTTACAGGCTTCTTTTTGGGGAAAAAGTCTGAATATATAATTACAGTTATTGTAGAGGATAAAAGAAGTGGGGGTAGAGTAGCTACTCCATTGTTTTCCTATATTGCGAAAAGAATGTTAGAAGTGGGACTATGAAATATTTTACACCCAAGACATGCACAAAAAATACTTATCATACATATAATTTAAAGTGACTAAAACTATGGAGGTGGCAACTGCATGTGGCTAACTATTGTATCACTTCCGTTACTTGTTTTATCTGCTTTTGTTACGAGTAATACTTCGTTTCCCAAGCCCCTTACTTCGGAAGAGGAACAAAGATATCTACTGCTCTATTCTAAAGGAGATGAATGTGCTAAAAATATATTGATCGAGAAGAATTTGAGGCTAGTTGCTCATGTGGTAAAGAAATATCATAATACAGGATATAATGCTGATGATCTTATATCTATTGGTACAATAGGATTGATAAAAGCTATAACTACCTTTGATGCCAGCAAAGGTACGAGACTTGCCACTTATGCAGCAAGATGTATAGAAAATGCTATGTTCACATAATGGAAACATTTCTATTAATTATTTTAGAATCACTTCCAAACATAACAACATCTATGTATTCTCCGTCCCAAGTGATTTTGTCAATAAAGCTCTTTATAAAATTTCGCTTTTCAATA
>JAKSBP010000244.1 GCA_022361035.1 Clostridia bacterium
TAAAAGTTTGCTGGACCTCATAATTTGAGTTGTATCAATATTACATTCTAAATCTATGATATCCTTCCTAGTGTTAATCGCCATTACAATTTCCTCTAGAGCCGCATTTCCCGCCCTTTCTCCTATTCCATTAATTGTACATTCAAACTGGGTTGCCCCTGCCTTTGCAGCGGCTAATGTATTCGCAACCGCCATTCCAAGGTCATTATGACAGTGTACAGATATCTCCGCCCTGTGCATATTTGATGTCTTCTCCCTTATTTGAGTTATAAAATCATAGTATTCATCAGGCGTTGTATAGCCTACAGTATCGGGAATATTAATAACTGTAGCCCCTGCCTCGATTACTTTTTCAAACAGCCTAGCTAGGAATTCTACATCGCTCCTTGTACCATCCTCAGCGGAGAATTCAATGTCTTCACAATATTTTTTTGCATATTTAACCATGGTGACCGCCCTCTCGATTACCTCCTGGGGCTCCATTTTCAATTTATATTTCATATGAATATGGGAAGTGGCTATAAAGGTGTGTATTCTAGGTCTAACAGCATACTTTACAGCTTCCCATGCATAGTCTATATCCTTAGTTAAAGCCCTAGCCAAGCTTGCCACTGTACAGTCTTTTATAGTTTTTGCAATCTCCTTTACTGAAGTAAAGTCACCTTCCGATGCTATGGCAAATCCTGCCTCAATTATATCCACCTTTAAAAGTTCCAGTTGTTTAGCCATCTGTATTTTTTCTTGGAGATTCATGCTGCATCCAGGCGACTGCTCCCCATCTCTTAATGTTGTATCAAAAATCTTTATAGCTTCTCGCATCTAAATTTCCCCCTTATTATTATAAAGTTATAGGTTGTAAGCGTTTTAACCATTTCAATAGTTATTTTAAGTAAAAACATATATAGCTTCTACTATGCCATATTTTAGCTTAACATCTAATGCCTATGGTATTATCTATAAACAATAAAAGCCCCGTCCTTAAATCAATATAATTTAAGGACGAGGCTATAGTTCCCCGTGGTACCACCTTATTTGTCTCTGGTATATGAAAACTTAAAGTATAGAAGTCCTCCACTTCAAATCTAGGACTCCAAACCAAAAACCACTCATTCTAGGTTCAATCAAACCCTAGCCGATAATGGGGCTTACCATCTATCTCCTATTAACTCTTCAGAGATGCAGCTCAGGAGTGAGTAGCACTTTACCACAGTATCGGCTTTCAGCATCCGCCGACTCTCTGGAACTGATTTTGTAAAATACGCTCTCCTTCATAGCTTTTACTATTTATGATTTCTCAGTATTGTATTGTATGTTAACAAATTAAATCTTAAATGTCAATACAATTTTTGTAAATATTCAAAATTTATTTATTTTTATGCATATAATATTTTTTACATCTTCAACTAATTTTTTATCTAATTTTTATTTTATAAGTGAATTTACAAAATTTTTAAAATATTTTGTTGACTTATGTATTGAAATTTTGTTACAATACTTGTTAATTATCTTCCTAAAATAAATATATTCTAGAACACTTTTATAATTGTAGTTTACTAGTCCAAATAATAAGCTTTTTACGGGTTTCTATTAATATTTTTTAAATTAACATAACATATTTAGTGACAATAGCTTAGAATATATAATACCTGAAAATCTATGTAAAGAAGGTGATGTTTTGAAAGCTTCAAATGCTATTGTAAAGTGTCTGGAAAAGGAAGGAATAGATATTGTTTTTGGATATCCCGGTGGAGCCCTGGTCCCCATATATGAGGCTTTAAGAACTTCTAATATTAAGCATGTTCTGGTAAGGCATGAGCAGGCAGCAGCCCACTGTGCCAGTGGTTTTGCGAGAAGCAGGGGGAAAACTGGTGTATGCATGGCTACTTCTGGTCCAGGGGCTACAAATTTAATTACTGGTATTGCCACAGCTTATATGGATTCTATTCCCCTTATAGTAATAACAGGGCAAGTAAGCTCAAGAGCCATAGGTAAGGACGTCTTTCAGGAGGCCGATGTTGTAGGGGCAACTGAACCCTTTACTAAGCATAATTATCTTGTAAAAGATCCTGAAGATATTCCAAGAATATTCAAGGAAGCCTTTTATATAGCCTCTACAGGCAGACCTGGTCCGGTGTTAATAGATATACCCGTAGATATTCAGAAGGAAAGTATAAGCTTTTCTTATCCAGGTGCTGTAAATATCCCTGGCTATAATCCTACCTATGTAGGCCATTCGGGTCAAGTGAAAAGGGCTCTAAAAAAGCTAAAAACCAGTAAGAGACCTTTAATCTGTGCCGGTGGTGGAATACTATGTTCTAAGGCCTCTAAGGAACTTAAAACTTTTTCTGAGAAGGCAAAAATACCTGTTGTTCACACTCTAATGGGTATAGGCTCCCTTCCCTCAGACTCTAAATATTATGTAGGGATGGTGGGTTCCCATGGTTACTCTTTCTCAAATAGGCTGGTGGCGGAAGCAGACCTGTTAATGATTATCGGTGCTAGGGTAGGTGACCGTGCTACGGCTGGCTTTAAGCTTGCAAATGAAAAGACTGATATTATTCACATTGATATTGACCCTGCAGAGGTAGGAAAAAACATTAATACTACAATTCCAGTGGTTGGAGATGCTAAAAATATTTTAAAGCAGTTTATCGAAAAAATAGAAGCCCTTGAAACAGAGGAGTGGGTGGAAAGAATTAAAGCACTAAAGAATGGCTCCACAGTCAAGTATGATCACAAAAAAAGTTTTGTTAATCCAAAGGAGGCATTAAAGACACTATCTCATATGGTCGATGATGATGCCATATTTACGGCGGACGTAGGACAAAATCAAATATGGGCAGCCAGAAATTTAGAAATAATAGATAATAGAAAGTTCT
The DNA here is from genome assembly GCA_022361035.1 of Clostridia bacterium. Classification (GTDB taxonomy): domain Bacteria; phylum Bacillota; class Clostridia; order Peptostreptococcales; family Caminicellaceae; genus JAKSBP01. The sequence goes on from JAKSBP010000244.1 coordinate 2,880, forward strand.
TCACCTCTGGAGGTTTAGGCACAATGGGCTATAGCCTACCAGCAGCCATAGGAGCTAAGTTAGGGACCCCCGATAAAACAGTTGTCTGTATCCTAGGGGATGGCAGCTTTCAAATGGCACTTGGGGAGTTAGCCACCCTATGTGAAACGGGGTTAAATATTATGATACTACTCTTTAATAACAATAGATTAGGGATGGTAAGGGAACTTCAAGATACCCATATAGGAAAAGGCAAATATTTTGGGGTAGACTTTACTGCCAATCCAGATTTTATAAAGATTGCCCATGCCTACGATATAAAGGGAATAAGGGTAAATACAAATGAAGAGCTAGAGACAGCCTTTAGTACTGCCCTAAATAGTAAGGATAGTTATATTATTGAATGTATGGTTGATCCTAAGATTTTAACTAATTTGTAGAGGGGAGGGCTTTATATTAATAAGCATATGTTATCGGTTTTAGTAGAAAATAATTCTGGCGTTCTGAGCAGAATAGCAGGTTTATTTAGTCGTAGGGGCTATAATATAGACAGCCTTTCCGTAGGTGTAACTGAAAATCCTGACATTTCTCGTATGACCATCACAGTTACAGGAGATGATTACATCTTAGAGCAAATAAAAAAACAATTGAATAAGCTCATTAATGTTATAAAGGTTGTGGAGTTAAAACCTGAAAAATCAGTATATAGAGAGCTTATACTAGTCAAGGTTAAAGCCCATGCCGAGGATAGAACGGTTATTAAGGAAACCGTTAATATTTTCAGAGCAAATATAGTTGATATTTCTCCTAAAACTTTAACTGTAGAAATGACCGGTGATGCTGGAAAAATCTCGGCCTTTGTAGATGTCATCAAACCCTTTGGCATTATTGAACTAGTTCGTACTGGATTTACAGGGATGCAAAGAGGAGGTATAAAAATAACTGATTAGTAAAGATAATTCCTTTCAAACCTCAATAAATTTGTTAAATAAAGCAACGAAGACTTCTATATTTTTCTTTAAAAATACTAATCTATATAATTTTAGGATACAAAAGTCCCTGTTTGTATCCTAAAATTTTTATTTTCTGAGGATTAAAAGTATATAATTACCTAAAAGCCAATGGTTAGTTATATATACCTTAATACACTTTAACATATTCTCGGAAGCATGCTGGTTTCTAACATATATAGCCTTCGTTTACCGCCAATCCATGTATTAAGGCAAACATATTCACATTGTTCTTCTATTACACGCCCAATAAGACTTGCGTTTTTGCAATTATCTATTCCTTTAATTATCTTTAATATCTTTTCACCATAGCCCTGCCTCACAATTAAAATCATTCTGCCCTCACAGGCCAAGTAATAGGGGTCTAATCCCAGTAATTCTGTTACTCCTTTTACTTCCTTGCAAATGGGTATGTTCTCTTCAGACAATAGTATACCAATCTTATGTTCCTTTGCTATTTCATTTAAAATCGTAGCTATCCCACCCCTAGTAGGGTCTTTCATTACCTTTACAAAGGGCAAATAATCCCTAATTTTAATCAATATATCAATAAGTGGTCTGCAATCACTTTTTAAACCCTCACCAATACCTAACTCATATCTTTTTAATGCAATAACCCCTCCATGCTCTCCAATTCCTCCAGTTATAATAATTTCATCTCCTGCTTGTATTGATTTTGGCTCATATCCATCTATTATCTCACCAACACCTGAGGTATTTATGAATAAATTATCTACACTGCCCCTTTCAACAATCTTTGTATCCCCAGTAATTATTTTTACCCCTGTCTGTTTGCAAATTTCCTGCATTGTTCTAGTAATAACCTCCAGTTTGCTTATCTCAAAACCTTCTTCTATGATAAAGCCTGCACTTAAATATAAGGGCATTGCTCCAGTAACAGTTAAATCGTTTATAGTTCCACAAACGGCTAGGCTTCCAATATTTCCTCCAGGAAAAAAAAGGGGCTTTACAACATAGCTATCTGTCGTATACCCAAGCTTGCTGCCATTAATATCAAATACAGCAGAATCCCCACCCTTTAATAAAGCAGGATTGTTAAAATACTTATAAAAAATATTTTGTATAAGGTTATTTGTATGGACACCTCCATCTCCATGATGCAGTTTTATTGTTTTACTCATTTTCTCCCCCACTTCCATATCTATATTGAATTGAACATGCCCCTTCCCGGGAAACCATAGATGGCCCTATTGGACTTTGAGGTTTACATTCCCTTCCAAAGAAGGAACACTCCCTTGGAGCCTTATAGCCCAATAATATCTCTTTACAATGACACCTACTTTCTGAAACA
>JAKSBP010000179.1 GCA_022361035.1 Clostridia bacterium
AACTTAAGTACCTGATTAAAGTTGGTTTTGAGTATCGAAAAGATTAGAATGTAAATGTTTATAAAAACGAGCAAGTGATAATTTAGTAACAGAGTATAGTGTTAGAGATATGTTAAGAGTTTTACACAAATTAAACTTAAGCTATACCAATCCACCTTATACCCTTGAAAAAACATATACCGAAAAGTAAGAATTTAAGTTTTTAAAAACTCATTTAGGGAAAAATCGACATATTCTTTCTGAAAATAAACTTATGATAAGATATTATTAAGCAATAAGTAAAACCTGATTTCCTAAAAGAAATACCTAGTACATAAACAAACTATATATTCAAATGTAGCTTCTTCTATACGCTATATATATATTAGAAATGTGAAAATAGATAGGGTCATGGCTTAAATAGTCAGATGAATCATCATAATTACAACCAGCTATGTTTGTGGAAAGTAATTGTTCAATAAGTTTAGACACAGTATATTTAATTTTGAGTTTTAAGGGTTAATTGTAACTTTTATAAATAATTTAGGTTAATTTATCTTATTTTCTGTATAATTCTATGATTTTTACATATATTTACAATTTATTCAAATCTTTAACTATATGACATTATTCATTATACATAACATAACAATTTATGTCAATATTTTCTTTTTTGTTTTTTTTAGAATATTATGTATAATTTTATACTAAATGCATATTATTGTTATTGCTTTGTTGAATCTAGTAGTTTAAAGCATATTTTTTCAGATTTATATATAGTTTTTTTATCGCCTTATCAAAAATTATCTGTAAGAGTCAAAGCATGGCCAATTATAGAGAAGTGTAATTATAAATCAAATTTGAAAGGATTTTTGACAACTAGCTCATCATCTGATTAAATATCATAAATAAAGCGTACCCTATAAGTTAGACTTCTTTACTGTCTATCTTAGTAGAATACGCTTTATTTAAGGTGTATTTTAGAATAAACTTTCTGAGAATTACTCTTTATTTTCTATCACTTCTTCGTCTATGAAAGCGGTTTCCGGGTGATTTACTAAATCATAATCCTTATGTTTAACCATCATTTTAACTACTGAAAATGCTAATAGCATCATAAAGAAAAGTATTGGGAAACCAGCAACGGTGGCTATTTGCTTAGTAGCATCTATACCACTTATTTCACCAGCTTTACCTGCAAGGAGATTTATAATTGCCATTGACGACATTACTACACCCCAGAATATCTTTACTTTATTTGGCGGCTCTTCACCATCATTAGCATATGCAGTGGTAGAAAGGGATGCCACCGTAGTTGTCATAGAATCTGCTAAGGTTACTACGGAAACGTAGATTGCTAAAATAAATATTGCACTTATTAAAGTTGATAGGGGGAAGTTTTCTAAAAATGCATAAACGGAAACTTCTAATCCATTGGCCTGAATTGCTTCCCAAATTCCTGCCCCTTGTAATTCAAGATGGACAGCAGAGCCTCCAAATACTGAAAACCATATTAGCCCAAAAGTAGCTGGTAAAATTAAGTTAACCATCATAAACTGCCTCAATGTACGTCCCTTTGAAATCCTAGCAAGGAACATTCCCGTAAGTGGAGCATAGGCTAACCAAATGGCCCAGTAATATATTGGCCACCATCTAGGCCACATACCGCCATCGATAGGACTTAGATAATGGGTTCTCTCAAAGAAAGTTTGCAAAAAGTGTCCAATTGATTGAGTTCCAAAGGATAAAATAAATTGAGTTGGTCCAACAATAAATATAAATATCATTAATCCTATAAATAATTTTGAGTTTTTATCAGATAACCATCTAATTCCTCGATTTAGTCCAGTATAACTTGAGATAATGTATGTAACCACTATCACTAAAAGAATCGCAGTCCAAATAAATTTACCTGGTTCTATACCTATCAAGATATTTAAACCACTACCAATTTGCATAGCCGCAACTCCAAGTACGGCAGCAACTCCACCGGCCATAGCAAATAAGCTTATGTTGTCAACTATTGCACCGACATAACCCTTTACACGCTTTCCAAAAATAGGATACAATGTAGAACTTATCTGATAGGGCAATTTCATATTGTAGGTTGCAAAAGCTATGGCTAGTCCTGCTATAGCGTACATTCCATATGGAATAAACGTCCAATGAATAAAAGTAGTTGTCATAGAAAACATTGCCGCAGCTTCACTTCCAGATGCTAAACCGAGCTCTTTTGGAGGGTTCATAAAATGAGTCATTGGCTCAGCTATACCCCAAAATAATATTCCTGTTGCAATTCCTGCACAAAGAGAAATAGCAAACCAGTTCCACATGCTCATAGTGGGTTTTGCATCTTTACCTCCAAGTTTAATTTCACCATACTTTGAAAACATAACCCAGAGACAAATAAACAAAAAGATGTTTCCGCTTATTTGGAATAACCATCCAAAGTTCGCAAATGCAAATTCAACTATTTTGTTTTCAACGTCGTAGAATGCCTTTGGTGCTACTAAACCTAAAATAATAGCACTTAGTAAAATTAGTGACATTGGAACAAATATTGACATTCTCAATTTCGCATTTTGCTTTATTTTCTCCATTAGATGTCCCCCTTGACATTATTTTCTAACATTTAAAAATGGCTAAATCAAGGATTTTGAGTAGTTAAAACCTTACTAGAACACCGTTGATGTAAAGATTTTAGGTATACTTATTCATAAGTGTAAATTTTATGAATTTCCCCAATATTATAGGCTATATACTATAACATATTTTAAATATGTCCTAAATAAATACTTCTAGCCTAGATGTTTTAAAATGTTAGATTGTCTACATAGTATCAATTAAACGTCAAAGAAAAGTCAAATTTTATATGACTTTTCTTTTTATCTAATTTTTCATTTTTTTCAATATTTCTATTTCATAACAACCCTTCACATTCTTTAGGTACTCTATTCCTCTATCACAGTATTTTTCTAATCCTTTGTTTAAATATCCTGAAAGGGAACATACAGTATTGTTATCTTTAATATATTTAGATATTTCAGCCTTTACCCTATAGATTAACCCCTTTTCATAGGGACTTTTTACCTTATCAGAAAATTTTTCTGCCTTCTTTATATATTTTAGTGCTTCATCATATTTTCCTTCTCTGATTAGCAGCATGCTAAAATATCCGTTAGCTGTGGCCCGCCCCCATACTAAATCAAATTGTTTATATAGGTCTATGGCTTTATTAAAATATTTTTTTGCTTTTCCATAATCTCCCATATCATAGGCTGCTTGTCCCGCATTTGTATTTGATACCGTTAGCCCTCCAATTAATCCTCTGGATTCACATATTGATATTGATTTTTCGTAATGTAAAATAGCTTCTTTAAATTCTTTTCTATACCTTTTACTCTCTCCAATATAATTATGGGAAGCTGCAATATTAGATATATACTTTTCCTTTTCTTCCAGTACATTAAAAACATTTATTGAATTTTTTAAAATCTCTTCTCCATCATTAAATTTCCCCTCCATAATCTTTTGTAATCCTTTTAATCTTAAAAGAATACCCATTTGTGGTTTTTGACACCGTTCCTTCGTAATTTCAAATGCCTTGCTTATGTTTTTGCTCATCAATTTAACATTATGAGTATTTATACAATAATAAATTTTTTTCATATATCCTCTTAATGCAGATTTATAGTCATCTAATTTTAAGGATTTCTCTATCATCTCATCTATTTTAGCTAGTCCTACATCGTAATCTCCCTTCATAATATAATATCTCCCTAAAATATGTAAAAAGGATATCTCTAATCTAATTATCTCTTTATTATTTTCATCGTTTCTTTGTACTTCTTCGAGCAATTGACAGATTTTACTCAACTCGTTTTTGAACTGTAAATTCCCGTATTTTATTTTATTACTGCCATAAATTACTGGAAAAACTTCATGACATATGCTCAAATAATTTTCTAAATTTTTTATACTATATTTCAAAACCCCAACTTTATCACCACCATTATCAAAATGGTATATTAATTTTGAATATAACATATTATCTCGTTTATCATCTTTTAATTGTTTTTCCAATAAATTAGCTATTTTATTATGCAATAATCTCTTCTTAGAAGATGATAACTGGGAATAAATAAATTCTCTGAGTTTCTGATGTGTAAATATAAAACTAATCTTATCTCTTTCTACCACTTCTTTTACTAAATATTTATTTTGAAGTTCTTCAATAATCTCTATAAGGTCAAGCTCATTGATTAAAGTTATTTGCTGCAAATTTTGAAATGTTACTTTATCAAAAAAAGCTGAAATAATATTCAGTATTTTTCTCCCCTCAATAGATACATTTAAAAACCTATTTTTTAATACATCCTGTAGCTTAGGTGTCATAAGCTCAAATCTACCATTTTCTTTCATACTGGTTAACAATTCAACTATAAATAGGGGATTACCTTCTGTTTCTTTGTATATTAAGTTCTTAGTATTTTGTGATAATTTATATTGAGACATTACCTCTGATATAAAGTCAACCGTTTCTCTTTTACTCAGTCGCTGTAAATTTATTTTTTTTATTACTTCGTACATTCCCATCTCTGTTAAGAAGCTCTCAATATTTTCATCATGTCCTTGCCTACAAGTAGCTACTAATATTACTGACCTATTTTTATTATTTAGCATTATATTTTTCAGCAGAGCCAAGCTTATACTATCAATCCATTGTAAATCTTCAAAGGCTAAAATTATCTTATTTTTTATAGAAATTTTATTAAATATTTCAAATATTGTTTTCTCTACTGTTTCATAACTTAATGATTCAATTCTTTCTACTAAACTACTATCATCTATGCTATCATTGACAATAAATGTAGGAAAAATATATCTTACGGTTTGTCTTAACATAAGGGGAATATCTATTTTTTCATTTTCAATTATGAGAGATAATTGTTGAAATATTTTATGCCATGGTTTTAATAAAAACTTTTCTTCAGCTTGATAGCAATTTGTAACAAAATTATATGTTCTCTCTCCTTTAATTAAATCTAGAAATCTATTTAGCAATTTACTTTTTCCTATACCCGTTTCACCTAATATTATTATGGAACTCGCAGTATTGCTGTTTAGGAACCTATAATAATTCTCACTCAGAAAGTCTAATTCCTTATTTCGACCATAGAAAAACTCTTGAGATTCTACCTTGTTTTGTGTATGTTTAAGGGGTTTATTCTGTGCTATTTTTTCAAATAGTTTTGTAGTTTTTGTATCGGGAGCTATAGATAGCTCACTGTCTAATAATTCTACTAAGCTATTATAAATATATATGCATTTATTATATTTTCCATCTTCATTATATATTTTCATTAAAACCCTATAGGCTTTTTCATCAAATTGGTCAATGTCTATTATCCTATTACAATATTTTTCTGCATCATTCCATTTTTTATCTTCCATGAAATTTTCTACTTGCTTATAAAGTTTCCTTACATAAGTATATCTGTATTGACTTCTTAATCCAAGCATCCACTCTTCAAAATTCTTTGCATCCTTTACAAAAAATCCTTCGAGAAATTCTCCAGAATAAGCTTCTATAGAATTAATTCCACAACCAAATAGAAATTCATCTATATCTAATTTAAATTTAAGTTTTGAATTTAATTCTATAATTGTTCTTTGAGGCGATACTAGTACTTCTTCATTAAAAACCTTTTTTATAATATAAACTGCATTTCTTAAATTTTTTTTAGCTGATGCCAGGGTAACATTAGCCCAGAACAAATCCACTAAAACATCCCTTGATACTCTTTTCTTAACTAACATATAGTAAAATAGTGCCTCTGCCTTCCCAAAGGGAAATGTTATGTATTCTTTATCTTTTTGCACTATAGGAGTTCCCAATAGCTTTACATTCATCAAGGTCAAATTTTTCACTCCTTACTAAATCAAAATTATCAATATAGAGTAATATTATACATGCATAATAGTTTTTCCTTTTTTCGACAATTATTTTATTAAATTTTTATTTATAAAAGAAAGTCAAAGCTTCATTATAAGTAGATTTCATGAAAATCTTTTAAAAATTTTATCTATATAAACTATTTCTTAATTTATTAATATTTTACACTAAAATTGCCATAAAAATGCCAGAAGTCTATAGTTTTTCAAAAAATATTTTAAAATAAAAAGGAGTGGTAATCTACCACCCCCATAATCTATTTCGATTGAAAATTTTTATAAAATATTTTCTCCTATTATTTTATCTAACTTACGAATATCAATACCTTTTTTAAGGTTAAGTTTAAATTTTCCCACTCTAGTCCATAATTCTATTTCAGCATTGAAATCCAAAATTCCATGGGCATTTTCACTGGAATACATAACAATTGATTTAAAAGGTATAGTATATACTTCAACCTTCTTTCCAGTTATCCCCTGCTTATCTGCTATAATAATCCTTTTATTAGTTATTACAGCCACATCACGAACTGTTTTATAGGCTGCCTCAATTTCTTCTCCATTAACAAGTATCTCATAAACCTCTTGAGGTGCTTTAGTTTCTTGGACAAAGGTCCAACTCATTATTTCGTTAACACTGGACACACAATCTGCCTCCTTAAATTTAGGTTAAGGACTATATTCGACATTTTATTTCATATTCCTTTTTTCAATTCTTAGACAAATTTTACAACTTAAGATGCAGAAAATTTTTCAACTATCTATTTGTCCTTGTATATCTACAGTTTATATAAAAAATGAAAAGCCCTTATAGGATTCTCCTATTAGTAAATACTTAATAGAAAATTATTTCTTTTCAAATATAGTGACTAATGGATAAAAACCGTGCACTATTCCTATTAGCTACCTCAATATATCTATTACAAGTCCCCATATGAGCACCTACTTTCCATACTGCTTTTGATGATACCTGTATAGCATAGTCCAAAGCTCTTCTCTAGTAACTGACCCCTTTGGGTCGCTTCCATCAGATATCTTCTCTCTTACAACCCATTCATAGGCATCCTTAGCCCACTCTGAAATCTCCTTTGGATACTGTTTTTCATTAACCATATCTAGTAATTCCTCCTTTTTTATAGAAGTCCCTGGACAAGTCTTTTTACTGTATTCCCTATGAAAAATCAATTTAACGCCTTCGAAAATGTTGAAAAGACCCTTTAAAAGCTTCACTAATGATTCTAACTGAACCCCTTCTAATTTATCATATCCATCATCAAAATTACCTATCATTTCAATAGCCAAGGCATTTTTATTTCTTCCCTTTATACTCGCAGGGTCCATATTTACATCCCTTCCATCCCATACAGTTCCACTAGGAGTCAGGGATATATGCTGTCCTATATCATCCCAACCATTACTTTCCGTATGGAATTTATATATGCTATAGATTACCGATTCCTTATTAGATGCCTTCTCATAACCTTTCTTATCTGGCCTCCAAGTATGATGGAGATGAATTTCTTTAATTTCTCTATCTATCTTCATATTTTTCAATAATTCTAAGTACTGATTTACAGTATATTCCTTGAATCGCCTCATAGACTCACCTTCTTATAAGTATTTATTTAAATCGATGCATTCAGAATTAAGTAGAATAAAAGGACCATATCACGATAAATCATCTTATCCCATTTCCATACATCCTTTTAATTATTTTTTATAACTTGCTGTGCAAATTCAATCATAGCTATTATGTGCTTAAATTTCCCCTTTTCAATTTCAAGGAACTAAAGCAGTATATAAAAATTCCAATACCTCTAAGATATTGGAAGCAAGCATGTATATAAAATCATATTCTTCTTTCATCAAAAAGCAAGTATAAAAGTTTTTACCTTTTCCATTTTTCAACTCATTACTCACTTTGTTCCCTCTTATGGGTGGGTTTCACTTTTATCAAGTATATTATAACATCTTCATTGGAAAATACAAGAGAATCTATAAATATAATAAAGTTTCTACTAAAAAGCAAATAGAACCCAAGCTTCTCCCTATTCTAAGTTATGTTTATTCTAATTTATTATATACACTAAGCTATTTTTAAGTGTATTAAGCAATCGTAATTACTCATTAAATCATTCCTTCGCTCACCTTTTAGTCCTAGATTAATTATAACTAAATATAATTTTTCAAGTTAACAATTATTCATTTTATTGCATATCATGAATTAACTATAGCAAATTCTAAGGAGGCAATATTTTTGAATAAAATAACTTCAATTCCAAGAAATCTTTTTTCTATGGCTAAAAAACTCAACCCACTTGCAACACTTCCAAATAGACCAGGTAAAGGCACTGTAACATCAAGCTACTTTCTACGTGATGTAAATCTGGATGACCTATTCTATTTCGCTACTGCCAAATCTCATGATGGTAGCTTATATTTAATATATCATGTTGTTGATACACCACTTGTTGATTCGATAACCAACATTGTATTACAATCCCCTTTCATATTTATGACATGGGATGAAACAGGTAAAATTCTTGAATGGGCTGCTGGTCAACCTAAATAGCCCTTTGCAAAAGAACTTCATATCGAGTTATCAACTTGTCCAAAAAAACGATACCTTTCAATATCTTTTAAATATTTATCGTACTGGTTACTATCCTTGTTTTTACACTTGTCAATTGAATAAATGAACCACAGCAAGTTAAATTCTTCTATCTTTTATATGATGTTCTTAATTCTTAGACAAGTTAAAATGTCAAAATACACATTTGTAGTGATACTTTTATACCTACCAAAATTCCAGTCATAGCCCATATCAAAAAATTAAAAAACCTTGAAAATTCAAGGTTTTATTTTTGGTGCGCCCTAAGGGACTCGAACCCCTAACCTTCTGATTCGTAGTCAGACACTCTATCCAGTTGAGCTAAGGGC
>JAKSBP010000101.1 GCA_022361035.1 Clostridia bacterium
ATCGTAAGAGTAACCCATATCTTTTCAAAAACTAGAAAAACCCTGCAATAACTGCAGGGTTCAGATTGTTGACAAAGTCAACAAGATGACAGGCTTTAACAAACTTTCAAGTTCAAGGCACGCTGAAATTGGGAGTTTGTTAACAGCCTCAACCCTGCAGTAACTGCAGGGTTATATCCCGTGGACCTTGATTTACTCGACCTCACCTAAAGGCTGAATAAGAAAAAATATTTGTTATATTTTATTTTATTTATTAAAAAACTCATTTAATTCAAGGGGCTGTCTCATAAAAATCATCTTATAAATTCAGCCCCAGGGTGTTTCAGAATGAGTGAAGCTTAGGGCTTTGAAATTACAGGGATTTGACTGGTACTGATCTACGTGCTAAGCCGCTGTAATTTCAAACAACGCATAAATTTGTCATTCTAAGACACCCACAATATATATTTTAATCCTTACACCCTACTCCCACTCTATAGTTGAAGGGGGTTTACTGGTAATATCATAAACTATTCTGTTTACGTTATCTACTTCATTTACTATTCTATTTGAGATTTTTTCAAGGACATCGTAGGGTATCCTGGCCCAGTCAGAGGTCATTCCATCGGTAGAGGTTACAGCTCTTATACCTACCGCATGGCTGTAGGTTCTTTCGTCCCCCATTACTCCAACGGATTTCATATTTGGCAAGGCCGTAAAGTATTGCCATACTTCACCCTCTAAACCAGCATTTTTAATTTCTTCCCTTAAAATAGCATCAGATTCCCTAACGATTTCTAGCTTTTCTTCTGTTATTTCTCCTAATACTCTAATCGCAAGGCCAGGACCCGGGAAAGGTTGTCTCCAAACTACTTCCTGTGGCATCTTTAGCTCTTCTCCAACTCTTCTTACCTCATCCTTAAATAGCTGTCTCAGAGGTTCAATCAAATCGAATTCCATATCTTCTGGAAGTCCACCAACGTTATGGTGACTCTTAATTACAGCAGCTTCTTCAGTGCCGCTCTCTATAACATCGGGATAGATTGTACCCTGCAGCAGATAATCTATCTCTCCTAATTTCTTGGCCTCTTCCTCGAATACCCTTATGAATTCTTCTCCGATTATTTTCCTCTTTTTCTCAGGGTCAGTTATCCCCTTTAGCTTACCTAAAAATCTTTCCTTAGCATTTACCCTTATAAGGTTCATATTGAATTTTTCACCGAAGACCGACTCTACCTCATCGCCCTCATCTTTCCTTAAGAGACCGTGGTCTACAAAGATACAGGTTAAATTATCTCCTATAGCTCTATGGACTAAAACCGCAGCTACAGAGGAATCTACTCCTCCAGAAAGTCCACATAAAACCCTTTTATTTCCAACCTTTTCTTTAATTTCTCCTATGGTTTTCTCGGTAAAGTTGTGCATAGTCCAGCTTCCCGAGCATTGGCAAATTTCATATAGGAAGTTCCTTATAAATTGCTTTCCAAAGGGAGTATGTTCAACCTCAGGATGAAATTGTACTGCATATAACTTCTTTTCTCTATTCTCCATAGCAGCCACTGGACAATTGTCTGTACTGGCGGTTACATCAAAGCCCTCTGGAGGAGATTCAATAAAGTCCGTATGGCTCATCCAACAAACAGAGCCACTCTTAATATTTTTAAATATATCCCTATTATCTGCTAGATTTAGCTCAATTTTTCCGTATTCCCTAGAGGGTGCCCTATTTACTTTACCATCAAAAAGTTTTGCCATAAGCTGCCCACCATAGCAAATCCCAAGTATGGGTATTCCTAGTTCAAATACCTCAACCTCAATGGTTGGAGCATTTTGTGAATATACACTTGCAGGTCCACCAGTAAATATTATACCTATAGGATTTTTTTCTTTAATCCTCTCTAAGGCCCTTTTATAGGGAACTATTTCACAATACACATCTACTTCTCTAACCCTTCTTGCAATCAGTTGGTTGTACTGACCACCAAAGTCTACAATCAATATGAGTTCCTTAGTTTCCATAATAAATTCCTTCCTCTCCTTTTAGATGAGCTTTTAAAGGGCCAAATTCAAGATTGAGAATAAAGTTATTATTCCCTTTGACCCTATTGACCAATAGGAATAACCTTGACTCTCAATCTTAACCTCGCCCCTATAAACCTACCATCAAGCTATCTTAGTCCCTTACACTGTAATTTGGTGATTCCTTCGTTATATGAATATCATGGGGATGACTTTCCTTTAGTCCTGCACCGGTTATCCTTATAAACTTCCCATTTTCTTTTAAATCTTCTATTGTAGAGGTTCCGCAGTAGCCCATACCAGACTTAAGCCCTCCCACTACCTGATATATAGTTTCTCTTAGCAACCCCTTGTATGGAACTCTTCCTTCTACTCCTTCGGGAACAAATTTTTTGCTGTCCTCTTGGAAATATCTATCCTTGCTCCCAGCAGCCATAGCTCCAAGGGAACCCATACCTCTATAGACTTTGAAACTTCTTCCCTTATATATAACCGTCTCCCCAGGGCTTTCTTCTGTTCCTGCAAATAGTGAACCAATCATTACCACATCGGCTCCTGCCCCTATTGCCTTAGTTATATCTCCTGAATACTTGATGCCACCATCACCTATTATGGGAACATCATATTTTTTAGCTGCCTTAGCACAATCATATATGGCAGTGACCTGGGGTACTCCTATTCCTGCTACAACCCTAGTTGTACATATGGAACCCGGTCCAATACCTACTTTAACTCCATCGGCTCCTGCCTTAATTAAATCCTCAGTGGCCTCTGCTGTTGCAACATTTCCCGCTATTATTTGAAGCTCTGAATACTGTGATTTAATTTTTTTGACCGCATCTAAAACACCCTGGGAATGGCCATGGGCAGTATCTAAAACTACAACATCTACTCCCGCTTTAACTAAAGCCCCTACCCTTTCCATCATGTTTCCAGTTATCCCTATGGCAGCACCTACCAAAAGTCTATTGCTTTCATCGGTAGCCCTATTTGGATATTTTATTGATTTTTCAATATCCTTAATGGTTATAAGTCCCTTTAAGGTTCCTTCTTCATCAACTATTGGAAGCTTTTCTATCTTCCATTTTTTGAGTATCTTTTCCGCCTCACTTAATGTAGTTCCTTCTTTACCCGTAATAAGATTTTCTTTAGTCATTACCTCGTGGATTTTTTTAGTGAAATCATTTTGGAATCTTATATCTCTATTAGTCAAAATACCTACAAGCTTCTTATTCTCATCTGTTATAGGAACCCCTGAGATATGGTATCTCTCCATTAGGTCTAATGCATCGGATATTACATGATTAGGCGATAAGTGAAATGGGTCAACTATTACTCCATGCTCGCTTCTTTTTACCTTGTCCACTTCCATAGCTTGCCTTTCAATACTCATATTCTTATGAATGATTCCTATTCCACCTTCTCTAGCAATTGCGATTGCTAATTTTGATTTAGTAACCGTATCCATTCCCGCACTCATAATGGGTATATTTAGTTTTATTTTGCTAGTTAATCTCGTCTTTACACTTACTTCCTTAGGAAGAATTTTAGATTTCTGTGGTATAAGCAATACGTCATCAAAGGTTAATCCTTCTTTAATTAATTTCCCCTCCATAATTCACAACCTCCACTTTTTTTATGCTACTTGAAAATTACTAAAATTATAAAACCAAAAACAAAAAAGCCTCCATAATAACCTCATAGGAGTGAAATTACCATGCAAACAAATTACATCCAAAACTTACATATAGATATTCAACAGTAAAACTTAAAATAAATTTCAAGGAAAATAATAAATACTTCTATTTCTTTCCTTGAATCTATATATAAAAGTCTAAAGCTTTATACCTATATTTAAGCAAAAATCTATGCACTATAATAATTTCACCCATAGTCGAACAATTCACGGTTGTCCGGTAGAAACTTCCAGACCATATTACTGGATTTATACGAGTGTTGTAGGTCTTGTTTATTATTTTTATATAAGGTATCAAATTTATTTACAATTGTCAATAAGGAAAGCAATTATTAGAATATTAAATAAACTGAATATAAAATAGAATGTTATATATTTATTTAATCGCTATAATGAAATACACTAAATTGTTTCACTATAAATAATTACTAATTTTATCTTTTCTTAATTAATTACTATTATTCGTAGATAAAACAATTTCATTTCTTTACCATTTTATCAGTCTTTTTTACATATTATAGCTAAGCAACACTAAAACTTAAGATAAATTTGAAAGAAAATAATTAAAATTGTTTATCTTAGCATTACCAATAAATTTTATGCAAACATTTTTAAAATCAAATTTCACATCATCATTTAAGGGATTTACTTCTACTTTATGATGATTATTTTATTATTAACTTTATTTTTTACCTAAACGTTAACTTTAATCACTTTAAATCTTATACATCAGAATTTTACAAATAATACATTGATATTATTGGATTTTTATGATGGATTTTTTTTGATATTATGTTAATTTTTTCTTGACAACATATCGAAAAATAATATATTATATACTTAATACTTTTTTTCACAACACAAAAAACGTTTTCACGAAGTAAACGTTAAAGTAATATTTATGTTTTACCTGTTTGTGTATTAAAAGGTACTCTAGAAATATGTTTTGTGATTAATACTTCAAAGAAGGGAGGAAAAAATTAAGGCTAACTTATCTATTATTAATTATAGTTAGTCCTAACAAATATCACAGAAACATTTCAAATAAGTAAAGAGGGGGTTACACATATGAAAAGGGTAATTACATTTTTTTTAGTACTTACACTAGTTTTAAGTTTTACGCCAAGGGTACCAGCTAATGCAACTACGGCTGTAAAGGGTTTCCAAGTTAGTGGGTCTAAATTACTCGATGCCAATGGAAATGAATTTGTCATGAGGGGAATTAACCACGCCCACGCTTGGTGGAAGGGCAATGAGGAAACCGCAATAAAAGCAATTGCAAGAACTGGTGCAAACACTGTGAGAGTGGCACTTGGGAATGGGGATAGATGGGGATATGACGATATTAATACTGTAAGAAATATTATATCTCTTTGTGAACAAAATAAGCTGATTGCAGTATTAGAGATACATGATGCTACAGGCTCCGATGATTATAAAAGATTATCTAATGCCGTAGATTACTTTATCTCCATGAAGGATGCTTTAGTCGGAAAAGAGGATAGGGTAATTATAAATATTGCAAATGAATGGTATGGAACATGGGATAGCCGAGGATGGGCTGACGGATACAAAAGAGCTATTCCAAGACTTAGAAAAGCCGGCCTAAAGCACACTTTATTAATTGACTGTGCAGGCTGGGGACAATTTCCTAAGTCAGTCCACGACCTAGGTAGAGAAGTATTTAATTCAGATTCAGAAAGAAATACAATGTTCGCTATACATATGTATGAATATGCAGGTGGAAATGCTTCACAGGTTAAAAATAATATTGACGGTGTAATAAATCAAGGTCTTGCTCTTTGTATTGGTGAATTTGGACTAAGGCATACAAACGGGGACGTTGACGAAGCAACAATAATGAATTATTCACAGCAAAAAGGCGTTGGCTGGATAGCTTGGTCATGGTATGGTAATGGTGATACTTGGAAATATTTAGATATGTCCACCGATTGGCGAGGAAGTCGTTTGACGCACTGGGGAAATATAGTAGTAAATGGTAACAATGGTATTAAAGAAACTTCTGTGATTTGTTCCGTTTTTGGAAGTTCACCACCACCTCCACCAGCGGGGTCAATAAAAATAGAAGCTGAAGATGGTATCCTCAATGGGACCATTATAAGCACCCATCGCCCTGGCTACTCTGGCTCAGGTTATGTAACTAATTTTGATGCAAGAAATGATTCTGTAGAAATAAGAGTAAATGTTCCATCTACTGGAAGCTATAATTTAAAGATAAGATACGCTTCACAATATGAAAACAAATATAATTATGTATATGTAAATGGTAGAAATTTAGGCAACAAGTTATTCCCACAGTCTAGTAGTTTTACTGACCTAAATATTGGAACAATCCATTTAAATGCTGGTAATAACACTATAAAAGTTGTAAAAAGTTGGGGATGGTTTGATGTAGATTTCTTTGAAATATCTAACTAGAAACCACTCAAGCTTAAATTTTCCTTAAACCATACTATTTTCCTCTCTAACATTTGTTTATATAGTAAAATTTAAAGCCTGCTCTTTAGAGCAGGCTTTAAATAATCTCCTATAATAATTTATAGGAGGTTTATAAGAGTTATTACCTTTTTTCATCTTCTTGATTTTCTAAAGAACCTGGATCTTCTCCAAGGGATACATTTATGTCTTTCATATTAGCTATATCATTATTGCTTTCATTATTATCTTCTTTTCTATCCCTAAATCTAAATATATTAAAAAAATTATCAAAAAAACCCATATGGCACCTCCTTTACTTTTAATAATATCCAGTGCTGTTAATAATATTTACCTCCTTCATATTTTACAAGCCATATTATTTTTTTTATTTCAAATAATATATATAAGCATATATCCTAAAGGAGGATGAGAATGGAAAATAACCCTATACTGGATGCATCGAATCTTAAGATATTAGAAGCTCAACTATTTTATGAAGCCATGATGAACAAAAGATATAATCTATATGCTTCCTATTTTAATGATGCCCAGCTTAAAATCCTTTGCCAAAATTCTGCCAAGAAGCATAAAGAAAATTACAATAATTTACTCAAATATCTTAATTTACATCAATAGTATTTCATATTTTATAGAATTAATTCAAAAAAATGATTTCTTCTTATTTATTTTTTCTTTTATTTAGAATATATACATCTCAATTTTTCAACAGCTTAAGGAGGTCTATCTAATGTCTTATAACTCTGACTTTAGTGAAAAGGAACTGGTACACGATTTATTAATGTATGAAAATCAAATTATTTCATTATATAATACTGGTATTATACAAACATCTTCCCTAACCTTTAGAGATTCCTTAAATTTTTGCCTTACCAATGTACAAGATTGCCAGCTCGATTTATTAGATGCTATGAATCAACGGGGATGGCATCAAACAAAAAAGGCGAATTCTAATGATATTGAAAATGCAATAAAAAAATACTCAAAAATGTCTAGTGAATTGTTCTAACTTTTATAAGCTGCCTATGGAGAACCCCTCTACCATAGGTTTTGATTTTTATTTCTTAGCTCTAAATATAGAAATAAAAGTCTATTATTTTTACATTATTTTACTTTGAGTCCAATTTATACATAGAATATAATTTTTTAATTATGAAAAAATAAACTTGAATAAACCAAAATATGTTTTTTTAGAAAGGAGAGGTTCCATTGGCTCATTTAAATCAAGTGGATTTAACTAATCTTACTCAACAGGAATTACAAAATTTAAGACACATAATTGATGGACACAAAACAATGGTTGCAAAACTTAGTGATTATGCTTCAAGATGTGAGGATAGACAAGTAAAGGAAATGTTTAAACAAGCAGCTCAATCAGCTAAAACTACAGTTGATCAGTTGACAAACAAATTATAAATTGGAGGTTATTCTATGATGATGCAAGAGAAAGATATGGTTTGCGATGTTCTTTCAATGACTAAACAAAGTATGTCTGATTATACAAAATCTATTGGAGAATGTAGTAATAAAAGCCTTAGAAGTGCGTTAACTCAACTTAGAACTGAAGCTGAACAGTTTCAAGAGCAACTAGGTGAAATAGCTACACAAAAAGGGTATTATGCTGCATCTCAAACTGCTAGTGCCCAGGACAAAAATCATGTTAAAAGCGAACTTACTAAATAAAGGTGTATAATATAGATTAAATATCATTTAAAAGGGACTCCAATAATAAATATTGGAGTCCTAGACTGTTGAGAAACCCAAATTTCTTCGTTGTTGCTTCAACCAAGAACCTAGTCAATAAAATTTTATAACGAACTGATAAGTTCGTGGGAAATTTTATGGTATTTGCTAAAAGCAAATAGACTTCATCTTTTTATACGCTGCGGCCTCTCGGTTTCAGTACGTCTCGAACTTTGGATTTCTCAAAAGCCTTGCATCTTGTAGACTTTGTCTACAATCTGGGACTCTAATAATAAATATTGGAGTCCTTTAATTCGATTATTTTAAGTGATTAGGAATACGATACCTTGATATTAGGTCTTCATATTTTTCCCTCTCAACTATCTCCTCGCAGTATCCTTCATTTACAAGTACTACGGCAGGTCTTGGAATTTTATTATAGTTGTTTGCCATAGAATAGTTATAGGCTCCAGTGTTTAGGACTGCTAAAATATCTCCCGATTCAAGCTCTGGAACCTTCAAATCCCATATAAGTATATCACCGGTTTCACAACATTTACCCGCTATTGTAACTACTTTATCAGCATCCCTATCAGCTTTATTGGCAATAAGGGCTTGATATTTTGAGCCATAAAGGGCCGGCCTCGGATTATCTGGCATCCCCCCGTCCACAGAAGCATAGGTCCTAATTCCCGGTATTTCCTTTATGGACCCTATTGTATATAGGGTAATACCTGCTTCCCCAATAATCCATCTTCCAGGCTCTATTATAATAGTTGGCAGGGGCAGGTCAAATTCCTTACATTTCTCTATAACCTTTTCTACGATTGCATCGGTAAAGTATGAGATCGGTTTTTCCCTATCTCCCTCAGTATAAAATATCCCATATCCTCCACCGGTATTCAATTCTCTAGTAATAAAACCAAGAGTATCCTTAGCCTCCCTAATTAAATCCATAACCCTATGCGTAGCCATTACATGGGATGTATTGTCAAATATTTGTGACCCTACATGAAAGTGAAAACCTAAAACTTCAACATTTTCATACTCCATACCAAGTTTTAGGGCTTTAAATATTATATCCTTTTCAAGGGGAATTCCAAACTTTGAATCCCTCTGGCCTGTTACTACATATTTATGGGTCTCACTTTCTACTCCTGGAGTAATCCTATAGAGTATTTTGGGCTTTTTTTTCATTTTCCTTCCAATATCATTCACCATTTCAAGCTCATAAAGGTTATCTACTACAATTCTCCCTACATCCTTGGATATGGCAAGCTCCAGTTCACATCTACTTTTATTGTTACCATGAAAAAATATCTTTTCCATGGGATAATCGGCACAGATAGCTGTATAAAGCTCTCCTTCAGAAACTACATCTAAGTATAATCCTTCCCTTTCAATAATCTTGCATATAGCCAGATTTAAAAAGGCTTTACTAGCATAGGCGGCTTTAACATCTTTATATTTAAATAGGAAATTCTCCCTTATTTCTTTACATTTTTTCTTTATAATCTCCTCTGATACAACATATAATGGCGTTCCATATTCTTTAGCAAGCTCTACTGTATCTGCTCCTCCAAATACATAGTTGCCATTTTCAGAAATTCTTCTCTCCATAATCAATCACCTATTTCCTCATATTGTTGTTGGCTAATAACTATGAGCAATTATTATGCCAAACTTAAAGTTAAAGAAATAAGTTGATTTATAATTAGAAGGTTCGACATTTTTCCGCATTTACGAACTTTATTTTTAAATCTATTGATTTCTATGGACAAAATTTTTCCGTTTTTCAGTACTAGTTTCCGTTTTCGCGAACACCGATTTCGTATTTTTTTAATTTATCGTAAAAACTAGTTTTTCCTATTTCTAAGCCCTTCATAACCTTTCTTTTATCCCCATCATAGACTTTCAAAGCCTCAATAATCGCCTTTTTTTCTGCATCTACTACTACTTTCTTTAATGGCTTAACCCCTTCTACATCCTTTTCCTTACTTTCATCCCCTGTTTCTATTTTTAGATGCTTAGACAGTATAGTATTTCCTTCACATAAAATTACTGCCCTTTCAAGGATATTTTCTAACTCCCTGATATTTCCAGGCCAATCGTATTCCCTTAGCTTTCTTAGAGCCTCTCCCGATATATGCTTTTCTTCACATCCACATATTTTACATATCTCAGGCAATTTTGAATACACAAGGCCATGTATATCCTGTTTTCTTTTCCTCAGTGGAGGTAACCATATTGGAAAAACATTTATCCTATAGAATAAATCCTCTCTAAATCTCCCCTTTGAAACCTCTTCCTCCAGATTTCTATTGGTTGCAGCTATAATTCTCACCTCTACATTGATTTCCTCTTCTCCCCCTATTTTAAAGAAGGATTTACTTTGTAATACCTGTAAAAGTTTTACCTGCATAGAAAGGGGTATTTCAGATATCTCATCTAAAAACATGGTTCCTCCATTTGCCATCTCAAAAAATCCCATTTTTCCCTTTGACCTAGCTCCAGTAAAGGCCCCAGTTTCATAGCCGAAAAGCTCGCTTTCCATAAGGGACTCGGGAATCGACCCACAGTTTACATGAATAAAGGGCATATCCTTATCTTTACTCTCCCTATGGATTTCCTTCGCTATTAATCCCTTTCCCGTTCCACTTTCCCCCAATAGGAGAACTGTAGAGTTTGATTTTGCAGCCTTTTTTAAAAGACCTTTTACCTCCTTGATTTCATCACTTTCTCCAATTATCCTGGGGAAAGAATCTATATCCCCTTCCCCTAGATTAAGTTTTTTCTCAATTTCCTCTAGTTTTAAAAGGGCTTCATTTCTCTCTTCTATTAGAACCTTAAGCTCTGATATATCCTTAACCTTTAAAAGGGCCCCAACCCTATTTCCATTTTTATCTACGGGCTGAAGGGAGCATAGGGTTGGCCTGCCATTTATCTCTATAAATTTATCTATAAAGCTCATATCTTTGCCCTTAGCTGTTTTATAAAATTCTTCTATGGCAGGAACATATCCATGAACCTCAAAAATATCCTTACCAATGACATCTACTTCAATATCCACTCCCTTTGCCATATATTCATTACCTGTAAATAGGTCAAATATGCTTTCCTTCCTTATTGTGTAGCCCTTAGCTTGATAGAATTTCACCTTTCTACTATTACCATCCAATACAACTATATGACCTAGGGCATTTATATACTCAGTCTCAAATTCCTCATTTTCTACAGATATATTGATAGTTTTATCTATAAAATCTATTTTTACTTCTATATCCATATCTAAAAATTTAGTATGTAAATCCATAAATCCCTTATTATAATTTTTTATATATTTATAAATAGGGAGTGTCCCTTCGTCCTTAAATAACCCTATGGCTATTACTGAATCACCTATGTCAATATTTTCATCCCTAATCCCCAATACTTCTAAATCCTTTGGTCTAAGTCCACCATCATCCCTTCCTAGGTTATTATCGGCAATTATGACTATATCACCTCTTAGAATTTTCCCTGATTCATGGCCCTTACCCTGGCTGTAGGTAACTCCAAAGACTTCCTTTGCTTTTTTATTATATATTTGAATTTTTCCATCATCATCGATGAAAATAAATCCCTCTGACATCATGTCTGTAAACTGAACTATATAATCCTTGTCGGTAAACATGGAAAGCATCTCCTTTTCAT
The DNA here is from genome assembly GCA_022361035.1 of Clostridia bacterium. Taxonomy (GTDB): domain Bacteria; phylum Bacillota; class Clostridia; order Peptostreptococcales; family Caminicellaceae; genus JAKSBP01. The sequence goes on from JAKSBP010000101.1 coordinate 11,528, forward strand.
AACTGTTAGCTTCTAGCCAATAGCTATTTCCTCGTTTATCCCATTATATACAAAGGCTTAGTAAAAACTCAAGGACTTTGAGTTTTTTTAATTTTTCTTTATTTTCTCCTTTAAAAACAGTTCAATGAAATTGAAATCATAATTTTTATTCTGAATATTCTGAATTTATTGTTTATTTATTGCTCTTTCGGTATATAATAATTATATAGGGGGGTGATATTATGTTCAACATCATAGCTACTTTTAATGACATCATAAACCTCAAAAAACTTGTAAAAAAGCTTAGAAAGAATTCTAAGTTAAGGGGCCGTATTCTATTGATTAATGAAAATGATAGGGTTTCTGACAGTGAAAGCTATATTTCAAGCGTCCTCATTAAACGTTCTAGGGAGGTATCGAAGCTAGAGCTAGGAAATATATTTAAGGGCATAGCCTTTGGTGCAGTTATTGGAGGCTTATCTTCTATTTCTGCCATATTATTCAATGTAAATCTTCTCGGCTTATCGGTGCTAGCTCTACTTGGTGTATTGGCAATAATATTCTATGGAGCGGCAGTGGGAAGTATAATCGGCCTATTAATCAATAATCTTATAAATAAATATCATACAGGGGACTTCAATGGAGAAATAACCCTAATCATTAAAGAAGTCGACGATGAGGTTAAGGAGGATGTTATTAAAACGATAAAGGAATATACTCCAGAAAAGCTAAGTATATACTAGGTAAAGATGCCCGATAATTCCCTAGGGAGATATAAAAGTTCCTAGGCTTAGAAATTGGCACAAGGTGTTAATTCATTAGTGGGCTTTCAAGCTGCATTAAAAAAAGGAGTGGAAAAATTCCACTCCTTTTTCTTATAAGTCATAACCTATCGACTATTTATTACATCATTGGAGGCATTCCGCCGCCCATGCCGCCCATTGGTGGCATATCATTCTTTTCTTCTGGAAGGTCAGCTACTGCTGCTTCAGTAGTTAAGAATAGTGCCGAAATTGATGCAGCATTTTGAAGGGCTGAACGAGTTACCTTAGTTGGGTCAACTATACCAGCATCAAGCATTGCCACATATTTTTCACTAAGGGCATCGAAACCAACACCTGAGTCTGAATTTCTAACCTTTTCAACTACTATAGAACCTTCAAGACCAGCATTGATTGCTATTTGTCTTACTGGCTCTTCTAAAGACCTTCTAATTATTAATGCACCAGTTTTTTCGTCACCTTCTAAGGCTTCGATTACACTATCTACTGCTGGAATAGCGTTGATAAGTACAGTACCTCCACCGGCAACTATACCTTCTTCAACAGCAGCTCTAGTTGCATTTAATGCATCTTCTATTCTTAATTTTCTTTCCTTCATTTCAGTTTCAGTAGCAGCACCTACTTCGATAACTGCAACTCCACCTGAAAGCTTAGCAAGTCTTTCTTGTAATTTTTCTCTATCGAAGTCAGAAGAAGTTTCTTCAATTTGGCTTCTTATTTGTCTGATTCTATCTTCGATAGATGAAGTTTCTCCTGCACCATCGATAATAGTCGTATTTTCTTTGTCTATCTTAACAGACTTAGCTGTACCAAGCATATCTATTGTAACTGACTTAAGGTCTAATCCCAACTCTTCAGAAATCACTTGACCTCCAGTTACTATAGATATATCTTGAAGCATTGCCTTTCTTCTATCTCCAAATCCAGGAGCCTTAACTGCAACACACTCAAATGTTCCTCTAAGCTTGTTAACAACAAGTGTAGCAAGGGCTTCTCCTTCAATATCTTCAGCGATAATTAATAATTTCTTTCCTTGTTGAACAATTTGCTCAAGGATTGGAAGAATTTCTTGAATATTAGTTATCTTTTTATCTGTAATTAGTATGTATGGGCTTTCTAATACTGCTTCCATCTTCTCAGTATCAGTTACCATATATGGAGATACATATCCTCTGTCAAACTGCATACCTTCAACTACTTCTAAGGTAGTTCCCATAGTTTTTGATTCTTCAACAGTGATAACTCCATCTTTTCCTACCTTCTCCATAGCCTCTGCTATAAGAGAACCAATCTTTTCATCGGCCGCAGAGATTGAAGCAACATTAGCTATAGCTTCTTTTCCCTCTATTTGCTTTGAGTTTTGCTTAATATCTTCAACTGCTGCTTCAACAGCCTTTTCGATACCCTTTTTAAGAATCATTGGGTTAGCACCAGCAGCAACATTCTTTAATCCTTCTCTGATTATAGCTTGAGCTAGTAATGTAGCTGTAGTTGTACCGTCACCAGCAACATCATTAGTTTTAGTAGCAACTTCCTTAACTAATTGAGCTCCCATGTTCTCATACACGTCTTTTAATTCTATTTCACGGGCAATAGTTACACCGTCATTAGTAATAGCAGGTGAGCCAAATTTTTTATCTAATATAACATTTCTACCCTTAGGTCCCAGTGTAACCTTAACGGTATTAGCTAGCTTATTAACACCTTCTTCTAATTTACGACGAGCATCTTCACAAAATTTAATTTCCTTTGCCATTGTATTAACCTCCCTATGTAGTTATGTTTGATCTTGTATTATCTTGTAACTTTAAAAACTCTGATACTTTCTTCAATACATTTAAACCTTAAACATATCTCCTTAAAAAACCCTTCTTCCTTACCCTACTATCGCTAACAGGTCACTTTGTCTTAGGATAGTATATTCTTCTCCATCATATTTAATCTCAGTTCCGGCATATTTTGAAAATATTACCTTATCACCGGCCTTAACTTCCATTGTAACTTCTTTACCATCAACCATTCCACCTGGTCCTACCGCTACAATTTCAGCCATTTGAGGTTGTTCCTTAGCCTGGCTTGGTAATACTATACCACTTTTAGTTTTTTCTTCAGCCTCTAGCTTTTTGATAACAACTCTGTCACCTAATGGTTTGATGTTCATTATAAAACCTCCTCATTTTTTGTTTATTTAAAATTTAATTACTTATCAAATTGTTAGCACTCATCTCTATCGAGTGCTAATCACAATACTAATTTACAATATTAGTAATTATAAGGCAAATCTCATTTTAGTCTATTTTTATGAGTATTTCACCATTTTACTTTATTTATACTACTTATCACAACAACACTTCTATTATCTTAATATTTCTCATTTTTATTCTGTTTTATTAAAATTTTACCTATAATTATTCATTTTTTATTTAAATCCCCCTATTTTTGCTACTATATTTTCTCTAAAATCCAGTTTTTTTTCTTATTTTACCCTATAATTTCTTGCAAGAATATTTCAGCTACTAATAAAAAAACTACCAGTAAAAATACCAGCAGTTTATAGTCTAAAATATTTTAAATACATTTTATAGATAAACAACATTAACATTCAAAATAAATTTCAAAGAAAATAATGAATGCTTCTACATTTTTTATTTGCAATTTATTAAACCTTAAAGTTGTTTATTTTTAATTTATATTACTTCTTTCTTCCTATTTTTAACTCTCTAGCATAGTAGAACAAA
>JAKSBP010000282.1 GCA_022361035.1 Clostridia bacterium
TAATCACCGTTTCCAGTGGCTATCCCTCTGTACAAGGCAGGTTACCCACGCGTTACTCACCCGTCCGCCGCTTTCCAGTAGATATTTCCTCCGAAGCTTCCATATCTTCCTTCTCGCTCGACTTGCATGTGTTAAGCACGCCGCCAGCGTTCATCCTGAGCCAGGATCAAACTCTTAGTATAAACTGGCTTTTTTTATTGGTCTTAGGTCTTTAGCTCTAAAGCTACATACCCCCAACCAATTATCTTTTTTTTCCTTACACTGTTCAGTTTTCAATGTCCAATACCTTTTTTCGCTTTATTGACTTACACCAGCCTATTTATAATATCATATTAGATTTGCCTTGTCAAGCCACTTTTATAGAAAGTTTTTATATTTCTTAGGCACAAAGGATATTTTAGCATCATGGACTCCTTTTGTCAAATGTTTTCTTTAAATTGTTTTAGAACTTTAGAACTATAGATTGTCTTTTATGTATTCTTTAAGTTTAACAAGATCTTCTAGATATGTTGATTTTAATTTTCTATTATAAATAATTGCCGCTGGATGATATAGTGGGAAAATTCTTTTTTCTATAGCTTTAATTACTCTACCGTGGACTTTACTTACTTTAATATTCTTTTCATCTGTTAAAACCCTTAGGGGTACATTTCCTAGGGTAACGATTATACTAGGACTGATTATTTTTAATTCTTCTAATAAATATTTGGAGTATTTCTCTATTTCTCTTTTATTTGGAGGTCTGTTTACCCTTCTACTGGTTTTTTCATTTATTCTATAGGGTCTTATCTTAACTACATTAGTTATATATATATCTTCTCTATCTAGCCCTATTGTATCTAAAAATTCCTCTAGATTTTTTCCAGCTTGTCCTACAAAGGGTCTTCTCAGTTCCACCTCCTTTGAACCAGGAGCCTCTCCTACTAGAACTATTTTAGCCTCTAGATTTCCTTCTCCAAAAACTACAGCCTCTTCACTTTCATCAATGCAAAACTTCTTTACTTTTTCATACTCACTTGATTTTAATATTTCAAACACCTCACTTTTTAAAATATATATAGAAAACTGTAATCACTATCTAAGAAATTTACTAAGTATTTAAATATCTAAAACCATATTCCTCTATCTAATATAGTTTACTATATTAGTATATAATCTTATACAAAAAAACTATAAAAATTTCATAAAATAACCCATGGAAACCTTTATTATCCCATGGGTTATCTATTTTTATTCTCCTAGATAGGCTTTTTGAACCTCATCATTACTAAGTAAATGTTTACCTTCTCCTTCAAGGACTATAGAACCTGTCTCAAGTACATATCCATAATCAGCAATTTCTAAAGCTGCCTTTGCATTTTGTTCTATTAACAGTATAGTAACTCCCTCTTTATGAATCTCTTTTATTATACCAAATATATCCTTTACTATAAGTGGAGCAAGGCCCAGTGAAGGCTCATCCATCATAAGTAATTTAGGTTTCGTCATGAGTGCCCTTGCTACTGCAAGCATCTGCTGTTCTCCACCAGACATTGTGCCAGCTTTTTGCCACACTCTTTCCTTTAATCTTGGAAAAAGTTGATAAACCCATTCCATATCTCTTTTGATTGCTTCCTTATCTTTTCTAATATATGCCCCTAAAATTAAATTTTCTTCAACGGTGAGATTCGGAAAAACCCTTCTTCCTTCTGGTACTAGTACTACTCCCTTTGATACTATATCCTTGGTTCTCTTGTTTGTAACAGTTTGACCATCATATACCACACTTCCACTAGAGCTTTTAACTAACCCAATTATACTCCTAAGTGTAGTACTCTTTCCAGCACCATTAGCCCCTATTAGAGTAACAATTTTATTTTCAGGAACATCTATACTTATCCCTTTTAAAGCATGTATTCCTCCATAATGTACATTTAAGTCCCTTATTTTTAACATTATTCCACCCCTAAATAGGCTTCTATAACCTTTGGATTATTTTGTATTTCAGTAGGTGTTCCATCAGCTATCATTATACCATGATCTAAAACATAAATCCTTTCACATACCCCCATAACAACCTGCATATGGTGTTCAATCATCAATATTGTAATATCAAACCTATCCCTAATCTCCCTAATAAAATCCATTAGTTCTAAAGATTCTTGTGGATTCATACCTGCGGCAGGCTCGTCTAATATAAGTAGTTTTGGGTCTGTGGCCAAAGCCCTGGCAATCTCAAGTCGTCTTTGCTTTCCATAGGGTAGTGAAGAAGATTTTTCATACATGATATTATCAAGCCCTACGTCCTTTAACAATGAAATAGATTTATCTGTTATCTTCTTCTCCTTTTTTCTATAATCTGGTGTCTTTATTACTGAAGAAAATAAGTTTGATCCAAGCCTCATATGGTTTGCAATTAAAACATTATCCAATACCGAAAGCTCCTTAAAGAGCCTTATATTTTGGAAAGTTCTAGCAATACCTAATTTAGTTATCTCATGGGTTTTTATTCCCGTTATGTTTTTGTCCTCGAAATATATTTTTCCTTCAGTAGGAATATAAACTCCTGTTATCATATTAAAACAAGTGGTTTTTCCTGCTCCATTAGGTCCTATTAATCCAATAATCTCATTTTTATCTATTTTCATATCAAATTGGGAAACAGCAGTAATTCCACCAAATTTCATAGTTATTTTATCTGTTCTTAAAACAGTCACTTTTTCACTTCCTTTTATATTAAGGTGATTTAACTCCCTGTGCCTAGAAACTAACAAAAAAGGTCGATTTATAATTATAACTTTTTCTTCCTATGACTTAACAGTTTTCTTTTTCCTATTTAATATCCAGTCCCAACTAAATTCCTTAGTACCCATAAGGCCTCTTTGATAGAAAAGTATAACCATCATAAGTAGTACAGAAAAAACAACCATACGCATTCCCGGTATACCCTTTATCATATATCCACCTATTATGATGTCTCCATCAAGTACCCTTAGTACCTCCATGGCTATTGTGACTACAACAGCAGAAATCACACTTCCTGTAATACTCCCGATTCCACCTAAAACAACTATGAGGACAATGTTAAAGGTAAGTACTATAAAAAACATCCTAGGGTCTATTGTTCCTATAAGATGTCCAAGTAATGCTCCTCCAATTCCTGCAAAAAAGGAGCCTATGATAAAAGCCATCATCTTATGTTTAAATAAGTTTATTCCCATAGCCTCGGCTGCTATCTCATCCTCTCTAATGGCCTTAAAGGCTCTACCATAACTACTATTTATAAGGAGTACCATCACTATTATTGTCAATAGAGCAATTCCCCATGTCCATATAACTACTTCCCATGTTTTTCCCGTTATCCCTATTGAAGGTAGGCCCTTTATACCTAGGGCACCGTTTGTAATGCTTTGAGTATTAGTAAATATGACTCTTATTATTTCACTAAATCCTAAGGTTGCAATAGCTAAATAATCGTCCCTTAGTCTAAGTACTGGTGCCCCAATTAAAGCTCCAGCTATGGCAGCCATAATTCCTGCTACTATTAAGGCTAATGGAAATGGAACCTGAACATTTTTAAGCCATGGAACTATAGGCTCTAGAAAGAAATTCATTTCCTTCATTTCCCTGGACATTGTAAGCAATGCACAGGTATATGCACCTACTGCCATAAATCCTGCATGCCCTAAAGAAAATAGTCCTACAAAACCATTTATAAGGTTAAGGCTGAGTGCTAATATTACATAAATACCACAAAGGTTAAATATTCTCATTTGATAGATTCCAAGGTTTATATTTAATATAAATAAAAGTACTATAAAGGCTATAATTGAAATTAATGTCAAAGTATTTTTCTTATTCATAATTCTACACCTTCTCTACTGTATTTTGTCCCATTAAACCCGATGGTTTAACTAGTAATATAATAATCAGAAGGACAAATGCAAAGGCATCTCTATATCCTGATAACGCCGGGGAGAATGCAACAATCATGATTTCCCCTAGTCCTAAAATAAATCCTCCTATAACAGCTCCACGTATATTACCTATACCTCCAACAACAGCAGCTATAAAACATTTAAGGCCTGGCATGAGTCCCATGAGAGGTATAAGCTGAGGGTATTTTAGTCCCCACATAATTCCCCCAATTGCTGCAAGAACTGAACCCGTTCCAAATGTAAAGGATATTATGGAGTTAACATCAATTCCCATTAGTCTAGATGCTTCATAATCCCTTGAAACAGCCCTCATAGCCATTCCAACCTTTGTATGATTAACTATATAGTTTAATATATATAAAGCTATTGCCGTTATAACAGGTATTATTAATGAAACACTGACGATGGAAACTCCACCTATATTTAATATTCTTGAGAAAATAGGAGCTATAGGAAAGGCCTTTGGTCTTCCACCAAAGATAACTATAGCCAGATTTTGTATTAGAAATGATGCACCTATAGCAGATATCATGACAGAAATTCTTGGAGAATTTCTAAGTGGTCTATATGCAGACCTTTCTAAAATAATACCAAATATACAGGTTAAAGCAATTGCTATTAAGAACGACATCCACCAAGGAAGGAAAAATGATGTCATAGCATAGAAGGCTATATAAGTACCTAACATAAAAACATCACCATGGGCAAAGTTTATTAATCTTAAAATCCCATATACCATTGTATAGCCTATGGCTAAAAGTGCATATAGGCTACCAAGGGAAATCCCATTGACTAAGTGCTGTAAAAAAATACTAAAACTCATACTTTTTCCCCCATATTCTATTTATCCTAATTAAATATTTGTTCTTTTTTTGTTTAAATATTCCAATGATTTTATAACAAGAATGTAGACTTCCACCTGGGAAGTCTACATGATTCCGTTATGAGATTATATATTTATCAAGCTTTATTATTACTTTGCTGGGTCAACAGTTGTAAGATAAGTGAACTTTCCATCCTTAACTGTTTTGATTACTGCTGATTTAACAGCATCACCGTTTTCATCAAGGGTAACAACACCTGCCGCTCCAGGGAAATCCTTAGTTGCTGCAATGGCATCTCTTATGGCTGTAGGATCAGTACTATCGGCTCTTTCAATTGCATCAAGAGCGAGAATGTATGCGTCAAAGGCAAGGGCTGTAACTGCTGCCGGCTCTTTGTCATATTTTTCTTTATAAGCATCTAAGAATTCAGTAGTAGTATCGGTAAGCTTTGCATGAGCATCAAAGAATGTTGAAAATACAACTCCCTCTGCAGCATCGCCAGCTATCTTTATAACTTCTGGAGTTTCCCATGTATCTCCACCAAGTATTGGAAGCTCTATTCCAAGCTCCTTAGCTTGCTTCATGATAAGTGCCGATTCAGTGAAGTTACCAGGTGCAAATATTGCTTCTGCTCCCGATTCCTTAATACTTGTTAACTGAGCAGTAAAATCTTGATCTCCTGTATTATAGAAAGCTTCATATACCACTGCCTTGTCATCGCCAGTTAATTCTTTAAAGGTATCCTCAAAGAACTTAGCTAGTCCAACTGCATAGTCATTTGTCTTTTCGATAATAAATGCTACCTTTTTAGCTCCAACTTCGTTATAGGCATAATTCGCCATAACATTTCCTTGGAAAGGATCTATAAAGCATACTCTAAAATAGTAATCATTTCCCTTTGTTACTAATGGATTTGTACAGGATGCTCCAATTGCAGGCACCTTTCTCTCGGCTTTCTTAATTTCTTCACCGGCTGCTATGGAGAAACCACTTCCCCAGCTACCAATAATAAGAGATACCTTGTCTTTATTTATCAATCTTGTGGCTGCATTGGCAGATTCAATTTTATCTGACTTATTATCAACAAAGATTAATTCAACTTTCTTTCCTAAAACCTCAGGATATAGTTCGTGGGCTAATTCAACACCTTCCTTTTCTAAGGCTCCTCCTGCTGCATTGGCACCAGTTAAAGGCTGAAATACACCTATCTTAATTACTTCATCCTTTTCTGCTCCAGAGTCTCCCTTTGGTGCTTCAACTTTTTCTACACAACCAACTGCAAATATAGAAATAACTATTACAAAAACTAAAAGCAACGATAACTTTCTCATTACAATAACTCCCCCTTTAAATTTTATTGCAAAAAAATAGCTCGACTAATTAAGCAAATTACATAATTACCACCTATAGATAATCAACATTAATATTTTAAAACAAATCTGATACTATATAGTTTTTAAATATCAATATTTATTAGGCAATTGTACAAAATAAAAATTATGTAATTTTGTCCATTAATTAGTCCTTTCTTGTTTTTTCTGAATATTTTTTATTTATAAAATATATTTAATAATTATTTTAAATTTATGTAACACCTTTGTCAATATTAAATTATTTAATTAGATATACAAATGTATTTATATATATAATATAAAAAAAGTGAAAGGCCTTAATGACTTCAATAAAAAATTGTGTAAACTAAGTTTTTTCAAAACCTAGATTAAATATTTTTTCACAAAAACTAAGGAAATATCTCAATTTTTATGCGGTAAAAATCTTTTTTATTTATTATTAGTATATTTTTATTTATTAGGGAAATTATGTTTTTAAAGGCATACAACTGGAAAAACCTTGGTGTTTAAAGGTCTAAAATTTTATAGGTAGGATATTTATATAGATTTTAATATATTAGATGTTTTTCAGACAGGAATTTATTAAAATTTGACTATGGAAAAAATCTATGCCTAACTTTAATATTTCTTGTATATTATTGATATTTAATATATTATAAACATTAATATATTCTTATTTGCAATTATAAATTAATAACATTTTAAAATGGAGGTATACTTATGAAAAGAGTTTTTTCTGGTGTTCAACCAACATCTCAAGTTCATATAGGAAATTACATAGGTGCTATTAAGAGATTTGTTGAATTCCAAAATGATATGGATTGTTTTTTTTGTATAGTTGATTTACATTCAATAACTTTACCTCAAGACCCTAAAAAATTATATGAAAACTCATTACAATTAGCTGCCCTTTATATGGCAGTTGGACTGGACCCAAGTAAGGTTACTTTATTCTTACAATCCCAAGTTCCAACCCATTCTGAACTGGCATGGCTGCTACAATGTAATTCATATACAGGTGAATTAAATAGGATGACTCAATTTAAAGAAAAAAGTCAGGGAAAGGAAAGCATTACTGCTGGTCTATATACTTATCCCGTACTTATGGCTGCTGATGTTCTTCTTTATGATACAAATTATGTACCAGTAGGTAATGATCAAAAACAACATCTTGAATTATGCCGAGATATTGCTATAAGATTTAATAAAAAGTATGGAGAAACCTTTGTAGTACCAGAACCTTTAATTGGTAAATTTGGAGCAAGGATAATGTCTCTCGATGATGCTAGTAAAAAAATGAGCAAAAGTAATGAATATGAGCACAGTAAAATAAATCTTCTTGATACTCCTTCCAAGATTAAAAAAAGTATTATGAAGTCCGTTACAGACAGTGAAAGTGAAATAAGATTTGATGTAGAAAATAAACCTGGAGTTAGCAATCTGATGGTTATTTACAATACACTTTCTGGAATGAGCTTAGATGATATTGAAAGTAAATATAAAGGGCTTGGCTATGGTGCCTTTAAAAAGGATTTAGTAGAAGTAGTGGTATCTGCCCTAGAGCCTATTCAATCAAAATACGAAAAAATACTTAAATCCGGTGAAGTAGAAAAGGTTCTGAAGGAAGGAGCCGAAAAGGCTAAAGAAGTATCTAATGGTATCTTAAATAAAGTAAAGAAAAAAATAGGCTTTGTAATGTTTTAATAGTTATAATTATCGGTCAAATTTCCCTAAAGGAAATGAAATATAAAAAATCTTCCATTTATGAATAAAATGGAAGATTTTTATAACTCATTCAATTTATTAAACTCACTTCTAAACTTCTTAATAATCTTTTTTTCCATCCTTGAAACAGTCATTTGAGAAACTCCTAATTTTAATGAAACCTCTACCTGTGTCATGTTATTAAAAAATCTATCCTTAACTATCTCAACTTCTACTTCATTGAGCTTTTCCATACATTTTTCTAAAAAGTCCATATTTTCAATATTATCATAGCTTTTATCATCTTTACCTATGATATCTCTAAGCTGTACTTCCTTATCATCGCCATTATTATCATAGCTCACATCAAGGGATTTAGGTGTATAAACCTGGCTAGCTTCCATAGCTTCTAAAACCTCTTCTTCTGTAACTGCTAAATATTCGGCTATATCCTTTACTTTAGGTACTCTTTGTAATTTTTGACCAAGTTTAACCTTAACCTCATTAACTTTTTTAGACAGTTCTTGAATTCTCCTTGGGACCCTTATAGCCCATCCCTTATCTCGAAAATACTTTTTTATTTCTCCTATGATAGTAGGAGTTGCAAAACTTGAAAACTCAAATCCTCTATCTATATCAAATCTTTCTATTGCATAAATTAACCCAAGGGAGGCCACCTGATATATATCATCATAGTCAATTCCCTTATTTATATACTTTTTCGATAGAATCTCAGCTATATATAAATATCTATTAATCAGCTCATTCCTAATCTCTATATCCTTTGTATCCTTATATAACCTAAATAATTCCTTATGCTCTATATCTACTAGGGATTCTATCATATATTTCTTTGCATTACTTGTAGAACTCCTCATATATTATCATCCCCTTAATTATGAGCTTTATCTTCCTCACTCAAACACTTAATCATTTTTATAATAGTTCCTTTTCCTGGGGAAGATTTTACCTCAACATCATCCATCAATGACTTAATTATAAATATTCCAAGTCCACCTTCCTTTGGATTACAGATGTCAGGACAAGGACACTTATCTACCTCAAAACCTTTACCCTCATCTCTCACTTCTATTATAACCTTATCACTGCTAATTGTAAATTCCACATTAAAATTACTGTCTTCACATCCATGAATAACAGCATTGTTACATGCTTCACCTACAGCAACCTTTATATCCTCTATGTCCTCGATATTGAAACCTATTTTATTTGCAATAACCGATGAAGTCATTCTTGCAATACTTACATATTGGGGCTTACTAGGTAAGGATACTTTAACATTCTCCTTATTTAAATCTTCACTCTTGTTTTCGCATCTAGTAGTCATAAAAAAATTTCACCTTCCTAACTTTAGATTACTCCATAATAAATATTTTATCTAAACCAGTTATTTTTAAAAGCTTAGATATATTATCCTTTGGATTAACAATTATAATTTGCTTTTCAATATTTTTTAGTCGCTTTAATATACCTATTAGAACTCCCAATCCAGTACTGTCAATATAGTCTAATTCCTTGCAGTTTAGTCTAATATCAGCTTCCTTTTCCTGTAATAGGCCCATTAAAACCTGTTTTAAATCACCGGCTGTATAAATATCTACTTCACCTATAAGTTCAACATCCCAAAGATTTTTTTCATTCTCAAAAGCTTTTTTAATATTTAAAGACACGAAACAACCTCCTCACAAAAACTATTTTAAATTTACCCATTTTTATACATTTATAAACCTTTACTAAAAAATTTTATTATTTCTTAGTATTAATACATTTCCTTAAATATAATAACATAAAATTTGACTTTATCAAAATATGTTGAAATTTAGATTTTATTGTTCAAAGCTTCTTAAAAACATTATTTATATACCTTTCTCTTACTATTCACTTTTTTTGAAAAGAAGAATTTCAATAGATTAAATTTCATATCTAAAGAGATTCCTTTAATTAAAATACTTTCATAGGCCACTAAAGGCTTTATAATAAAATATATTACTCCTTTATCTTTATAGACCTTTGTATTTCTAAATATATAAAAGTATAATTCTATTTACTTTTATTATATAAAATAAATCTAAAAAGTTTTACAAAAAAATATTAAATCAAACCCCAAAAGTTTGAGATTTGATTTATAAATAAATAATTAATCTATTGTACCAATTTCCTTAGCTAGAAGCTTTGATATATGTTATTCTATATGCTCCGATACCTTTGCTATAGAAGCTACATTATCATCCTCTTTGATTCTCATTAATTTTACTCCTCTAGTACTTCTACCAAATCTTGATATTTCCTTAACTTTAAGTCTTATTACTGTCCCTGAGGTATTTATAAGCATTATTTCATCCTCTTTATTAACTATTTTGGAGCCAACTAGCTTTCCTGTTTTGTTACTTATGCTATAGGTCTTAATACCTTTGCCACCCCTTGATTGAACCCTATACTCCTCTAGTGAAGTTCTCTTTCCATAACCATTTTCACTTACTACTAGTAAATCAGTTCCCTCATCTACCAGCCCCATTTGTACTACATGGTCATTTTCTTTTAGGCTAATAGCTTTAACTCCCATTGCTGTTCTTCCCATATTTCTTACGTCACCTTCGCTGAATCTAATTGACATTCCGCCTACCGTCACTAAAATTAATTCTTTGTTCCCATCGGTCAGTTTAACACTTATTAGCTCGTCCTCATCTTTAATAGTTATTGCAATTAGACCGGCTTTTCTGGAAGTATTGAATTGGGATAGTTCAGATTTCTTTATCATTCCATTTTTAGTTGCCATAACTAAATAACCATCCTCTGAAAATTCTTTAATCGGTATTACTGCAGTTATCTTTTCATTAGGCTCTAAATATAGAAGATTTACGATATTTGTACCTTTAGCCTGTCTCTTTGCATCAGGAATTTCATAGGCCTTGAGTCTATGGACTTTTCCAAAATTAGTAAAGAATAATATATAGTTATGGGTAGATGTAATAAATATGTTTTCAACAAAGTCTTCTTCCCTAGTTGAAAGGCCCGATATACCCTTTCCACCCCTTTTTTGACTACTATAGGTTGTAGCAGGTACCCTTTTAATATATCCTAGATGGGTTAATGTTATAAAAACATCTTCTTCATCTATTAAATCCTCTGCATCTATTTCATCTTCCTTTGCAGCTATCTTTGTCCTTCTTTTATCACTATATTTTTCCTTTATTTCCACTAGCTCATCCTTAATAATATTCATGAGAAGCCTTTCATTGGTAAGAATTTCCCTTAATCTAGTTATGGTCATAATTAACTTTTCATACTCATCATCTATTTTTTCTCTCTCTAGACCAGTTAATTTTTGAAGTCTCATATCTAGTATAGCCTGAGCTTGAATTTCACTAAGGTTAAAATTCTTCATTAAACCTTCCTTAGCTTCAGCTACGTTATCGGAACCTCTTATTAGGCTTATAATAGCATCTATATTGTCAAGGGCTATCTTTAACCCCTCTAAAATATGGGCCCTATCCTCAGCTTTTTTAAGGTCATACTTAGTTCTTCTAGTTACAACATCTTTTTGATGGTCTATATAATAACTTAACATTTGGTAGAGATTTAAAATTTTTGGCTGACCATCAACAAGTGCTATCATATTTATGCTAAAGGTTGTTTGAAGCTGTGAATGCTTGTATAATTTATTTAAAATTACATTGGCATTAGCATCCTTCCTGAGTTCAATAAATACTCTTATACCATTTCTATCACTTTCATCCCTAATATCAGTTATTCCTTCAATTTTTTTATTTCTTACTAAATCTGCTATTCCTTCAATCATTTTAGATTTATTTACTTGATAGGGAATCTCATTAACTATTATGGCACTTTTACCCTTACCTATATCTTCAATTTCTACCTTAGATCTTACTGTTACCTTGCCCCTACCACTTCTATAGGCTTCCTTTATAGCTTCCTTACCCATTATTATTGCACCGGTAGGAAAATCAGGGCCCTTTACTATATTAATTATATCCTCTTTATCGGCATCGGGATCATCTATTATTTTAATAGCCCCATCAATAACTTCCCTTAGGTTATGGGGAGGTATTGATGTGGCCATACCTACAGCTATACCGTTAGAACCATTTACAAGTAAATTGGGATATTTACTGGGTAAAACCGTAGGTTCCTTTAGAGTTTCATCAAAGTTTGACGTGAAATCTACGGTTTCTTTATCTATATCCTTAAGCATTTCTACAGAAAGCTTAGTAAGCTTTGCCTCTGTATATCTCATGGCTGCGGCACCATCGCCATCTATGGAACCAAAGTTACCATGTCCATTTACAAGCATATATCTTGTAGAAAAGTCTTGGGCAAGTCTTACCATGGCATTATATATAGAGCTATCTCCATGGGGATGGTATTTACCCATAGTATCACCCACAATACGGGCCGATTTTCTATGGGCTTTTTCTGGAGATAAACCTAATTCATCCATAGCGTACAATATTCTTCTATGAACTGGCTTTAGTCCATCCCTTACATCTGGGAGGGCTCTACTTACTATTACACTCATAGCATAGTCTATATAGGATTTTTTCATTTCATCTGAAATATCTATTTGTATAATATTTTGTTTATTGTCTTCCATCTAAAACCTCTCCCCTATACATCTAAATTACTTACGTACTTTGCATTTGACTCTATAAACTCCCTACGGGGTGCAACTTTATCACCCATTAAGGTTGTAAATACTTCATCGGCTAAAATTGCGTCATCTACAGCCACTCTAATTATTGTTCTCTTTTCAGGGTCCATTGTAGTCTCCCAAAGCTGTTCAGGATTCATCTCTCCAAGACCCTTATACCTCTGTAGGGTTATACCCTTTCTTCCTATTTCAGATAATAGTTCTTCCAGTTCCCTATCATTATAAACATAGTGTTCAGTTCTTCCCTTTTTCACCTTATAAAGCGGTGGTTGGGCTATATACACATATCCCTCCTCTATAAGAGGTCTCATATATCTAAAGAAAAAGGTTAGAAGAAGGGTTCTAATATGGGCCCCATCTACATCGGCATCGGTCATGATTACAATCTTATGATATCTTAACTTGCTTGCATCAAATTCATCCCCTATACCGCATCCAAAGGCCGTAATCATTGCCCTTATTTCATTATAGTTTAATATTTTAACTAGGTTTGCTTTTTCAACATTCATTATTTTACCCCTTAGAGGTAAAATAGCCTGTATATTTCTATTCCTTCCCTGCTTAGCAGAACCTCCAGCAGAATCACCCTCAACTAGAAATACTTCACATTTTGAAGGGTCCCTTTCTGAACAGTCTGCAAGCTTACCTGGAAGGGTCATACTATCTAATGCACCCTTTCTTCTCGTAAGCTCCCTCGCCTTTTTAGCTGCTTCTCTGGCCTTTGCAGCCCTTATACATTTATCAATAATAATTTTAGCATCGGAAGGATTCTCTTCTAAAAATATCCCAATGGTTTCCGATGTTATAGATTCTGAAATTCCCCTCATTTCACTATTGCCAAGTTTAGTCTTAGTCTGGCCTTCAAACTGGGGCTCAGTTAATTTAACGGAAATTATTGCTGTCATACCCTCCCTAATATCTTCACCTTGAAAATTATGGTCTTTTTCCTTCAAAAGTCCATTTTTCCTTGCATAATCATTTATTACCCTTGTAAGGGCACTTTTGAAGCCACTTAGGTGGGTACCCCCTTCATGGGTATTAATGTTGTTTGCAAAGGTAAATATATTTTCTGAATATGCATCAGTATATTGAAGGGCTATTTCTATGATAGCTCCTTCCCTTTCCCCTTCATTGTATATGATATTGGGATGTATTTCGTTTCTATTCTTATTTAAGTGCTTGACAAACTCCTTAATTCCACCTTCATAATAAAACTCTGATTTTTTCTCTTGCTCTGGTCTTTTATCTTCAAGGACTATCCTTATTCCCTTATTTAAAAATGCTAATTCTCTAAGTCTATGCTCAAGGGTTTCGAACTTAAAAATTGTATCTTCAAATATATCATCATCGGGTTTAAAGCTACTCTTAGTTCCATTTATATCTGTCTTACCAATAACCTCTAGCTCAGTTATTGTCTTTCCTCTTTCATATCTTTGTTTATATATATTTCCATCTCTATGGACTTCGACTTGAAACCATTCTGATAAAGCATTTACAACTGATGCACCAACACCATGAAGACCACCAGAAACCTTATAACCTCCACCACCAAATTTCCCACCGGCATGAAGTACTGTGTGTATAACCTCTACAGCAGGTTTATTTAGCTTTGGGTGTAAATCGACGGGCATTCCTCTACCATCATCGGTTACACTTATTGAACCATCTTTATTTATAGCAACTTCAATATTTTTACAATAACCTGCCAATGCTTCGTCAACGCTATTATCAACGATTTCCTCTACCAAATGATGGAGACCTCTAGGTCCCGTTGTACCAATATACATCCCAGGTCTTTTTCTAACAGCTTCTAAACCTTCAAGTACTTGAATCTGTTCGGCTGTATACTCTCCATTAATTTTTTCAGCCATTTTTTCCCTCCTGACTATATATACAATAAACCTATAAAGTTTTACATTTATTCCTGTAGAATAGCCAATACTTTCATGATACTTGAAAATGAAATATCAAAACTTCCAGCTACAGGAACTAGCACAATGGGTTACTTTATTGTAAGATTTCTTACTCTATCTATTAATTAAAATTTCCATCTTTTGCAATAATCCTTCCCCCTGATATTTCAAAAATATTTCCTTCCTTAACAAGGGGAGCCATTAACTGAGGTATTTCAGTAATAGTAATAAAGGTTTGAACATTTCTTAAACTATTTATTAAAAAGTTTTGCCTATTAATGTCTAACTCAGACATTACATCGTCTAATAGGAGAATTGGATATTCCCCCACCTCCCCTTTAATTATTTCTATCTCAGATAATTTAAGGGATAATGCAGCGGTTCTCTGTTGACCTTGAGATCCAAATATTCTTATATCCTTATCATCTATATAAATACCTAGGTCATCCTTATGGGGACCAACTGTGGTGTAACCCCTTTTTATATCAGTTTCTAATCTTTTCTCTAATTTCGTCCTAAAATCTTTAAAGGCTTCCTCATATATAGATTTACTATTAACTTCTATATTACTTAAATATTTTACTTCTAAATTTTCCCTACCATCTGTAATTTTTCTATGAATCAATCTACTTAAAGCATTAAGTCTATTTATAAACTCTATTCTTTTAAAAATAACTTTCATTCCAAATTCTACCAACTTATTGTCCCAAATATCTATAGTTTTTAATAATTTTTTATTGTACACTATATTTTTTAACAGATTATTCCTTTGAAGCAACACTTTGTTATATGACATTATATCGTAATAATACTTTCTATTTACATGGGAAATTTCCCTATCTATAAACCTTCTTCTCTCCGCTGGTCCACCCTTTATTAATTTTAAATCCTCTGGAGAAAAAATAACAATATAGATATTCCCAAGTAATTCTGAAAGCTTAGTTAAACTTAATCCATTTGTTTTTATTTCCTTCTTTTTACCATCCCATAATCTAAGCTCTATAGAAACTTCACCATGTCTTTTCTCTCCCTCAACCTTTACATAGGCCATATTCTTATTAGCTTTTATAAGTTCCTTATCCTTACTTGTCCTAAAGGATTTACCAAAGCCCGTTAAATATATGGATTCTAATATGTTGGTTTTTCCCTGGGCATTGTTTCCTATGAAAATATTAAGCTTATTATGGAGCTCTATGTCTAAACTACTATAATTTCTAAAGTTAATTAACTTTAATTTGCTAATAAACACATATAGCACCTCAGTTTTAAAACACTATTATTTTAAAATTTAATTTTTTACTAATATCTCAAATTTAATATCATTTACCTCTACTATATCTCCATGCCTTATTTTTTTTCCCCTTTGAAGAGTTACTTCTCCATTTACCTTAACCATACCTTCTTGTATAATTATCTTTGCTTCTCCCCCTGTACTGGCTATACTAGCATATTTTAACAACTGGTCTACCCTTATAAACTCTGTTTCAATAACTATTTCCTTCAAAACTATACCTCCTCGATTATTTAATTTTTTGATTAACAAAGGTTAGAAGTTATAATTGTAAAATATATCTAAATATTATATTATTTACAATATATGGTTAATTTATGCGTTGACATATAATTAAATCTATTTAAAGATTTTCAAAAAGTAGAACTTATGGATTTAATAGGCCAAATTTTATTTTATACCCCTATATTTATAGTTTTCATCAATATTTATTTTATATCAAATATTAGGTTTTGTAATTAGATAATTTGAACTAACATAACTTAAGTCCTCTATTGATTGTAAGAGGACTTTTTTATATAAATTATTCATAGAATATATAAAAGTATTTTAGAGTAGTTTTGATTTATTGATAATTCCTTTTATAATTTAATAATTTCTAAAAGAAAAGGTGTAAAATCATCGATTTTTCTTTGAAGAATTTATTAAAGCTTAAAAGGAATTATCCTTTTAGGGTCTTTTATCAAATTAAATACTTATGTGATTTCTAGAAGAGAGAATTTAATAGAAACCTCAATAAAAGGGTTCATTAAATTCTCCAGTTTTCTATGAACAATATCTCTTTAATCCCAGTTATTCATAAAATCTTACTTTGATAATCTAACGGGCAATAATAAATAGGTATAGTTTTCATTATCTGCTGGCTTCATAATACATGGACTTACACCTGTAGTAAATTCTAAATATATTTCTTCACTGTCTATTACCCTAAGTGCATCTAGTAGATATTTTGAATTGAAGCCTATATCTAAGTCCTCTCCTTCTAGTTCAATCCTAACTTCTTCATTAACGCTTCCTATTTCTACATTTGAACTAACATCCATGATATCATCTTTGATAGAAAATTTTATTAGATTGTTTTTTCCTTCCTTAGCCACTAGGGATGCTCTCTCTATACTATCAAGTAAACTCTTGGTGCTTACCTTGGCCCTTGATTTATACTCCTTTGGTATAATTTGAAGGTAATTTATAAACTCTCCCTCCAGGAGTCTTGAAATAATCCTTGTTTCATCAAGGGTAAATAATATGTGTTTATCGGTAAAGGATATATGGATATCTCCCTCTGCTTCATTTCCCAATATTCTATTTATTTCATTTAGAGTTTTACTTGGAATAACAGCTTTGTTATCAATATCAGTATTTAAGTATGCTTTTCTAATGGCTAACCT
Source organism: Clostridia bacterium (assembly GCA_022361035.1). Classification (GTDB taxonomy): domain Bacteria; phylum Bacillota; class Clostridia; order Peptostreptococcales; family Caminicellaceae; genus JAKSBP01. The sequence continues at coordinate 17,080 of JAKSBP010000282.1, forward strand.
ATATCCATCTATAGCTACCATTGATATGTTTTTCTTTTCTATTTCAATTAAGGAACCCGTTAATATGGGCCTTGTTTCATCTTGGGATGTAGCAAATATAGTCTGTCTAATCATATTTTTAAATAAGTCCTGTCCTATGATGTAACTATTTTCCTCTTCTACATAGGGTAGTTCTGGAAACTCTATAGCTGGTTGTCCCATTAACTTAAAGTCTGAGTTTTCACATCTTATAAAAACGTTATTGTGATCATCAACTTCAATTTCTACATCTGAAGATGGAAGTTTTCTTACGATGTCACCAAATAATCTAGAAGAGATAACTACTGAACCTTCCTTAATGGTCTTTGTTTTTATACAATTTTCTATACCTATGTCTAAGTCATTACCTACTAGCTTTAGTTTATCATCCTTGGCTTCTAAAAGAATACCCTTTAGTATTGGTAGAGTTGTCTTTGTAGAAACAGCTTTTTGAACTATGTTTACGGCTGTAGATAGTTCTTTTTGAGAACATATTATTTTCATTGTGGAAAACCTCCTTTGGTGAGGAATAAAATAAATATATTAAAATATAACTAGTAATAGTAGTAGGGGGTGTTAGTTTGTTAATAAGCCCCTTTGTCATAGTTGTTCCAAAATTTATAGTTGTTTAAAAGGGTGTTGATAAAATGGATTTAATTTGTTGTTTATCCACAAAAAACATCGCTGCATATATCCTAAAAGTTATTAACAAATTATACATAAATTTTAAACAAAAACTTGTTGATTACTCTCCTTGAATTTCCTTTAATATTTTTTCTACCTTGCTTTTAAAGTCACTATTTGATTCCATATCTTTACGTATTTTATCGTAGGCATGTATTACGGTAGTATGGTCACGACCACCAAAGTCTTCACCTATTTTAGGTAAAGATAAATCCGTAAGCTCCCTACATAAATACATTGCAACCTGCCTTGGATAGGTTATGGATCTTACCCTCCTTTTTGAATTAAGGTCTTCCACCTTTACGTTATATTGTTGAGCAATTATGTCTTTAATATAGGATATTGTTATTTGCTTAGGTTTTGAAGATGAAATAATATCCTTTAAAGCTTCATTTGCTAAATCAATGGAGACTTCCTTATTGGTAAGGGATGAATAGGCTGCTATTCTTATTAAAGCCCCTTCTAGCTCTCTAATGTTTGACTTTATTTTTTTAGCTATAAAATGAAGAACTTCGTTGGTAATATTTATATTTTCTAGTTCCGCTTTTTTTCTAAGTATAGCTATCCTTGTTTCAAAATCAGGGGGCTGAATGTCTGTTATGAGTCCCCATTCGAATCTAGACCTAAGTCTATCTTCTAGGGTGGGTATTTCCTTTGGAGGTCTATCGCTTGAAATAATTAGCTGTTTATTGGCCTCATGTAGGGCGTTAAATGTATGGAAGAACTCCTCCTGCGTTCTCTCCTTTCCTGCAATAAACTGGATATCATCTATTAAGAGTACGTCTATGGTTCTATATTTATTTCTAAATTCAACATTTTTATCGTCCTTGATAGAGTTGATAAGTTCATTAGTAAATTTTTCTGATGAAACGTAAACTACCTTTGTATTTGGGTTTTGACTCAAAATATAATGACCTATGGCATGCATCAAATGGGTTTTACCTAGTCCAACACCTCCATATATAAATAGAGGATTGTATGCTTTAGCTGGAGTTTCTGCTACTGCCAGTGAAGCTGCATGGGCAAACCTGTTGCTGTTACCTATTACGAAGGTATCAAATACATATTTGGGGTTGAGGTTAGGAGCCTCAAATAAATTAACTTCCTTTGTGTCGTTTCCTTTAGATAAATTATTAAAGTCATCGCTTCCAGGAATTACAAATTCTATTTTGAAATCTTGGGAAGTTATTTGTTTTACTGCATTATTTATTAGAGTTATATATCTAGTCTCTAATATGCCCTTATTAAAATCGTTAGGTACACCTAATATGATTCTTTTACCTTTAATAGATATAGGCTCCAATGATTTTAACCATGTATTGTAGCTAACCTCGGTCAGCTCAGTCTTAATTAATTTTAAAGTTTCATCCCAGGTTTCATGAAGGTTAAAACTCATTTTATATAACCCTCCTATTTTTTTAATATCTAGGAAATTATGATTTGCTTTTTAAGCTTGAAAAAATTAAATCATAATTTTCCCACATCTATAAAAAATAATCATAGAATAAAAAAATTATCCTATAATAATTAAAATGGGAAAAAAAATGAAAAATTCCACAATAAATCCACAAAAAGTGTTAATAATATAAGGTGTACATAAAAAAAATAGTTTTTTAAATAATTAACAGTTAATATCAACTTATATGTGGAAAAAAATTTAAATAGAAAATGTAATATTACTAGTTAACATTTTCTACAAACATAAATTAAACATATTAACAAGGAAAATTAAGGATTTAAAGGTCTTTATGTTAATAAAATTAATGTTATACACAAGGTTATCCACAAAGTGTGCATAATTAACAGTTTATTATGTAATTATCCACTTATCAACAGGCTATATCTAATAATATCAAATAAATTGTCCTTGTTCAATTAAAATAAAAAAATTATCCACAATAAAATATATTTGTTAATTTCTTTTCAACATTTTAATAATGGAAAGAATATTTAACCTATAGAAATTTAAAAATAGAAGGTGATTAGTTATCTATTTAATACTGTGAATACTAGTGTTTATACGTACTTTCTTAATTTAATAAATTCCTTGACATGCATTATTTATAAGGGTATAATTATTTAGCGGACTTTTACATTGTGAACGTAACTATTTTGAATATAAATACTCATGTAGGCTCGAAGGGGGTGTAGAACTTGAAAAGAACTTATCAACCAAAGAAGAGACAGAGGAAAAAGGAACATGGTTTTAGAAAGAGAATGAGTTCTAAGTCTGGTAGGAATATACTTAAAAGACGTAGGAAAAAAGGTAGAAAGAAATTGACTGCTTAAGGCCGCTAATAGTGGCCTTTTTCTGTAACTAGGAAGGTTTATGGAGGAAACCTAATGCTTGAAATAGAGAGACTAAAAAAGAATAGAGATTTTAAAAATGTCTATAAAAAAGGAAAGTCAATTGCTGACAAGTATGTGGTTATTTGCTTTTTAAAAAACAATCTCGATATGATAAGGGTTGGATTTACTGCCAGTAAAAAAGTTGGTAAGAGTGTAATAAGAAATAGAGCTAGAAGATTGATGAAGGAAAGTTTTAGAAATCTTAGTATGGATTTAAAATATGGTTATGACATTGTTTTTATTGCTAGGGTCCATATAAAGGATGCGACCTACTGTGATCTAGAGAAATCTATGAAGAGAATAATAAAAAGAGCTAGTAAAAATATGATATAAAAATAACTAGCTCTATATAGGAATCCTAATAAATTTTTCCTATTGTGATTATTTTGATATAATTAAGACAGTAACTATTAAAAAAAATGAAATTTAGTTTATAAATAGCTTCTATGGATTATAATATTAGAAACTTAAAAGTTAATTATATTAGGCATTTAGAAAAAAGGTGTAGCTGTGAAAAGAGTATTGATGGCTTTAATAAAAGGATATAGAAGGTACATATCTCCTCTTAAAAAACCTAGCTGTAGATTTTATCCTACTTGTTCCCAGTATGCACTTGAAGCTATTAATAAATATGGAGCTTTTAAAGGAGTAAAGTTAAGTTTGATTAGAGTATTGAAGTGTCATCCCTTTCATCCAGGGGGATATGACCCTTTGAAATGATAAATTGAAAAACCTATGATAAAATGGTGAATATAGTAGCGATAGGGGGTAAAAATTTGATAGCAAAAACTTTAGGATCATTATTGTTTTTTATCTACAACGTGGTCAATAATTATGCCATAGCAATAATCTTGTTTACGGTGATAGTAAAGGTGGTATTATTACCTCTTACGTTAAATCAAGTTAAACAAACAAAGGAAATGCAAAAGCTTCAACCTAAATTAAAGGAACTTCAAAAAAAGTATAAGAACGATAAAGAAACACTAAATGTTAAAACAATGGAGCTTTATAAAGAGTATAAAATTAATCCTTTAGGTGGATGTTTACCATTACTTATTCAAATGCCTATTCTTTTCGGATTATTTGGTGCCCTTAGAAACCCTGTTGAATTCGTTTTTCAAAATAATGCGGAGCTTGCTGCTAGGGCAACAAGTGCTTCGTTTTTATGGCTAGCCAATCTAGTTGATCCTGACGTATTTATGGTAGGAAATTTTGCAGTGCCCGGTATATTGCCAATTATAGCCGCAATTAGTACATATGTATCGATGAATACTATGAATGCTGCTAACCAAGGTGATCAGCCTCAAGCCATGAAAACTATGAATCTATTACTACCGGCCATGATATTAATGTGGGGTAGAAGTTTCCCAGCAGGTCTAACCTTATATTGGGTTATAAGCAACTTATTCCAAATGGGTCAACAGTTCTTCTTACCTAGGGGCGATGTGCTTAAGGAGGAGAAAAAATAGTATGAAGGTTGTAGAAAAGGCTGATAAAACCATAGCGGAAGCGATAAGTAGTGCATTAATTGAACTAAATACTACAAGGGATAGAGTTGAAGTTGAAATACTTGAAGAACCTAGCAAGGGTTTTTTAGGATTATTTGGAGGTAAACTTGCTAAGGTTAGGGTAAGTGTCAAGGATGACCCTGTAGAAAAGGCAACTGAATTCTTAGAAAAGATTTTAGACTGCATGAAAGTTCCTGCTATACTTAAAACAAATTTAAAGGGCAATAACCTCTATATGGAAATTGTTGGAAAAGATGTAGCTATTTTAATTGGTAGAAGGGGACAAACTCTCGATTCTTTACAATATCTTGTTAGTTTAGTAGTTAATAGTGGCGAATCGGATTATATAAGGATAATATTAGATACTGAAAATTATAGAAAAAAAAGGGAACAGACTTTGATTAAGCTTGCAAATAAACTGGCTTATAAAGTTAAAAAGTTCAAAAAGGATATAACCCTTGATCCAATGAATCCTTATGAAAGAAGGGTTATACATTCGGCACTTCAAAATAATCCTTATGTAGGCACTAAAAGCCAAGGAGATGAACCCCATAGGAAGGTTGTTATATTTTTAAAGTAGGTAGTTTAAAAATAAACCCAGTATTTATACTGGGTTCATCTTGTTAACAAGATGATAGGCTTTAACAAACTTTCAAGTTCAAGGCACGCTGAAATCGAGGAGCGGAGCTTGCTCTACTGCAAGTGAGCACTGGAGATTTTAGCAGTAACGCAGAAATTGGGAGTTTGTTAACAGCCTCGCCCAGTATTTATACTGGGTTTTCTTGCTCTAAGGAAAGTATCATTAAAAACAAAAGGATATCAATATCCTTGAGTTTTAATTTTTTTATGTTAAAATTGGGATAATAATAAAGGGTTGTCAGTTAAGAGTTTTTATTTTTGTGGACTGATTTGAGAACTATAAAGGATAGATTTTGAGCTAACATCTAGTTATTGAGGTGATTGTATGATAGATGATACTATAACCGCCATTGCCACTGCACCTGGTGAAGCAGGTATAAGTATAGTTAGGATAAGTGGACCAAGCTCCATAGATATTTTAGATAAAATATTTAAATCCAAAAAAGGAATTAGTATAAGGGAATTTCCCCAGAGGAGAATTGTATATGGACATATAGTTGATAGAGAAAAGGATAAGGTAGTTGATGAAGTTTTAGTAGTTTACATGAAAGCTCCATATACATATACAAAGGAAGATGTAGTAGAGATTAATTGTCACGGAGGGATAGTTCCAACCAGGAATATATTAGGGCTTATATTAAAAAATGGAGTAAGGATGGCTGAACCCGGTGAATTTACAAAGAGGGCTTTTTTAAATGGAAGGATAGACTTAGCTCAGGCAGAAGCAGTTATGGACCTAATAAGTGCTAAAACCGATAAGGGTTTTGATGTGGCCATGAGTCAGCTTGAGGGAAGCCTATCAAAGGATGTTAAGGACGTTAGGGATGTTATAATAGAGACTTTAGCCCATTTACACGTTAGTATAGATTACACAGAAGAGGATATTGAAGAGATAACCTATTCAGAATTACTGGAGAATTTAGAATTTGTAAGGGGTCAAATTGAAAAGCTTCTAGGAACCACAGAAACGGGAAAAATAATTAGAGAGGGTTTAAATACTGTTATTATCGGGAAGCCAAATGTAGGGAAATCATCACTATTAAATGCTCTTTTAAGGGAATCCAGGGCTATAGTTACAGATGTACCAGGAACTACAAGGGATATTATAGAAGAGTATCTTAGTATAAAGGGTATACCCCTTAAAATTATTGATACGGCAGGAATTAGGGAAACTGAGGATTTAGTGGAGAGGATTGGAGTAGAAAGAAGTAAGGAGTTTTTTAATAAAGCCGATTTAATTATCTTAGTTTTGGATGCTTCCCAGGAGCTAACAGAGGAAGATAGGGAAATAATTGAGCATATTGAGGATAAAAGAGCAATAGTCCTTTTAAATAAAACAGACCTACCTGAAAAGATTAAAAGGGAAGAATTAGAAGAACTATTAATTGATAAAAAAATAATCAGAATCTCTATTTTAGAAGGAAAGGGATTAGAGGAAATTGAAGAGGAAATAATAAGTATGGTTTATGGAGGGGCTGTTAAGGCTAAAGATACCTCCTTTGTTACTAATGTACGCCATAAGAATTCCCTTGAAAAGGCTTTAAAAAGTATTGAGGAGGGAATAGATGCTGTAAATCAAAATCTACCCTATGATTTAATAGAGGTAGATATAAAGGATTGCTATGATGTTTTAGGTGAAATAACTGGGGATACTGTTGATGACGATATAGTAAATAGGATATTTGCCAATTTCTGTTTAGGAAAGTGAGGAAATTTTCAAAATTCATGGAGGTTAAGCTTATGGCTGAAAGATTTGAAGCGGGAACATACGATGTCATAGTTATTGGAGCTGGTCATGCGGGGTGTGAAGCTGCCTTGGCTGCTGCTAGGATGGGAGAAAAAACCCTTATATTATCTATTAATCTAGATTCTATAGCAATGATGCCATGTAATCCCTCTATTGGAGGAACGGGAAAAGGTCATCTGGTTAGGGAAATCGATGCCCTAGGGGGTGAGATGGGATTAATTATTGACAAGGCATTTATTCAGAGCAGGATGCTAAATAGGGCTAAGGGTCCGGCTGTACATTCCTTAAGGGCACAGGCTGATAAACATCTATATCACATTGAGATGAAGAAAACCTTAGAAAATGAACCTAATTTAGACGTAAAACAGGGTGAAGTTGTTGAAATAATTGCTGAGGATAATAAAGTAAAGGGTGTGGTTTTGAGGTCTGGGTCTATATACTATAGTAAGGGAATAATATTAGCAACTGGCACATACTTAGGGGGTAAGATTTTTATAGGACAATCAAGCTTTCAAAGTGGGCCAAATGGATTGGCGCCATCCTTAGAGCTTACTGGAAGCCTTAAAAAGCTTGGTATAGAGCCTGTAAGATTTAAAACCGGTACTCCTGCGAGAATAGATATGAAAACCCTTAACTTTACTGAAATGGAAGAACAGCCGGGGGATGAAGAAATTGTACCCTTTTCATTTATGAATGATGAACTGGAAAGGGATCAGATTTCCTGTTGGCTTACATATACAAATGATGAGACCCATAAAATCATACATAAAAACCTACATAGATCTGCTATGTATAGTGGAGAGATAGAGGGAACGGGCCCTAGATATTGTCCATCAATAGAGGA
>JAKSBP010000303.1 GCA_022361035.1 Clostridia bacterium
AATAGCCGGAAGTGCAACATTACGCAAACCATGATTTTTTATTATTTGCCACATAGTTTCTCCTCTTGCTTTAGCAAAAATAACATACTCACTATTAAGTACATCGATCATTTTTTCTCTTGTATGCAAGATTACACTACCAATGCCAAGAATGCTTAATGTCGTGGCTGGCAAGATCAAATGACGAATTCTATCCAGTAAAGTTACATTTTCCCTCGCAACACCTATAGGAACAGAAATACCTATTGGAAACCATCTTAACCACACTGAAAAAATAATCAAAAGAACTAATCCAAGCCAAAAGGTAGGTATAGATGCTTGCACATAAGCAATCCATTTTATAAACCGATCTATCAGTTTTCCCTTTTGAACAGCCCCAATCACACCCAGAATAAAACCTATTAGACCTGAGAGCAACCATGATATTCCCATTAATGTAGCTGACGCCAATGCCTTTTCCTTTATGATAGCTATTACTGGTTTCCCGTGTACTTTAGAGGTTCCAAAATCACCTTTTAATAAATTGACTAACCATGTCATGTATTGTTCACTAGGCGGACGGTCCAGACCCCAATAGGCTTCTATTGCTTGACGTTGTTCTGGTGTAAGAGATGTATCACCACCTACATAAGCACTGATAGGATCAATGGGAGAACATTGCATCATAACAAATGTTAAGATAGATAAACCGATTAATAAAGTGACCCCTCGTATAAATTTACGTGTAAAATACTGAATACCCTTCACCCCATAACATCCTTTCAAAAGTAACACAATGTACAGGTTTTACTGGGCGTACATTGTGTTACTAAAAATTTTATTTATTTAAAGCATCTGCATCCCAAGTCCATTCACCAACGTTAGCCAGTAGTGACCATTCATGGCCATGGGTATGTATAGGCTGGTTTCCAACATTGATTCTTGCATCTCCTGCATAAAGATGATCCAGTCTAAAAAGCCATACAAAGGGAGCATCGCCTAAGCCACTTGAACCTGTCTTGCCATCCCATTGAGAAAGTTTCCAATAATTATTTGCTTCCTCTTGAGTCGAAGCATACATAGCTTTATTTAAATACTCTGTTACTGTTGGGTTATCCATGTATACAATGTTAGCATATGCAATACCTGCTGACTCAGGATGGTGCATATAATAGTATTGGTGAGGATGATGTCTACCCCCTGCAAATAGTACAGCATTTGAATGCATCTTTGTCTTTATTTCATCCCAATTGCTTCCTATCAAATTGATATTTATTCCAAGTTCTTTGGCTTGCTCTGATACGACAATGGAAGTATTTGTTCGGATGATGTCTGCTGATGCATGATAAAGGTTAAATTCTGCCTTTAAACCATTTTTTTCTCTTATACCATCTCCATCACTGTCCTTCCAACCAGCTTCTTCAAGTATATTAATGGCTTTTTCCACCTGATTATCTTCAATAGCAGTTTCTTCATTCCACCACGGCATCTTATCCACTAAAGAATAGGCTTTTTTTCCATGACCATTAAGAACTGTATCCATAATAGCTTGCCTATCTAGCCCAATATATAGAGCCTTTCTAATAGCTATATCAGATGTAACATCGTTACCGATATCATATCCGTCCGGTGTAGTTCCATAGCCACTTTTTTGTGTTGGAAGAGAAACTCCTCGAACATCATTACTCTCATAAGAACCTAGCTTCCAACCAGGTATTTTTTCATCTGCAAATTCAGGTAACACATAGATCATATCTACAGTACCATTTTTAGCTGCAGCAAGAGCAGCATTTTCATCTAAAAACAACAATGTGAACTTTTTAAAATGAGGCTTTTTACCTGCGTAATAAGGATTTACTTCAAATATAGCTTGTTGACCCTTATCCCATTGTACTAGCTTGTATGGACCTGAACCAATAGGATTTTCAGAGTAATTGTCATCATAGTGGTTTTTAGGTAAAATAACAATCTCTGTTAATTGTGCAACAAAAGTAGATCTTGGTTCAGTTAAATAAAAAAGTATTGTCTGTGGGTCTTTAACTTCAATCTTATCTAAAAATGTTAAATCCCAATGTTTCCCATCTTCCTTTAACATTTCATAAGAGAACTTTACATCCTCAGCTGTAACAGGTTCTCCATTAGAAAACTTATAATCATCTCTTAAATGGAAAGTCCATATAAGAGCATCATCACTTACTTTATAGGATTCTGCAAAATCTCCTATAACCTCAAGATCAGAATTTCTTGTAAGTAATGTATCATGAAGAATTTGAGATTGACTGTATAGTCCCCATCTTTTTCTTGGGTCAAATTCTCCTGGCGGCCTTGTTCCCATACAAATTATTAATTCATCCTTTATCTCCGGTGATTTTTGCTGTGAATCAGAATTAGTGTCGGCTTGATTTGATTCTGAATTTAAATTAGTATTAGTGTTGGTTTGCTCTGGTTTGGAACAGCTAGCCAATACGGCTGTAATCATTATGAAAACGAATAAAATAGATAATATTTTTTTAATATTTCTTTGCATACTTCTCCTCCTCTAAATTATATTTAGTAGCTAGGCCTATTGATAATAAATGATAATAATTATCATTTCAAACTAGTCATTACTAAATATAACAGATAGCCTATCACAAATCAATATCATAAAAATAAACTTCATAATTCTTCATAATTTTAATGTTCATAATGTCTAATTGTCTTATAAATATGTAAAAATAGAGATATCAGAGGATGATTGAAATCAGGCTAGAAGACATAAAAAATCATATAAAAAAAGAAAAGTAATAAAATATATTTGCAAATAGAAAATGGTATTTGATAAAAAAGAGGTAGAAGAGATAGGGGAGTTGTTTGAAGATAAATGTAAAATAAGTATTGAGGATACTAAAGGCAAATATGTTAAAGGTGAAAAACTAGAGTTAAGGAATAAATTTATTAAAGAAGTACTAAAATATAAATCAATTAATTAAGTTGAGTTTAGGAAGTTCTTAAGTATTTCAAGTCATTTAGTTTTAGAGGTATGGAACAATGAATAGTTATTTTAAATTATGTGTTCTAGCCTGACCCTACCCTATATTATTATTGAATACCTACTAAAAAAGATGATTAACGACCTTTTATCTTGCAAGGTTGTACTAATCATCTTTTTACCTCATATAGGTTTTGACTTTTATTTCTCCACGGTCTCTTATGTAAATTGACTACAATTTGAATTGACTAACTATTTTATTTAGCCTGTATGCTAAGTCTGATAGGGAGTTTGCGTTTTCACTTATTACTTCCATAGAACTGTTTTGCTGCTCTACAGAAGCAACGGTTTGCTGAATTCCGGCAGAATTTTCTTCCGATATAGTGGCTATCTGCTCACTTGCCGTATTGACAGATTTGCTGCTGTTGGTTATACTACTTAGATTTTCCGATATATGTTTTATTTTATTAACCATTTGTTTTACTTCATCATTAATTTCTTTAAAGGACTGCCCTGTAGTTTTGATTTGATTAGTACCTTCTTCTACTTCACGATATCCTTTATCTAATGATTCCACCATTAACCTAGATTCATTTTGAATACTCACCACAATATTTGTAATTTCACTAACTGAATCTCCAACCTGCTCAGCTAGCTTTCTTATTTCTTCTGCCACTACTGCAAAGCCTCTTCCAGCTTCACCAGCCCTTGCAGCTTCAATGGCAGCGTTTAAGGCTAGTAGGTTTGTTTGTTCAGAAATAGCGTTAATTACTTGAACTAGTTTAGATATATTTTCTGAGTTTTTCTCTAATTGCCTTACTTTTGTTACAGAATCCTTGAAAATATGGTTAATTTCATTCATTTTTTCTATGGAAATCTCCATTTGTTCATTTCCTTGACAAGCTGTATCTAGGATACCCTTTGATGACTCTTCCAATGCTATTCCACTTTGATTTGCTTGTTCAATTAATTCTGTAAGTCCAGCTATT
>JAKSBP010000301.1 GCA_022361035.1 Clostridia bacterium
AGGTATTTTAGTTGGAGATAAAGATATAACCCTTGAAGAGCATATTAAAGGGACATGGTCCAATAAAAACTTCTATAAAACAGCTAAGGATAAAATAGTAGATAAAGAAGCTAAAATCCTAGACATATTATCATCTTACTATTTAGGTGGATTAGAAGAGGAAAAAATATTTACGAGGGATAGGCAGAAAGCCATTGAGCAAAAAGAAATTATTACATTAGATGGGATGACAAGCCCTTGGTATGAAGGAAATCATAAAGAAGGGGAAGGGCGTAAACACAATTGGGAAATAGCAAATATGAAGAAAGAGAAACATAGAAAATATCTTGCTCAGACCCCAAAGAGATGGAAGAGTTCAAATACTTATAAAATAAACAACCTATTTTCCTTTAATAACCATAAAAACGAGGGTTCATGGTACGATTGGATAAGGGGTCAATGGAGAAATCTAGATTCAAATTACCATTACAAAATAGATAGATTGATTGATGGAGAAAGACCTTACAAAGCAGAGTGGTGCTTAGTAGACACAGAAAATGTATTTAAGTTTAATGGAGAGAAGCTAATGATAGATAAGTCAGTTAAACAATATAGAGTAGGTAGGGATAATTCTTGTGAAATGGAGAAAATACTTGTTCTTGAGCAAGATGGAGAAAGGTATTATTTCGATGAAAAAATTAACTACATACAAAATAAAAAAATAATTATAACGACATAAAAAGGAGGTGATTGCCATTTGACCCGATATCAATAGGGGAATATCAAAGTCAAGAAATCCATATTTAGGCATCTACCATAGAGCTAAGAGGGTGGTAATTGTCTAAGAAATTTCCTTGACTATAATTACAGTAACTAACTTATAGGCGGAATGTCAATGGATAAGAATTTAAGATTAAGTCTACTGAGTGGTGCTTCCATAAAGGTCAAAAATATTGGCAGAATACATCCACTCACTTTAAGGGAGATAGGGGAAATCGGTGAAGACAAATATAATCAATACCTTAGCTTACTAACACTGGATAAAGAAGTTTTAGAAGAGAGGGAAGATATTAACCTAGATAAGATTAACTCCTTCGACATATTGGCGGGGAACAGCCATTATGATAGGAATTTTAGAAAGAATATAGAGGAAGGCCTATCGATATTTTTCAAAGAGGAAGTGGCCTTTATAGAAGACTATTTTATTTTTCATGTAGGTAAAATAGAAGAAGAAAGATTTATCCATAGAGAAAATTTTAATGAAATAGTTAAGATATTGAAGCTTCAAAACAACATTAGGGATAGAGTCAAAACTAATATCAAAACCAGTAAAAAGGCTCAGCTATTAAGTAAAAAACGGGATATGGGCAGAAAGCTTATTTCACCAGCCAGGGGAGAAAATAGTATAACGTTATCGAACCTGATTTCTGTTATGGGTGTCTTTACAAAGAACTTAAGTACCGTATTGGATATGACTATATTTCAACTATATGACCAATACGAAAGATTTATAAAGAGGGAAAACTACAAAAGCAGCTTTGATATGTATTTAGTCGGTGTTGATCCTAAGAAATTGAGCTTAGATAAACATTGGACTTTAACATAATAATTAATTAAGGGGGAGTCAAACTATGGCACAATATGGTATTAAGGAAGTTATGAATTTTACAATTGCGAAGTACGATCCAAATCCACTTTTAAGGGAACCATTACTTTCCGTTGATTATGCCCAAGTAACGGGTATAGAAAATGCTGGAGAAAGGGTTGATATTTCAGGTGGTAGGGGTAACAAGAAGCTTTTAAGCTTCGATCACAGTAAAACTACTGCCCTTAACATTACATTACCACTGGTTGACCTTAAAATGTTAGCAATGATATCCGGTGATGATATGGAGGATACAATCAAGGATATTTTCAAAAGAGAAGTCCTTTTAGTACAGGAGGATGGAACTACAGGAAGCACCTATGTTGAATTAGGGAAGGCTCCTATAAACAATTCCCTTTATATCTACACACTAGAGGGAAGTAGGGACTTAAAAACGAGATTGACTGCAACTGCTACCCCGGGAACTGTAGGAGACCATGAGTATGAATTAGATACTTCCCATTCTGCACCTAAGCTAATCTTGAATCCTGACTCAAATCCAGAGGGAAGTGAAGTTGTTGTATACTATCATACTACCACAACTAATTCTGTGATGAATTTGCAAATCAATCCAGAGAAGTTTCCGAAAACTATTTCAATCTATGGAGACACTTTATTTAGAAACCAATATACAGAAGAAGATGAGGTTTACAATCTAGTTGCCCACAAGGGTAGGATTAGACCCCAGTATACTCTTACTATGAATGCTACCGATACAACTGTACTTGAAATAACAGTTGACCTATATGCAGTAAAGGATCAGGCAACAGGGGATGAGGTATATATAGAATATATTAAGGATGAAGAATAAAACAAAAAAATAAAAAAGTAGAGTGGAGAATCGCAGCTCCACTTTGCTTTTCTAAATCTGTCCTATTCAATATCTAATGGGAAGCTTAAATCTGAAATAATAGTCAATGGACGTGATTACATTTGAGAAATTGTCAGAATAAATTTCAAATAACGTAGAAATTCCTCATCTTAATGTGGAAAAGAGAAAGAAGGTGAAAATAGGTGAGTGCACCGGGAGAAAGGGTAGTATTTAAAAAGGGAAATATAGAAGAATTGCCTCCATGGGCCGAGGCTAATGTCCTTTTATTTTGTGAGGATATAGGCAGATTATTTAAAGGTAATGGCTACAATCAACCTCTTACGGAATTCACCAATGTACTTTCCAACTACTTAGATTTAGCAGATTTAAAAGCTAAGAATCCAGCAATAAGGGGAAAGATTTACATTACAAATGATAATAGGCTATATACCTTTGACGGTTACGACTATGTTGCAGTTGGTGGAGGTTCAGGGGGAGGAAGTACCCTTGAGCACAATAAGCTATTAAATAGAAGCATGGCAAATGCCCATCCCATGTCTGCAATTACGGGATTAACAAGGGAGCTTACAAATTTATCTACTAAAATTGAAGACATTAGATTTAGGGGCATTTATCCAGACTATGGCAGCTTACCAACCTCTGTTTCCATGAATAGGAATGGGGATATTGCCGTTACAATAGACCCAGAGAATAACTATGGACTCTACGTGTGGAACTCAAGGGATTATACATGGGAGCAATTATCAATGGGCGACACCCAGAATATATCAGTTTATGAAAAAACCACTAATCCCCAGGTAACGGAAGACATCGATAAGGGTTATCTAGTTGGAGATATTTGGATTAATTCTACCACAAAGGCGGGATATGTTTGCTCCGATAATAAAACGGGTCATGCAGTTTGGAAACTCATTACCCTAGATAATTTAAGCTCCTTTACAACCGATGACCTAAGGGAAACTACAAGCAACCAATTCGTATCCAATGCCGACAAGAATAACCTATTACAGCTACAATCTATTATTGATAGTCAAAACAATATTAAAAATCAACTAAATAGTATGGATTCGAAGATACCCAATGATGCCTCAAGCTCAAATAAATTGGTATCAACTGATACTATGGAAAATACCATAGCCAATATTAAATTTGAAGATTTACATAACGTTCCTAGTTCATTAATTAAAGACTCATTTTTAGCCGTTGATGAGTGGGGCAGTGGAATAATCTTTAAAAGGGATATTGATATTAACAGATACATTGATAAAATAACCGACAAAGATGGAACTGAGTTTAATCACGTACATGGACTTAAGTTTGCCAATCTAATAGGGACTACTCAGCAGGATAGAGAGCTGCTATTAACTGCTAAAATCTTTTCAACGGATATTTTAGATATGCCAACGAGTTTTCACACCGACAAAATTTTGGTATCTAATGCCGATTCATTGTCATATAAGCTAAAATCTATTGATGAATTGGCATTATTAAGTGAAAATTTTAATATAAATGTGACCGAAGATGACCCAGGATGGATAGACAGTACCTCAACTACCTCTGGAAAGTATGAGTATATTATCCATCACAGCCTAGATAGTTTAAATATCATAGCAATGTTTTACGATATAAACGATATTAAAAAGGACATAGAATATAAGATATTAAGCAAGGATGAGATTGTAGTACTGTGGGAGGCACCCATAAGCTTTAGGGCAGTTATCAACTGCTCCCAGGGTACATCAAGCGAACACTTAAACGAAGTGACAAAGCCCCCAATTACTGCTTCCGACTTTATAGACGATATCCACGTTAGGGAAGATAAGACCTACAGCTCTAAAAAGATTGAAGATATAGTTAAAGACTTTATTTCAAAGGACAATGTCTATACTAAGGTACAGTCCGACAGCATTTATGCTTCTAAATCCTATGAACACAGCCATAGGAATTTAAGTCTATTAAATAATCTAGAAGCCGACCAAGAGGGGGATTTGACCTATAGAGGGAAAAAATTAATGACTAAAGTTGAAGCATTCCACTATGAGGACCATTGGTCAAATACTTCCTATCCAAATTTGAAACAGCTAATCGATATGAGAAATATCTATAATACAATGGGATATACAACTATTGTAAACTCAGAAATTACAATTAAAAATTTATATCCATCTGTTGACGAGGAGACAGATAGGGATAATACTTTAAATTTAATTGTAATGGATAATGGCATTAAAGTGTTAGATGTGGAAATCCTACCCCAGGATGTTCAAAAATATTTATTGGGTATTAGCCCTAACCTTACAGTTTTTGTTAAGGGAACCTTTGATGCCAACTTTTATGTGGGGGCTTTTTAATGAATTCTAATAAGGAGGGCTAGATATGGCTAAAATTCTTGGAAGAAACGGTATAGACAGGGCCGTTTCTAAAGTAGTAGAGCTGGCCAATGAGTATGTTATCAATGGTCATGTCTACGACAAGAACACCCTTGCACCAAGACCCTTGGAGTTTGTAGCAACTCAATCCAGCGGTCACAATGAGATATTGTTATATAAAACCATGCGTTTAGATACTAATTGGCAGCCCAATACTTCAATGCAGACCCTAGCCATAGATAATGAGGACCCATCAATTACCTATGTTTTCTATATAAGTAACTATAGTAATCTTGGCATGCAGAAGATTAAAAGGTTATCTAAGGGTATGGAGATAGTTGGGAGCAAGGATATAGGCAGTACGGCTGTCTATGATGACGTTTTCGAGGTTATGGCCCAGGACAGTCAAAGAATCTGGATAAAGATGCATAGAAGCTATGAAAACCACTGGGCCTATGTCTACGGTATCAATAAGGATACATTGAATGTGGACTTTACTTTAAGCTACGGCAGGTCGAGGTTAAAATTAATCAAGGAGACCGACAGCAGCCTTTACATTTCTCAAACCTATGACGGAAATAGCTTTAGAATAGTTAAGGTCGGCAAGATAGATGGAAAAAATACGGTCATCCTTACCGATAATATGGCTGGCTGGCATAACTTAGCTATGCCAACGGATATCGATGAAAATAATTCCATCTATATTACCAGAGATAGTGTATCTATCAGCGCTACAAATACCCTTATGTATAGAAGATATGAAATAGATTTTGATACTGATGTTGTAAATGCCAGTGATGTCACCTTGGATTTGGAGATTTTATCACCGACTAACCCTAAAGACCAAGTAATCAAGATGAACGGAAATACCTATACAGCCTATGAAAGCTTTTTCTTAGACAGCAATGGTGAGAGGTATTTAAACTTAATCATATTTGACTATGGTTTGCAGTCTACCCATGGAAGTGCTGGGAGTTGTGGTTTGTATACCTTTAGAATGGATGCCTTGGATACAATGACACTAGTTGACTATAAATCCTTTTATCCAAGGCTTTTTAGAGGCTTTATGCCCCTATATCACAACAAGGTACTGCTTTTAGCCGATGAAAGGGGAGTAGTTTTCTTTAATTGGAGTCCTATTCATAGGAGGTTCGATAAAACTAACTCAAGGGATATACCCTGTATGACTGTGGGGGCTGATATGGGTAACAATATTTGGCTGCAGTATAGAAACGGGGAAGTCGACTTATTTGCCAATACATTGCCAATCAAAATAGAAGCCGATTTTCTACATGATGAGTACAATTTTATGGGAGAGGAAATCAATTCTTCGATCTTTGTAAGGGCTGAAAATTATCTTGGCAATAGACTGGCAACCCAGGTGGAGTTAAGTCTGATAGGAGATGTTGAATTCACTGAAAATGGCCTTAAGAGAATTGTTAAAACTACTAATGAAACGGAGAACCTGATTATACCTGTAACCATCAAGGGTCCAGGAATTCTTCAGGTCAACGTTGCCTTAAAATAGAGCTTAGAGGATAAAGCTACAGCAAGGAGGAATAACCCATATGGCAAGAGTATTAGAGAGATTTGGTATAAGTAACTATGTCACGAGAATAGGGGAAACTGTAAAGGGCTATATACTAGATGGACACTACTATAGAAAGGATACCCTTTCACCGGTTCCCTTGAAGGTGTTTCCTATTGAAGCCTATCATGCTCGGGCTTTCCTATCGAAGAGAGCCTTTATAACCGACACTTTTAACCATATAGGAAATATGCCAAAGAATATGATTGTAAGGGATAATCAGGACCCTTCAATAACTTATATTCTATTTAATAGAAATAATGATATTGGATTCAAAAAGATTAGGGAGACCGATGATACTGCAGAGCTGTTGGCAAGGGATTTTAAGGCTACTGCAAGTCTTGTTGGTCAGTATCATGAGAAGGCAATTCCTATAGAAATCCTGGGTCAAAATGATAGATATATATTTTTTTCCTGTAGTTGGTGGTATATCCGTTATAGTGATACTCGAACCTATTCTGGTATCTTTACTATTGACAAGCATCTGAATACCCTAGGATATGTTAGGAGCTTTGGTTTTCACACATTATCTTCTAAAATATACGAAACGGATACCCATATTTACATTGCGGGTCAAGTAAACAATCATCAAAATTGGCTGGGAAGATTTAATAAGGATACCTTTACTTGGGAAGGTATTACAGTCCAGGGGAGGGCAGGAGAATTTCAGGGATTGATTAAATTTACGGAGGGACAGGTGGTTGATCCCTTAAATGAGCCGGACCATATAATATTTTACGGAATGAATTGGGATAATACCAATGATATTTACTATTTTGTTAGATATAAATTAGATTTAAGCAGTAATGATTTGACTACTATGGCAGTAGAAGAAGAGTTCCCAGTAATTTGGAAGGAAGATATAGCCGAT
>JAKSBP010000427.1 GCA_022361035.1 Clostridia bacterium
CCTTTTGAATATATAGATGTATTTATAATTTTCGTATATGTGTTTCAAAAGAGTCTTCTTTATAAATCTTCATCAGAGACTCTTTTATAAATCTGTTTTACCTTCTACTATCTATCTATAAAACAGATTTATAGCATGAGCCTAAAGGATTCTCAGTGACTGATTGAGTACGTTAATATTTTCAATCACACATCTATATAGATAAAAAACACTAAAACTTAAGATAAATTTGAAAGAAAACAATGAATTCTTCTACATTTTTTTTTCAAATTTATTAATCTTTAATGTTGTTTATTTATAGATAAAAAAAGGAAAATCCCACCTAACCAGAGGTGGGTATATTGTAAATAATGAATAGTTATCCTATATCTATATTTCAAAGCCCCTACATATTATCATTTCTTTATCCTGCTTTATATTATTTCCCACTGTAGTCAAGTAGTTTCCAACTAAGGCAGCATTTACACCAGCTCCAAATCCTACATTTTGCATCTCCTTTAGGGCCATCCTGCCCCCAGCATATCTTATATAGGAATCGGGTATGATATATCTGTATAAAGCCATAGTTTTTAATATCTCATTTGGAGATAGTACTTCCCTATCTTCTAGTGGAGTTCCTTTAACGGGATTAAGTATATTTAGAGGTATAGATTTTACTCCAAGGTCTCGGATTTCAAATGCCATCTTAATCCTTTCCTCTCTATCCTCACCCATGCCAATGATACCACCACAACAAAGCTCAAGACCCGAATACATTATATTTTTTATAGTTCCTATTCTATCTTCATAGGTATGGGTTGTACAGATTTCACCATAATAATCCTTCGATGTTTCTACATTATGGTGATACATACTAACTCCAGCTTCCTTTAGCCTTAAAGCCTGGTCCAAATCAATAATTCCATGGGAAGCACAGAGTTTCAGGTTCGTATCCTCCCTAAGTCTTTTATAAATTTCCACTATATTGTCAAAATCTTTACCCTTAATTCCCCTACCGCTAGTTACAAGGGAAAATCTATGGACACCGGCTGCTTCCATCTCCTTTGCCTTTTTCAAAATCTCATCATAGTTTAAAAGCCCATACTCCTCTATATTTGTTTTGTAATGGGCAGATTGGGCACAGAATTTACAGTCCTCTAAACATCTTCCAGACCTAGTGTTCATTATTGTACAAAGATCAGCCCTTTTACCAACAAAGCTTGCCCTTATTCTATTTCCACCATTAAATAATTCTTGGAGGGTTTCTGTATCCCCCTCTTCAATATTTATAAATTCCACGGCTTCTCCATAGGTAATTTTACCACCCTTTAATATTCTTTCCGTAACCTCTAAAATAAGTTTTTTAACATCCATGGAGCCTATCTCCCCTTTGTAAAAGTCATAGTATCATTTCACCCTTAGAAGAAGAAACATATCCCGCTCTTCTCAATGCAGGTAATACTTTAACAGCAGTTAAAGCTACTACAATGCACTTTACTAGGTCTTGAGCTATAAAGGGATAGAAGCCCCATTTAAGGGCTGTATTTAGAGTAATTGCATTTCCCTTATATACATTAAATATCATATAAAGATAGGGTATACCAACGGCATATACTACTGTTAAACCAGAAATAACTGCAATCAACAGATATATAAAGCCTTTAATTCCTCGTACATCCTGTATCCTTTCACTGATTTTACCAGTTATATATCCACATATTATAAATCCAATTAAATATCCAAAGGTAGGTTGGAAAACATATCCAAAGCCCGATGCTCCATTGGCAAATACAGGCAGTCCAATTATACCCATTAAAAAGTATATTATTTGTGACATTAACCCAAGTTTAGAGCCTAATAAAACTCCAGAATACATACAAAATAAAATTTGCAAAGTGATTGGTACTGGTTGTGTTGGTATTACTAGATATGCACCTACAGCTGTTAACGCTGCAAATAATGCTGCTAAAATCATATCACGAGTTTTAAGCTTCATGAATTTTCTCCTTTCAAATAAAGATGCATGTACAGCTTTATAGACATTCTCATAAATTAAAATCTATATATATAGTACCCTAGAAAAAATCAATTGTCAACCTTGATTGTTTGTTTAGTTAACATTCAAGGTTGACAATTGAAGTTTTAATTACATTTTGTTCTCAAATTATTTTAATAGGTCTAGGGGTTCTCTAATATATGGACGTATACCATGTTTTTCCTCGTATTCTTTCAAAATTCTTTTCATACTCTCCTCTGAGTTTTTCATCTTATCAATTAAATCTAGAGATACTTCTTGACTAAATGGACATGTAGATAGGCATACTCCGCAATCGGTTCCTATCCTTCTCCATACTCCATAACACTGCTCTTGATTTATCTTCCATCTCATTACTCCATCGATAAGCTCCATATCCCCATGGGGTATAGCTTTTCCTGGACAGGTCTTAGAACATTTATTACATATCTTACAAAACTCCTTAATTCCAAAATCCTCTCTCTGATCGACAATTAAGGGAATATCGGTGGTAACTACCCCGAGCCTAATTCTTTGACCATATTCCTTGGTGATAAGTATTCCATTTCTTCCTATTTCCCCAAGTCCCGCCTCCTGTGCAACTAAGGGAGCAATTACTAGATAGTTCCCATCCATATGATTTCTTGCCCGATATCCTAATTCCCTAATATAGTAACTAATCCACATCCCTATTATTGCCGCATCTACATATCCCTTTGTAACAGCAATTACCTCTTCACATTGGGGTGCTCTGTTTATCATATGCCTGTCCATTTCTACGGCAAAGACTATCCCATATTTATGAAACTCATTCACCTTCTCTCCATAGGATTCTGGATTTCTTCCCCTATGGCTATAAAAATGATATTCCTTCATCTTTGCTATACCTACAAGCTTTGCTCCTAAATACTTTGAAAGCTTTTTTATTTTCTTTGTCATTTCTTGAGCTGGAGCTTCTACCTTATTATCATTTACTTCCCCCTCAACATACTTCTTTATATCCGATAAAAATCTAAATCCCGCATCGGCAAAGGGGGAATGAAGGGGATGGAAGGTAGCAGTTCCTTCTCCACATATGTTAGGTAAAGCCCTAAGATCATCATCTATTTGTTTTTTATGGGGATTTCTTTTATAATAATCTTTATATTGCTCTGAATCCTTTTTATAGCCCATCCTAGCAAACATTGTATCTCTTTCATCAATTCTCTTCATAACAACCATCCTCCATTGGGATTTTTAGTCTATAGGCCAATTTAAAACTCCATGTATCTATTATATCATTTAAAATTTGATTGTAGATTCATTATCATAAATCATAGAAATACTATAGATATACGCCAATAAAAGTAAATAGACGAAAGTAGACTCTGCGGTTTCCTTCCCAGCGATTTTTATGAACCTGTTTAACCTCTAATTATTATATTTAAAACAGGTTTATAGCATGAGCTAAAAGGATTCTCAGTGGTTGCTTGAGTAAGTTTATCTTTACAATCGCATATCTATAGAGGCCAGCTTATTAAGGTGGAGAACCGTTTTAAAAGTAGTTTTCAATCTTAATCAACTGGCCTTTTTTACAATATATTTAAGATATTTTTTAACCTATATTCATCAAAATTACCATAGCCTTTTAATCCGAAAAACTAGACCATCTCTAGACTATTTTCTAGCCATAAATTACTGAATCCCCATCTAGTATTTGGAAATGATAGGTTTTTATCCTTTCTCATTGCTCCTTCAGCAAGATATTTTTTGACCTTATCTCCATACAGCTCTGAATCATTTCCCTTTACTATCCCCCATTGCATTAAAAGTGCGGCAGCTCCTGTCACGTAAGCCGTTGATATTCCAGGATCAATTAAACTTTTATTATCTATTTTATTAATAGGATTAATTATGTTCCCATAGGGGGTAACTATTTCCGGCTTCATAATTGAATCGACTTCTTTTAAGCTTTCTTTACCTGAAAAATCACAAACATTGTTTGTCAATGGAGCATAGCTTCCTACTGTAATTATCTTTGATGCTGCATCTGGAATTTTTATGGCTTTATTTAAATCTTCCTTTAAAAACTTAGTTTCTAAGTCGGCTATTTCCTTTGTTGGAAGCCAAATATCTAAACTGCCATCTACTATATTTTTACCATAAATTTTTAGTTTCCATACTCCTTCTTTAATGCTATCTTTCTTAGGTAAAATCAAGATATAGCCCCGCTGACCCTTATCATATTGATTTGGTTCATTAAAGCATACATAGCATTCTAAATTATCTAAATTTATTTTATACAGTTCCTCATCACTTTTCATCCTTCCCGTAGTATATCCATGGGGAGATATTAACTCAAAATGTAATATATCATAAAAGTTTTTCCATATCTCTAGTGTAATTAACCTTTCTTCTTTTCCTACTTCTAATTTAACTTCAATCTCTTCCTCCCCTTCTACCTTTCCTCTAAAATGATGTCCTTTATTTCTTCCCTTACCTGCGGCTGCAACCCCTGTGATTTTCCACTCATCTAAGATTTCATCCATAAAGTTCTCAAATAAAGAGTTACCATCACGGGCACCCTCATTTATTTCATAGTTACCATTTATAACGATAGGTCTATTAAGCTTCTTAGCTTTATCTACCAAATACCTCATTGCTCTCATAAAGTCTGTAGTTTTTGAAAAGACCTCTCCTTCCCTTGAGCCAAGCTTGACAATTATAAGTTCCGCTTCGGGAGCCAATCCTAAATACTTTCCTCCATTTGCCCTTCCGTTGCTGGCAGCTATTTCTGCTATACAGGTTCCATGTCCTAATGCGTCCACATGCTGTACCACCGATAAACCTTTGTTTTTTTCTAAGTTTTTTAAAGCCTGATTAATATCCTTTCTAGTCCATTCCGTACCCTTTTTAAAGGCCCTAGGTGGTTCTCCTTCTGCTACCGATTGGTCCCATATGCTTATTATCCTCGTCGTTCCATCCTCATTTATAAAATTAGGATGATTGTAGTCTATCCCTGAATCAATTATCCCAATGATTACTCCCTCTCCCTTTAATTCCTCTATAAAATGTGTTTGCAATCCATCTAAATTATACTTTCTTCTGGTATTAATTGAACTAATAAGTCTTCTAGGTTTTTCAATATATTCTACTTCATCATATTGGGATAATAGATATATCTTTTCTTCCTCTATAGTCAATATAGCAAACTTTCCACTAAGGATTTCTATGTTTGCATTTAACTCTTTAGCTATTTTTTTTATGTCTTTCCCCGAATACTTTACTACTACTTCCCAAGTATCGGTTAGGGTTTGAAAGCCTGTTTTTAAACATCTACTTCTTTGTTTTCTTTCTTCGGGGAGTTTCAAAACTAAATCTAGCGTCCTGTCAATTTTCTGATTTATCCTTCTCATAAATGGTTTTCCCCCTATATATAATAGCTAATTCATAATATTCCTCTCATTTAAATTAAGTGAAGAATTTTTATAATTACTATAACTTAGAAAATTAATAGCTACCCAAACCTCAAACTTCAAATTGCTACTATAGATGTGTGACTAAGAAACTTAATAAACGAAAGCAGGCACTGAGGTTTCCTTTAGAATAATTTCAGTTATATGTAACATATTTTTTATTGTTTCATATACTCTTAGTAAAAAGAATTTAAAATTGTCTCTACTGCTAGAATAGGAATCCGGTAGCTCCCTGCAACGGCAAATATTAAATGCCTAGCTTAAGTATAAAACTCATACTACTTAAACCTTCCATAATGTTTTAAGGATTTAGACCAAGTTTATAATTTGGAAAAATTGAGAACATAGAAGGTTGCTATAGCTACTTCCGATTCTATTCATACTAAAAGCCGGATAATTAACGAAAATGTAATTATCCGGCTTCCTATTACTCTCGGCTGTCCTTATTATCTTTCTTCTCCCTTACCTTCTCTTTTCTCTCTTCATTGTCTTTCTTTTCCTTCATGTTTTCTTTTTTACTTTTATTGTTTTTAAGATTTTCCCTTTTATCTTTATTTCTCTTTTTATTCCTTTTTTTGATTTTTTCCTGGTTCCTATTATTCCTCTTGCATTCATTGTCCCTTTTATTAAGTTTATGTTTTCTCTTATTACTCTTCCTTATTTCCTCTTTTCTATTTCTCTCCCTTTTTACTTCGTCTTTTTTATTTTTCTTCTTTTTTAGCCTTTCCTTTTTTCTTTTTTCCTTTTTTTTCTTAATCCTTTCCTTTTTATTTTCAGCTAGCTCTTTATTTTCTTTAACTATTTCACCTGTCTTTTTATCACTTGTATCATCAATTTTCATATTTGGATTTTTATCTGAAAGAACTTCCTTTTTTTTCTTAACCCTTTCCTTTTTATTTCCAGCTAGCTCTTTATTTTCTTCAACTATTTCACCTATCTTTTTATCACTTATATCCTCAATTTTTATATTTGGATTTTTGTCTGAAAGAATTTCATATGCCCTGTATTTCCCAACAGAAACTTGATTTTCCCTAGCTTTTTCTAAATCTTCCTTATTTGAATTTAAATATAGTAGTTTTATATCTTGTAAATCCTTATCCTTCTCTACTTTTTCTAAAATCTTATCCTCTATTACTGTAGGGTTCTCAAGTTCATCCTCTATTATTACCTCTGAAACCAACACTAAATTATAGATATTGTTTATATACTTCTTATCTAAAGCCATTTTTATACTTAATATAATTGCCTCTTCAATCTTCATACCAATCATATTATTATTTATAAGTTCTTTCCCATCTTTACTTAAGGGCCTTACCTTCCTTACGATTTCTTTTTTATCTATTTGGAACTCTAAACTTGGATTTATATCTAAGCTCACTATAGCATAGGTCTTAAAGCTTTCAATAGAGCTAAACTGGGATATAATAGTAGTTATCATTAAAATAATAGCGGCTGCAATGGCTACTAATGATTTGAGAGATTTTTTTCTCTCTCTTATTATGTCCTCTTCTATGAAAAGTATTTTTTTACCGATATGGATATTGCCCTTTTTCTTTAGCTTTATGTAATTAGCATCCTCTGTAAGGACTATTAGGCAATCGTTTTTTATCTCCATTATCAAACCCTTATACACTATTTTTTTCCCTCCCCTCTATCATGGAAATATAACCTATCAGTAAATCCAAATCATTATCTAATATTAAAACTGTGGCTATAATAAACTTTCTATTTCCCTTTAAAACCTTCTTAGTTACACCTATTCTATCTATTATCTTTTTTGCTGGCAATACCTTTTTCTTATAAAATTCTTCCTTTATATCATCATTTTCCACGATACTTTTTGCTATATTTATAGAGTTTAATCTAGTATCAATATGCTTTGGAGAGTCTTCCACCAATTCTTGAAATGTTATATTAAACCCCTTTAGGAGAGATTTTAACCTTAATATTTCTTCCTTCATATCATATTTATCAGTAAAGTCATTAATCTTTAATCCTTCTTTAATCCTATCCTCCATTGGGCTATCTCTATCTAGGGACACCAAATTACTTAATGACCTTGTTTTCCTCTGAAAATCTATTATTCTGCTTCTAATCACCATTTCTGCATACTTAATAAAGCTTCCTTTTTGAAACTCATATTTATTAATAGCCTCATTAAAAGCCTCTAAGCCAATACTAAATTCATCATTATTCTCTATTTCTATGTATTTATTTGTCACTCTAGTTATACTTTTAATTATAAAAGGTGTGTACTCTTCAATTAAATTTTCCCTTTCCTCCCTATCTCCGTTTTTGATTTTTTTCAATCTATCTTCTATATTAACTTTTTTTCTTTTAAATAGTTCTAAAAATGGGCCCAATTTCTCACCACCTTTTACACTATAGAATACGTAATTATTTAATGTTTTAGGGTGCTTAAATATATTATAATTTATTTAATACATAAAAAAAAACCACCGAATTTTTCCAGTGGTTTTTCTGTACCCTTTTAAACTTTACTAGTCTTCCATTATTACTCTGTAGGCCCTTATTTCTTTTACTTTGTCATCATCTAGAACAAGGTATACTTTATCACCCTCTTCTAAATCTGACAACCTACCTTTATCATCATTTACAAATACTTTAACGTTACTACTATAGTCATATATTTTTATTTTATTATGCTCCTTAATAGCTATTTGTCTTTGGTCTTTATAGAGTCTTGTTAATGTTCCAGTTATTGCACCATCATTGTAATTTCTGTCTACTTCAATCCATAGGACTTCATCATCATCCTCTAAGGTTATCACTTTAACTTCATCTCCAACTATTAAATCATCTACGTCTCCCTCTTTATCTTTAAATTTAACCTTTACATCTGAATCTACTTCAAATTCAATAGTTTTTTTAATGCTGATAATAGAGAGTTTATCCCCATCTGTTTCTAAGAAAAGACCTTCATATACATCATAATCTAATCTTCTATAGACCCTTATATACTCTACTTCTTCATCTTCATTAACCCTTACTTTAACCTTATCTCCTTCTCTTATATGCTCTAAACTTCCCTTTTTATTATTAAACTGTACTTCTATATCTGCATCTTCTGCTATATCAAATTCCATTTTCTTTCCATTTGATTTTATCTCTATTTCATCTTCATCTATTTCCTCTACTACTCCTGCATATTCCTTTCCTCCTAAATATCTATAGACCCTTATATATTCCACTTCTTCATCTTCATTAACCCTTATCTTAACCTTATCTCCTTCTCTTATATCATCTAGACTTCCCTTTTTATTGTTAAACTGTACTTCTATATCTTCATCTTCTATATCAAATTCCATTTTATTTCCATTTATTTTTATCTCTATTTCATCTTCATCTATTTCGTCTACTATGCCTGTATATTCCTTTCCACCTAGCTGTCTATAGACCCTTATATATTCTACTTCTTCATCTTCATTAACCCTTATCTTAACCTTATCTCCTTCTCTTATATCTTCTAAGCTTCCCTTTTTATTGTTAAACTGTACTTCTATATCTGTATCTTCTATATCAAATTCCATTTTCTTTCCATTTACTTTTATCTCTATCTCATCTTCATCTATTTCGTCTACTACTCCTGTATATTCCTTTCCACCTAGCTGTCTATAAACCCTTATATGCTTTACTTCTTTATCTTCATTAACCCTTATTTTAACTTTATCTCCTTCTCTTATATCATCTAGATTTCCCTTTTTATTGTTAAACTGTACTTCCATATCTTCATCTTCTATATCAAATTCCATTTTCTTTCCATTTGATTTTATCTCTATTTCATCATCATCTATTTCTTTTACTATCCCTACATAATCCCTAAAATCTTCTTCATATTCTTTAATTTCAATAAATATTACAACTTTTTTATCATTAAGCTGTATCTTGACTTTCATACCTACTTCTAGATCATATATAGATGTGTACTTACCATCTTCTGTGTAAACTGGAGCATTCTTCAAAACTTTATATACTTTGTTTTTATTATTAACCTTTAAGGTAAGTCTATTATTATTAATCTTAACTATCTCTGCTAATTCTTCATTTTTATCAATATCGTTATCTACATTATCATCTAACCTCGAAATCAATACTGCCATCTCTGCCCTTGTAACAGACCTATTTGGCCTAAAGGTTCTATCGGGATAGCCTTTAATGATACCCTTTTTATCGGCAAGGTATACATAACCCACTGAACCAAGGGGTACAGCCCCTGCATCTATAAATCTAAGTTCCCTTTTCATATGTTTTTGTGCTTCCTTTTCATGACCTAAAGCTCTTATTATATACTTGGCAACTTCATGTCTTTTAGCAGGCTCCCTTAGATTCATATCTATAAGGTCTACTTCATCCAGTATACCCTTTTCCAAAGCAACTGCCACATATCCATAGGCCCAAACGTCAATTTTACTCTTATTTCTTAATTTTTTAGCTCCTCTTTTAATCTGATCTAAATTTCTATTTGCCAGGTCTTCATATCCCATAACTCTAAGTGCCATTATTATGGCTTCAAGCTTAGTTACAGCTCGCTTCGGGGCAAAGCATCCTTGGCCATCACCCTTTATAATACCCTTTATTGCCATCTTTTCTATATACTTCTCTGCCCAATCATAGCCAGCAATATCCTTAAATATTTTGGCAATTCCCCTTGGTAAAGATTCATTTCTATAAAAAATATGGGATGTACTCTTATAGATATTACCCATGGCATAGGTATTTGTAATTGCTGCGGACATAACTAATAATACTACTAGCATTAGACTAACTATTCTCTTCATTGTTATCCTCCTTTATTTATTTTCATTATAGATTACGATTGATTTAAATATTTTAGGGCCCTTATTTGAAATTTATTAAAATCACAAAAAAACATTCCTATTGTAAATAATTTGTAATTCAAGGTTAATATCGTCAAGGATTACAGAAATCTTTAGTTTGTCTTTTATATGAATTATTTAGCAATAAATGAAGATACTAGTTCTATAGAGAGGAAGGAAGGGATATGAATCAAAGTTTATCTAATAAGGAGATAGCCTTTATTCTCTTTGGTTTTATCGTAGGATACGGATTAATGGGATTACCAAAGAGTACTGCTGAAAAAGCTGGTTCTGGGGCTTGGTTTGTACTATTGCTCTCAACCCTGCTTGCTGTTATTTTTACTTATATAATTGTATATCTAGGGTATATTCATGAAAATAAAACTATTTATGAATACAGTGAGATGTTAGTAGGCAAGTTTTTAACTTCAATATTTATTACTATATATATAGTTGAATTTTTCGCATTTTTTACTATGATAGTTAGGGGCAGCTGTGAAATAATTAGACTTACTATCCTTCTCAAGACACCTCTATGGGCTCTATGCTTAACCTTTTTTTTAGTTGTTTACTTCGCCATAGTTAAAAAGCTTAAGGTTATAGCAAGACTTTGTGAATTGTACGGTATTATCATTTCCATTGTTTACTTCATAATACTTTTTCTTGTCTCTACCCAGGGAAAGTTATTAAATATAAGACCCTTATTTGAGTCAGAAAACATTGTGACCTATTTAAAGAGTTCATTATTAACTATCCTACCCTTCATGGGCATGGAAGTAATTACGATAATACCTTTGAGTAGGAAGAAAAATGGTAAAAAAGTTTTTAAATATGCAACCTTTATGATTTTATTCATAGGATTTCTATATATTATTGCAGTAGAATCCTCTATATCGGTTATGGGGGTTGAAAGTATCGTCCATTTTAAAGATTCTCTATTGGCTACGGTAAGAAGGGTAGATATTCGGTGGCTTCAATTTCTTAGAAGACTTGATGGGGTACTTTTAATAGTATGGATAATGTCAGTATATTGTACCGTAGCTGTGGTTGGATATGGTATAGTTTTCCTTATTATGAAGCTATTTAAAAATGCCAATTTTAATGTGGTAACTTTTATACTAATTGTTCTATCCTTTATAGTCTCTCTACTACCTCAAACCTTTGATCAATTGGAACAAATATTAACTTATACAAGCTATATGGGAGTTTTGACTGTGGTTATAATTCCAGTAATATTATTAATAGTTACGAAGGTGAAAAAATATGATGAAAAAGTTAAGTAAGCTCTTAATATTATGCATATTGCTGATTCTACCGGGCTGTTGGGACTATCGGGATATCAACGAAAGGTCCATTGTCCTTTCCGTTGGGGTGGACACTTTAGGCGATCAAGTAGAGTTTACTGGAGAAATAGCAAAGCTTAGATCCAGGGCGGGAGAGGATATGAATCAAAATCTAGCAGAGGGTACTTACTACATGGAAGCCTATGGAAAAGATTTTGAAGAAGTGAGAATACATTATGATGCAACATTTCCCTATCCAATTTTTTTAGGTGCAACACAGAGTGTTATCTTTGGGGAAAATTTTGCAAAACAAGGTATTGAACCATATTTGAATAGAATAAATAAATTTTACGATTATAGAAAAACCCTTATTACTATAGTAAGTCAGGTCCCCCCTAGAGAACTATATAAGATCAATCAAGAAAAGGAAACCTCCGTAGGCCTGCTAGTTGAAAAGATTGTGGATAACTTAAAGAGAAATAAGATGACCGTATACTCCAGTTTTGATGAGTTACTCTCTCTTATACAATTGGATGGAGTAGGTTATCTCCTCCCCTATGTAGGACTTAAAAACGATGATATAGCTTATTTAGGCCTTGCAGTGATGAAGGACTCAAAGTTAGTGAGTATTATTGATTATGAGGAGACCGATGGCTTAATATATGCTTTAGCTGAAAAACCTGTATTAACTGAAAGTCTTTTTTCCTCTGAGGATAAAGAAAATAAAGCCTCCCTTCGAACAGCGGTAAAGAGGCGAAGGGTCAAAACAGAGTATAGGGATGAAAAGGTTGTATTCAATATGGATTTACTTGTGAATGGAGAATTACGATATCAATATTTTTTAAGGCCAATACCTGAAGAGGAAGAAAAATATTTGGAGAATTTAATATGTCAAAAGATTAAAAAAGATATAACTAATATCTTTGAAAGGTCTCAGAAAGAGTTTAAATGCGATATTTTTCAATTTGCTAAACATTTTAGGGCTGAGCACCCTGAAATCTACAGAAAGCTAAACTGGGAAGAAGCCTATATGACAGCCGAGCTCAATGTTAATGTTGAAGCAGAAATTATTAATCTAGGTTTAACTGACCCTAATGTCGATAAAAAATAATAGAGGGTTGACTTATGAAAAAATTTCAAAAACCAAATAAACTAACTAATAAAATCGAAGAAATAGAAAAGCTGAATTTTGGTGTGCACATAAGAAAGCTTACTGTGGATAAAACAGATATCTATTTACTATTTATCCTACACGTTATAAATAGGGATAGATTTTCCAGGGATATTATAGAGCCTATTTTAAGATGGGAAAACGATGGAGCTTTAACCATAGATAAATTAGCCGATTCTATTATATATATGGATGATATCTCAATAGATGAGGATGAAAACAATATAATCGACTATGTCTTAAATGGAAGCTCTGTTATTATTATTCCCTCTGAGGAAAAATATCTAATTGCCAATACTAAGAAAATAGAAAAAAGGCAATCGGACTCTCCAGAGATTGAAAATACATTGAGGGGTCCCAAGGATGGTTTTACTGAAAATTTCTATGGAAATTTATCATTAATACGCTATAGGGTAAAGGATGTAAATCTTAGAATTGAAAGGATGCAAATTGGCAAAAGAAGCAGGACTAATGTAGCCATAATCTATATTAATGATGTGGCAAATCCAAAGTTTGTTAAAGAGGTAAGAAAAAGGCTAGAGAACATTAGTGTAGATGGAATTATTGAGTCTGGATATATTCAAAAATTTCTACTTAATAATGCCTACGACCTCTTTCCCCAGTCTGGTATTATTTCAAGGTCTGATAAGGCAAGTGCCGCTATTTTAGAAGGAAAAGTTTGTATACTTGTAGAGGGGAGCAACCTTGTCCTATGTATCCCAAAAACTTTTGTGGAGTTTTTTGATTCCGCCGATGATCATTATGATAACATATACTTGGGGATGTTTTCGAAGCTACTTAGAATATTATGCTTTATGATTGCATTAACTCTATCCTCTCTATATGTGGCTATAGTTGCTTTTCATTCCGATATTCTACCGGAACAGTATATACTAGCCCTGGCTTCCTTTAGGGCATCGGTTCCCTTTAATGCCTTATTAGAGGCTCTCTTGATGGAGGGTATGGTGGAAATCCTCAGGGAGGCCAGTATACGCCTTCCTAAGCAAATCGGTCCAGCCATAGGTATTGTTGGCACTATTGTTATTGGCCAAGCTGCAGTTGCTGCAGGACTTGTAAGTCCCCTTATGGTTATAATTGCATCATTATCTACTATGTGTTCATTTGTAGCACCAGATTATACCATAATGAATCCCATACGTATATTAAAGTTTTTATTGATTTTCATAACAGGTATATTAGGTCTATTTGGTTTCGTCATGGGCATGACTCTTATAACTATAAACATAATTTCCCATAATAGTTTAGGTGTTGCGTATATGACTCCTATAGCACCTTTAAATCTTAGGGATTTCCTAAACTATTTCCTAAGTGATAGAAATGTAACTAAGGAAAGACCTGAATTTTTAAATACTCTGGATAAAAAAAGGCAGTAAAAAAAGCATCATATTGCAATATGATGCTTGAGGCTGTTAACAAACTCCCAATTTCTGCGTTACTGCTAAAATCTCCGGTGCTCACTTGCGGTGGAGCAAGCTCCGCTCCTCAATTTCAGCGTGCCTTGAACTTGGAAGTTTGTTAAAGCCTATCATCTTGTTAACTTTGTTAACAATCTGAAGCATCATATTGCAATATGATGCTTTTTATTTTTTTACTCCTTAAAAATCATTTTAATTATGGCCACCTGAAAATGTGAAGAACCTATTGGAATTTCTATAAACTGTTCATGCAGCTCTATATTTTACAGCCAGCACAACAGTTACCTGGTTCTTCACCACAGGCAAGCTCTTTTCTATTTGAACTAGAACCTGTATTGGGACAGCCACCAATACCAAAGGTAGAGAATGCTTTTTTTACATTCTTACTCCCACATTTTGGACATTCCTCAATTCCATCATGGGAAATTTTTACAAGTTTTTCAAATCTACTGCCGCAATCAATACATCCATATTCGTAGATTGGCATATTCTCACCTCCCAAGAAACATTATATATGCCAGACAAGCATATTTCAATATCAGCATGTTATTTTCTAAGATTGGCTATTCTTCCTCGATATATCTTCCCTGTGAAATAACAAGTCTTAAGTCCTATGTCTAATTAGTTCTACAGTTCCTTACAATTTCTAAACAAAAATACTATAATTAGACATGCCCATAAATAATATGTAATGTATTTTTCATTACAGCCTTCTCCTTTAAATTTTAAATAAATTTAATTCTCCCTTATTCCATAACCTAAAGAGGCCGAAAAGTAGTTTTACTACCCGGCTTCTTTAGGTTTTTGAACAAAAAACACAAGGGCTTAAAGCCCTTGTATTTTAATATTCTATTTCAGACATAATCTTATAGGTCTTGAATCTATCCTTTGCATCTTCTTCAGCTTCTTTGAAAAGGGTAGCTGCAATTTCTGGGAATTCATTTTCAAGGGTCGTATACCTTACTTCACCTTTTAAGAACTCTTGGAAATCACCCTTTGGTTCTTTAGAATCTAGTATAAATGGATTCTTTCCTTCAGCCTTTCTTCTTGGGTCAAATCTCCATAGGTGCCAGTATCCTGAATCAACTGCAAGTTTAGTTCTATCTTGAGTCTTGCCCATACCAGATTTAATACCATGGGCTATACATGGAGAGTAGCAAATTAGCAATGATGGTCCCTTATAGCTTTCAGCTTCCACTAAGGCCTTCATAAACTGATTATTGTCTGCTCCCATACCAGTTTGACCTACGTATACGTAACCGTATTGAGCAGCTATCATTCCAAGATCCTTTTTCTTAATTCTCATACCAGCAGCAGCAAACTTAGCTGTAGCCGCTATCGGAGTAGCCTTTGAAGCCTGACCACCTGTATTTGAGTAAACTTCTGTATCGAATACAAGGATGTTTACGTCTTCTCCAGATGCGATAACATGGTCTAATCCACCGTAACCAATATCATAGGCCCATCCATCTCCACCAACAATCCAAACTGATTTCTTTACTAGGTAATCTCTCTTTTCCATAATTTCATCTACTATTTCCTTAGCTTTTCCACTAAAGCTATTTCCTTCAATAGCAGTAATTACATCGGATGCAGTAGCCCTGGAAGCTTCTCCATCATCTATAGTTTGAATCCAGCCCTTAAATGCATCCTTTACCTTATCTGAAATATCAAGGTCTAGGGCTTCTTCCATAAGTAACTGTATCTTTTCTCTAATTTTATTAGAAGCTAGTGCCATACCATAACCGTATTCTGCGTTGTCTTCAAATAGGGAGTTAGCCCAAGCTGGCCCTTTACCCTCTGCATTCTTAGTATATGGAGTAGATGGTGCCGACCCACCCCAGATTGAAGAACAACCTGTAGCATTGGCTATTACCATTCTATCACCATATAATTGAGTAACGGCCTTCATATATGGAGTCTCTCCACAACCAGCACAAGCTCCTGAAAACTCGAATAATGGCTGAGCAAACTGACTTCCTTTTACAGTAGTTTTAGACATAAGGTCATCTTTATAGGTTACGTTACTAGCTGCATAATCCCAGTTAGTAATTTCGTGCTCTTGAGTTCCAAGAAGCTTCATAACTAAAGCTTTACCCTTTGGAGCTGGACAAATATCTTCACAGTTTCCACATCCTGTACAATCTAGGGGAGAAACTTGGATTCTATACTCAAGCCCATCCATGCCTTTACCTATAGCCTTCTTACTAGTGAAGGACTTAGGAGCATTTGCTCTCTCAGCTTCATTTACTAAGAATGGTCTTATAGCCGCATGAGGACATACATATGCACATTTGTTACATTGGATACAGGTATCCATTTGCCATTCCGGTACGCTTACTGCAATACCCCTCTTTTCATAGGCAGCGGAGCCAGCTTCAAATGTACCATCTTCAGCTCCCACAAAGGTAGAAACAGCAAGGTAATCACCTTTTTGAGCATTTATAGGTCTTAAAATATCCTTGATGAAACCTGGTTCTTCAATTGTAGCAGCAGCTTCTTCTGTCATTGGACCACCCCAAGAAGCTGGAACCTCTATCTTTATTAGGGCTTCTCTACCCTTATCAACTGCTTCATTGTTCATGTTAACGATTTTTTCACCTTTTTTACCGTAGGACTCGAAAATGGCACCCTTTAAATATTCCATAGCCTTATCAACTGGAATAACATCAGCTAGAGTAAAGAAGGCCGATTGCATTACCATATTGATTCTGTTACCTAATCCTATGTCAGAAGCTATATCATAGGCATTTACGGTATAGAATTTAATATCATTGTCTGCAATATACTTTTTAAGCTCAGCTGGAAGTCTGTTTTCTACTTCCTTAGCATCCCATTGAGTATTAAGAACAAAGGTTCCACCTTTTCTAAGCCCCTTTAATAGGTCATATTTATCAACGTAGGATTGGTTATGGCATGCTATATAGTCAGCCTCATCTACAAGATAAGTGGATCTGATTGGCTTTTCACCAAATCTTAAATGAGATACAGTAACTCCACCGGATTTCTTAGAGTCATAGGAAAAGTAGCCTTGAGCATAAAGGTCAGTCTTGTCACCGATTATCTTGATAGCACTCTTATTAGCACCAACCGTTCCATCTGAACCTAGTCCCCAGAACTTACATCTTACAGTTCCCTTTGGCTCAGTTACTATACTTTCTTCTATTTCTAATGATGTATGGGTAACATCATCATTGATACCTATTGTAAATCCGTTCTTTGGTTTATCCTTCTTAAGCTCATCAAATACTCTCTTAATTTGAGAAGGAGTAGTGTCTTTTGAACCAAGACCATATCTACCTCCTACAACCAGGGGAGCGTTTTCCTTGCCATAAAATAAAGTACATACATCTTGATATAAGGGCTCTCCTAATGAACCAGGTTCCTTAGTTCTATCAAGTACGGCTATCTTTTTAACTGTACTCGGCAATACATCAAAGAAGTATTTTTCACAGAATGGTCTATATAGACGAACTTTGATTAAACCTATCTTTTCACCCTTAGCTAAAAGATAATCAATAGTTTCTTCAGTGGTTTCTATAACAGAACCCATGGCAACGATTATATTTTCTGCATCTTTAGCACCATAGTAGCTGAATGGCTTATATTCCCTACCAGTAATCTTGCTTATTTCAGCCATGTAACTGTTCACTACATCGGGAACCACTTGATAAAACTTATTTGAAGCTTCTTTAGCTTGAAAGAAAATATCTGGATTTTGGGCAGTACCTCTAGTAACAGGGTGCTCAGGACTTAAGGAATTCTTTCTAAATGCTTTGATAGCATCCCAATCAGCTAACCTAGCAAACTCATCATATTCAATGGCTTCAATTTTTTGCACTTCATGGGAAGTTCTAAAACCATCGAAGAAATGTAGAAATGGAATTCTAGTCTTGATTGCAGAAAGATGGGCAATACCACCTAAATCCATAACTTCTTGAACAGAGCCCGATGCAAGAATGGCAAAACCAGTTTGTCTAGAAGCCATTACATCTGAATGATCTCCAAAAATTGAAAGGGCATGGGTAGCTACAGCTCTAGCACTAACATGGAATACTCCCGGTAACAATTCACCAGAAATTTTATACATGTTAGGTATCATTAGAAGTAACCCCTGGGAAGCAGTGTAAGTGGTAGTTAAAGCTCCACCTTGAAGTGAGCCGTGAACAGCACCAGCAGCACCAGCCTCCGATTGCATTTCTGTTACAGTTACAGTTTGTCCAAAAATATTCTTTTGCCCATAGGCTGCCCATTCATCAACAAATTCAGCCATGTTTGATGATGGGGTGATAGGATATATAGCTGCAACATCAGTAAATGCATATGATACATATGCGGCAGCAGTATTCCCATCCATTGTCTTCATAACTTTTTTAGCCATTATTTTGACCCCCTTATTATGTGAATATTTATAGTATGCCATATTACTATTTTAAGTATAGTATACAATATACAATTAGTCAATGGCATGTTTTTAACAATCTTTATGCAATTATGCAAAGGGAACACTTGTTAATAACTCAAGTTGGATTTTTTTGTATGAATTTTCCTAAAATTTTTAATTGACTCTAATCTACAATTCCCTATTTTAAGGTCTTCATTTTTTCTAAAAAATATTTTAATTTAAAGTAAAAAAATCCCCCATCCTAATATTCATTAGAACTGGGGATTTTTTATGCTATTTTATATTTAAACCCATTTTTTCATCTTTAAATATTCTTTCATCCATAGTCTTTAAATTTTCAGCTATTTGGGGCTTAAATTCCATATTGGAAATTATATCCTTTTCCAGGTCAACACCGGGAGCTATTTCAGTAAGGATAAGTCCCTTTTCATTCAACTCAAAGACTGCTCTTTCGGTTATATAGATTACGGGCTGACCTGTTTCATAGGCGTATTCACCGGAAAAAGTGATTTGCTCAACTTCTTCGATGAACTTTTTAACTTTACCTTCTTTAAGGATTTCAAGCCTACCTTTTTTTATGTCTACTTTAAGACCGCTAGCCGTAAAGGTTCCACAATAAACCACCTTCTTGGCATTTTGAGATATGTTGATAAAACCACCACAGCCGGCAATTTTAGGTCCAAACTTACTTACGTTAACATCCCCTTTCCTATCACATTGGGCAAGGCCCAGGAATGCTATATCCAATCCTCCACCGTCATAAAAGTCGAATTGATAGGGCTGGTCTATAATTACATCTGGATTTATTGCAGCCCCAAAGCTTAAACCACCGGCTGGAACTCCACCTATTGTTCCCGCCTCTGTAGTGAGTATTAATCCCTTCACATCCTCTTCATTTGCAACCATTGAAACTCCCTCTGGCATACCTATGCCTAGGTTTGTTATCGCATTTGGAATAAGCTCCATAGCCCCCCTTCTAGCTATTACCTTTCTAACATCTAATTCCATAGGTGGTATAGCACCAAGGGGTACCCTTATTTCCTGAGAGTAGGATGGATTATGCTGCTCAGCAAAGGTCTGCATATGCTCCTCAATGTCCGCAATAACGATGGCGTCTACATAAATTCCTGGTATTTTGACTTGACTATAATCTAAGGAACCATTGGCAACTACATTTTCCACCTGAAGAATCACGATTCCCCCTGAGTTCTTGGCCGCCTGTGCCATCGTTAACATTTCAAGATTTAAGCATTCCTTCTGGAAGGTACAATTACCATCTTCATCGGCATAGGTCCCTCTAATAATGGCAACATCTACGGGTATGGAATGATAAAACATCCATTCTTCCCCTCTTAAATTAAGGATTTCAACAAGGTCTTCCTCTGTGATTTCGTTTATTTTACCACCCTCTACCCGTGGGTCGACAAAAGTTTTTATGCCAACCTTCGTTAGAAGTCCCGGTTTGTGACCCGCTGTTGTTCTAAAGAGATGGGATATAACGCCTTGGGGAAAGTTATAGGCCTGTATTTTATTTTCTAAAGCAAGTTTCTGGAGCTTAGGAGCAAGACCCCAGTGTCCCCCTATTACTCTTTTTACAAGTCCTTCATGACCAAGGTGATTAAGCCCCTTATCTTTACCATCCCCTTGACCTGCCGCATATAGAATAGTTAAGTCCCTAGGCCTTCCTTCACTTAAAAATTTATCCTCAATGGCACGGGAAATTGCTTCTGGATGCATATTTCCAACAAAGCCTCCAGTAGCAATGGTGGCATTATCCTTTATTAGGGCTACTGCCTCCTTAGCTGACATTACTTTGCTCATTTTTCTCTTCTCCTATCCTTTTAAATATTAGCCTGCCTTTATTAATACCTATGCAATACCAGTTATTAGATAGAATACTGAAATTACTAAGGTAGCTAATAGGGGCAAGGCTATAGTATTAACAGCTATATCCTTGTAGCTTTCTTTATGGGTAAGCTGGCAAACCGATAATAAGGTTATTACTGCACCACAGTGTGGAAGGGAATCCAATCCCCCTGAAGCTATAATCATGATTCTATGGAGGGCCTCCGGTGCTATACCCATTGCTAGGAATTCCTTTGATAGAACCTCCAATGCTATAGCCGTACCACCTGAAGCCGAACCAACTATACCAGCTAGTAATGTGGTTGAAATAGCAACCTTAAATACCGATGGAATGGCAAGGGCAACCATACTGGCTTTAACAACTCCAAAGGCCGCTAAGGACTTGATAACACCACCATAACCAACTTGAGCTGCTGTATTGAATATTGGCAATAGGGAGCCAACTGACCCTTCAAATACTGTTTTGTTGGTATTTGGAATAAATTTTCTCATTGTAATAATTATAAAGACTACTGCTACAGCAAGGCCAATAACAACGGGCCATGTCCCATTTACACTTCCACCAACGACTTCATACTTAGCTATTACCGACCCTTGTTTAAAGTACCAGTTTGTGAGTATATAGTTAAGTATAAATACGATGATTATAGGTGTAATCGCAACACCAAAGCTCGGTATATTTTCGTTTAATTGGTGAATATTTTCATTTGCATGATCTCCATATCCTTCTCCGGCTAATTTTGCCTTCTCAGCCCTCCTATTAAGGTACCAAATTCCACCAAAGAACATAATTGCAGAAGCTATTATCCCTAAAACAGCACCGGCATAGATATCGGTTCCAAAGAAAACCGTAGGCATAGTATTGATGTATTGGGGTGAGCCTGGAAGTGCCGTCATTGTAAATGTAAATGCACCAAGGGCTATACAAGCTGGTAATAGCCTCTTTGGCATATCGGCCCTCTTAAGTAGGGTTGCACCAATTGGGTACATTGCAAAAACAACAACGAATAGGGAAACTCCACCATAGGTCAACAAGGATGTTGCAACAACGATTGCCGCAATTGCCCTCTTAGTACCAAATTTTTCGGAGACAACATCGGCTATTGAAGAGGCCGCTCCTGTAACTCCCATTAGCTTACCAAAAATTGCACCGGCTAAAAATACAGGAAAAAAGTTACTTATATAACCTGCTGCTGCCGGCATAAATACACTTGATAAAGCATATAGGGAGGGCATTTCCCCTGAAACTAATGCCGCAACCATGGCAAGAATTGGTGCCAGTACAAGCACCGTAACACCTCTGTAAGCGAAGTACATAAGTGCCGCTAAGGTTAAAATAATAGAAATAACTCCTAACATATAAATCCTCCTTTTGATTTTTTATAGATGTGTGCTTGAGAAAGTTAACTTACTTCAGCAGCCACTGAGAATCCTTTAAGCTCATGCTATAAATCGCTCTAAAGGAAACCTCAGTGCCTGCTTTCGTTTATTAAGTTTGTTAATCACACATCTATAGTCCTTTTCTTCTTCACTTATGAATAAGCTGTTCTATATAAATCATATCCTATGCCGGAAACATTCCCCAATATGGTAATTAAAGCTTTTACTAGTGCTTTTAATTTAAAGGATTTAGCCTCCTGCATAGATAAAATTTTACAGTCTAATTGAGAAATCGTTTTCTTTAAAGGAGAAATTTTAAGGATATTCATATTAGAAAATCCTAGACCTTAATAAAAATTATTTAATAAAATATTAGTTCCATTTTAAATATCTTTCCTCGATTGAAATCTTATTCTATGTTAATTGCAAGGTCCATGCCAAATCTTGATTATTTAAGTATACAAATATTCAAAATTACCTTTTCTTATTTTATTAAAGATTAAATAACTGAATTTCAAGGGTTATTTAATTGCCATTCTTACTTTTTTAAAAAAGTAGAAATTTGTCTATTTTTCACGTATTCTGTAGCTTATTAAATCTTTAATTTCAAAATAAAAAGAACCGTAACTTTTTCTTACAGTTCTTTTATATATTTCTTTGCAATTACAATGTTTAACTTCTGTCTATCATTGTATAAAAATGTTAACATGTAAATATTTTTATATAATAATACAATTAAAGGATAAAAGCTACCATACTCCCAAATTTTTATTGAAGTAAATATAAAATCCTCAGTTATAAATCACATTACTCTATAAATAGCCCAAATTATTTTATTTTATATTTTTCTAACTTCTTATATAGGTTTACTCTACTAACTCCCAAGGCTTTAGAGGTTTTGTTTTTATTACCACTATTTTTTTTCAGACACTCTATAATGATGTCCTTCTCTATTTCCTCTAAAACTGTCTTTAATCTCCTATTGCCACTAAAGGCTATCCTATATTTGTTCTTAGTGATTTTTTTAGGTAAATGTTCAGGCTTTATTATCAAATCGGAATCCAGTAGATTAATGGCCCTTTCAATAACATTCTGCAGCTCCCTTATATTTCCCGGCCAACGATAGGCCTGAAGATATTCTAAGGCTTCCTTTGATATGCCCTCTACATAAATCCCTAAACGCTTAGTTAACTCTTTCTTAAGGGCCACTGCCAATTCCTTTATATCATCTTGTCTTTGCCAAAGTGAAGGAAGGTCTATCCTAACAACATTTAGCCTATAGTAAAGGTCTTCCCTAAATTTCCTATCTTCCACAAGCTCTTCTAGATTTCTATTTGTGGAGGCTATTATTCTGACATCAAGGTTTTGAATAATATTACCTCCAACCCTTTCAAATTCCTTTTCTTGAAGAACCCTTAAAAGCTTAGCCTGCATTCTTAGGGGCATATCTCCTATTTCATCTAATAGAATAGTACCACTATTTGCTATTTCAAATTTACCTTTTTTCCCACCTTTTTTTGCTCCTGTAAAGGCTCCCTCTTCATAGCCAAAGAGCTCCGATTCTAAAAGTTCTGCCGGTATAGCCGCACAGTTTAGTTTAACAAAGGGACCAAGCCTCCTGCTGCTTGCATTGTGGATTGCATGGGCGAAAAGTTCCTTACCCGTACCACTTTCCCCTGTAATAAGTACATTCGAATCTGTTTTAGCAACCCTCTGGGCTAGTTTCTTAACCTCCCTCATAGAAGAACTATTCCCAATGATATTTTTAAATGAATATTTTGCAACGGTTTCAGAGTCGAATTCCTTTCTGTAGTATTCTAATTCCCTTTCTAATGTATCTATTTTTTTACTTAAGGATACAAAGTCCCCTATATCTTTAAACATAACTTTACCAACAGCACCAACTACTTTACCATTCTTTTTTATGGGAATACGCATGGCAATCATCTTATTACCCATTATCTCTTGAATATCACCTATTTCCCTTATACCAGTTTTCGCTACAATATGCATTCTTGTATTTTCTATTACCTTTGTTACATGCTTGCCTTCAGGATTTGGCTGTCTGAGGAACTCCTTATAGGCTCTGCTCATCATTTTAATAATCCCATTTTCATCGACGATTACAACCCATTCATTAACCGTGTCCAATATAGTATTTAAAACATCGTTATATGCCCCATCTTCATTAAGATTGTCATTTCCTTGATTCCCTTGGGTTCTATCGGAAAATAGGGCCAGGGCTCCTAAAAACTCTTCTCCATTTTTTATAGGCAGCCTGTTAACTATAAAATGCTCATTGTTCAAAACAAAATCTTGGTCAAATTCTGGTTTTTGATTTTCAATAACCCTTAATAGATTGCAAAAGGGCATAACATCGCTAATCATTTTTCCTATACTGTCTTCATAATCTATGTTTAACAGCCTCTGGGCCCGCTTATTGATTAGGATGATTTTTCCCTTTGGATCTATACCTACAACTGCATCGTTCATTTCTTCAAAAACACGACAGTAGAAGATATCAAGTAGACTCATTTTAACACCTCTATTATTCCAATAAATTGAGGAAATTTCATAACTATAAATTTGCTAGAATCCAATAATACATAGAGTAGACTTGGAAAGCTTTATAAACCATATACAGTGAAGGGTTTTTAAGAAGGTAATTGTATAATTTGTTTAATTGAGTGAATTCTATAATTGCCACAGAAAAAATTTACCCTACTATTAATCCATAAAGCTATAGTGTATTTATTGTAAAATTAAAACAAAGGGAAATTGTGGAATTTACTCAATCTACGATGGAAGTAATTTTTATAAAATTATATCACATATACCCGCTTATGTATAACTCCCTAGTT
The DNA here is from genome assembly GCA_022361035.1 of Clostridia bacterium. Taxonomy (GTDB): domain Bacteria; phylum Bacillota; class Clostridia; order Peptostreptococcales; family Caminicellaceae; genus JAKSBP01. The sequence goes on from JAKSBP010000427.1 coordinate 24,689, forward strand.
TTCCCTTGTTTAGATAGGATTTCACTTTTCAAGATAAACTATGCAAAAACCCCTCCTCTTACTAGTAGGGTAAAAGGAAGGGTCTATTGTAATAGACTAATTTAGGGTCTATGATGGGACGTCTATATAGAATCCTATTTTGGAGGCATAACAACAGCCGTACCCTTTAGTACACCATCTCCATTTTGATTAGTACATATCGTATTAAGTTTTACTCTATTTTTTTCTTCATTTATTTCAATTACTTCAACTTCAGCTTTAATTGTATCTCCAAAGCGAACTGGACCAGTAAATTTAAGCTCTTGACTAAGATATATGGTTCCAGGTCCCGGTAATTGAACTCCTAAAACCGCCGATATTAAACCAGCAGTCAACATACCATGGGCAATTCTACCCTTAAATAAGGTGTCCTTAGATGATTCATGATTTATATGGGCCGGATTTATATCGCCGGTAATGCCTGCATACAGGTATACATCACTTTCACTTATGGTCTTTTGAAAGGATGCACTATCACCTATTTTTATTTCACCTATAGTTTTTCCCTTCACTCTCTAATCTCCCCTTTAAGATAATAGATTTTAAGTGTTCCAAGAGATTTATTTATATTAAATAATCATATACTTCCTTTATATATAACTTTCACAGTCTACATGTCTATTATCTTTCAACAATAACTGAGGTTCCTTGTCCACCACCTATACACAGTGTGGCAAGACCCATGTTTACATCTCTCTTTTCCATTTCATAGAGTAGGGTTATAAGAATTCTAGCCCCCGATGCTCCAACGGGATGGCCTAGTGCAATGGCTCCGCCATTTACGTTAACAATTTCAGGGTCAAACTCTAGGTCTTTAACAACAGCTAAGGATTGGGCTGAAAAAGCTTCATTTGCTTCTATTAGCTCAATGTCCTTAGAGGTTAATCCAGCCCTTTCTAAGGCTTTCTTAGTAGCTGGTACAGGACCATATCCCATAATTTTAGGATCTAGGGCAGCCGATGCATATGACTTGATAGTAGCCATAGGCTTTAAACCAAGTTCTTCTGCTTTTTCTTTAGCCATTACTACAAGCATAGCTGCACCATCGTTAATACCGGAAGCATTACCTGCAGTTACTGTTCCATCTTTCTTAAAGGCCGGTTTTAACTTAGTAAATTTCTCTATAACCATACCATGTTTTGGATATTCGTCATCGCTTACAATAATTGGGTCTCCCTTCCTTTGAGGAATCTCCACCGGTACAATTTCATCCTTAAATCGTCCCTGTTTTTGGGCCTTTTCTGCCTTCATCTGACTTTGCAAAGCAAATTCATCCTGCTGTTCCCTCGATAACCCCCACTGCTCAGCAATATTTTCTGCTGTAATACCCATATGGATATCGTGGAAAGCATCGGTTAATGCATCATTAATCATACTATCAATCATTTTTCCATGGCCCATTCTTTGACCCCATCTTGCCTTTGGCAATAGGTATGGAGCATTACTCATGCTTTCTGTCCCACCAACAAGCATTATGTCAGCATCACCTAATGTAATGAACTGAGCTGCCATACTTACGGCCCTTAAACCGGAACCACATAATTTATTAATAGTTGTGGCTAGTGTTGTGTCAGGGCAACCAGCTTTTATAGAAATTTGTCTTGCTGGATTTTGACCTAATCCCGATGATAAAATATTGCCAATAACTACTTCATCTACCATATCCGGTGTAATACCTGCCCTCTTCATAGCTTCTTTAGCAGCAATAACCCCCAAATCAATCGCCGATAATTTTGCCAAACTACCATTAAAGCTTCCTATAGGAGTTCTAGCAGCACCTACAATAACAACTTCTCTCATTTAAAACATCCCCTTCTCTTTTAAATTTATTATAGCTAATTTACATAGCCCTTTTAACCCAACCCATTGTGCTAATTCCTGTAGCCGGGAGTTTCGATATTTCCTTTTCGTTCATATAATAAACCTATTTAATTTGTAATTTTGAAGGTAAAAACAGGTTTATAAAAATCACTCAAATAAAATATCAAAACTCCCTTACACATTGTAAAATCTAGACACATAGTTTACTATCACAACAAATTAACTTAACAAGATAGTTTTGCTTCTTAGAGAACTACACCACCATCTACGCTAAGCACAGTACCTGTTATAAATTTAGCCTCGTCAGATGCCAAGAAAACATAGGCGTTAGCTATATCTTCTGGATATCCCAATTGCTTAATCGGCGACTTCTTCCTCATCATATCAAGTATCTTTTCTGGCATTTTTTCAGTCATTGGAGTCATTATAAAGCCAGGTGCTACAGCATTAACCCTTATGCCCTTTGAACCAAGCTCCTTGGCCCATGATTTAGTCATCCCAATAACTCCCCATTTTGTAGCAGCGTAATTCGTTTGACCAAAATTTCCATATATACCTACCACAGATGATGCATTTAAGATAACACCACTACCTTGCTCAGTCATGACCTTAGCTGCAGCTTGTCCGCAGTTATAAACACCCTTCAAATTAACATCGACAACCTTGTCCCACTGTTCCTCTGTCATGTTTACAAGCTTTGAATCAGCGGTAATACCTGCATTATTTACCATAATATCAAGCTTACAATATTTTTCTAAGGTACCTTTAATCATTTTATCTACTTGTTCTTTATCTACAACATCAACAACTATACCAAAGGCTTCTCCTCCGCTCCCTTTTATCTCTTCAACGACTCTATTTATATCCCCTTCATTAATATCAGCTACAACTACTTTAGCACCTTCCTTGGCAATTTTTTTTGCTGCCTCGGCACCGATTCCCCCACCACCACCGGTTATAACAGCTACTTTGTCCTTGAGTCTCACCCTTACTACCTCCTATATAGTTTATGAATTGAGATATCCTATTTTTATACATTACTATTACTAATTATAAAGCAAAATCCAAGCCAATTTTTATATTTTCCATAGATTAGCTAGCCTTCAAAATATTATTTATCCCATAGCCTTGAAATAATCTTACTGTATTATGTTTAATATTAAAGGTAAATTTAATTTCAAAATAACAATAACCTATTAAATATTCATAATTGTTAGAAGAAAACATACTTGAGAATTAAATTTTACATTAAAAGTGTTATTTTTTTGAACAGTTTTTTCCTTTCTCAAGTATAATAGCCCCTTTATAAGTGTAATAAAATATATACATGTGTATTTTTTTATAACATATGGGCAAAATTGGATACTCATTATTTTATTATTATAACATTAATATCTTGTAAAACTTCAATAAAAACTCAAGTATAGATGAGTGACTTACAAACTTAATAAACGAAAGCAGTCACTGAGGTTTCCTTTTGAGCGATTTTTATAAATCTGTTTTACCTTCTATTACCTATCTATAAACAGATTTATTGCATGAGCCTAAAGGATTCTCTGTGACTGCTGAAGTAAGTTAACATTCTCAATCACTCATCTATATATTTAGTTAAAAAACATAAAGCCCTAAATTCTATCTAAGGCTTTATAAAGGGCAAGGTCATTAAACTCCTTTATTTTTTTATAAATTTCTCTAAAAAAATTACATACAGCAGGATTTTACTCTATAATTATATTATAATAAATAGTTCATGAAAGACCTAAGAAAAGAGGGATAAAACATGGAAAATATTAATTTTAATGACAAAAGAATAAGGGAATTGATTAAAACTCACCCACTCCTTAATGAAATCATTTTAACTAAGGAAGTATTCTGGCCCAATCCTAAATATAGCAGCTTTCAGGAGGCAATGAAAAAAATTTCTATCGGTGACAAAGATGTTGAGGCAGCCGAAGAAAGATTGAAGCGTTTTGCCCCATATATAGCCAAATGTTTCCCAGAAACTGCTAAGGCAAACGGCATTATTGAATCCCCCATTGTAAGAATTCCTAATATCCATAAAAGGTTAGAGGAAATATTCGATAATAAAATTCTGGGTTCTTTGTTACTAAAATGCGATAGCCATCTTCCCATATCGGGCTCCATTAAGGCCAGGGGTGGAATCTATGAAGTTCTAAAACATGCTGAGGAGCTGGCAATCAAAAACAATATGCTAAATATAGAAGATGATTATTCAATTTTAGATAGTAATATTTTTAGAAGCTTCTATTCAAATTATTCCATCGCAGTAGGGTCAACTGGCAATCTTGGCCTTAGTATCGGAATAATAGGTGCGCAGTTAGGATTTAAGGTATATGTACATATGTCAGGGGATGCCAAGGAATGGAAGAAAAATCTTCTCAGAAGTAAAGGGGTTACTGTTATTGAGTATGATTCTGACTACAGTAGGGCAGTAGAAGAAGGAAGAAGGCAGGCCCAATCGGACCCAAAGATGTATTTTATCGATGATGAAAACTCTCTGGACCTCTTCCTTGGATATACTGTTGTGGCCTCTAGACTAAAAATACAGTTGAAGGAAATGGATATTATCGTAGATGAGAACCGCCCCCTATTTGTATATCTACCATGCGGTGTTGGAGGAGGTCCAGGTGGAGTTGCCTTTGGCTTAAAGCTCTTATTTGGGGACAATGTACATTGTTTCTTTGCCGAACCCACCCATTCTCCCTGTATGCTTATTGGCTTAATGACGGGGCTTCATGATAAAATCTGTGTTCAAGATTTTGGTATTGATAATATAACTGCTGCCGACGGTTTAGCCGTTGGAAGACCTTCAGCCTTTATAGGAAAAACTTTAGAAAATCTCATAAGCGGCTGTTTTACCGTAGAGGATGACAACCTCTATAAGCTCCTTAGTACATTGGCCGATAGAGAGGATATTTATCTAGAGCCTTCAGCACTGGCGGGTATTCCTGGGGCTGTAAAATTATTTAAAGATAAGCTTGGTAGAAAATACATAAAAGATAATAATTTAGAGGATAAGATGAAAAATGCAGTCCATATTCCATGGGCCACGGGGGGAAGTATGGTTCCTAGGGATGTGATTGAAGAATACTATAATAGGGGTTTAAGGTTAAATAAATAAAAGGCGTCTTTGACGCCTCAGATTGTTAACAAAGTTAACAAGATGATAGGCTTTAACAAACTTTCAAGTTCAAGGCACGCTGAAATCGAGGAGCGGAGCTTGCTCTACTGCAAGTGAGCACCGGAGATTTTAACAGTAACGCAGAAATTGGGAGTTTGTTAACAGCCTCAGGCGTCTTTGACGCCTCAGATTGTTTAAGATGACAGGCTTTTGAGAAATCCGAAGTTCGAGGCATGCTGAAATCGAGAAGCCGCAGCGTATATAGACATACGTAAGGGTTCTCGACCTAGGCAACAACGAAGAAATTCGGGTTTATCAACAGCCTGAGACGTATTTGACGCCTTTGGATTTCATAACTTTCACTTTAGGATTTGGAAGAGTTTTATACTTAAGTCTACATTCTTGGCATTTACTAAAGGAGTCCACTAAAAATCTTTACTATTAAACCTTGCAAATTCCGGATCAGAGTCTACTGTCTTTACTCCCCTAGTTCTTTCAGGTTCATCTACAAAATTCAAAATATTTTCTAAAATTAATTTATGCTTTTTTTCCTCCTCTGCCAATCTCCTGAAAATAACTTTTTCTCTTTTACTCTCAGCTTTTTCACAGTGTTCTTCATATAATCTCATGCTCTGCTCCTCTAAGTCTAAGGCATGCTTATAGGCTTCTACAGCTGAAGCCGATATATCAAACTTTTCTTCCCTACAAAGCATCTCAGAAAATATATTATTTGCCCTGGTTAGAGTAGATGAACTAATGCCTGTTTTCCCCTCATCCTTCATATCCTTTATTATCCTATGGTGTTCCTCCTCGTCCTTTGCTAACATTTCAAATATCCTTTTAAGACCCTTATCCTGGGTATCCTCCATTAGTTCTTCGTAATACCTCTTTCCATCAAGTTCCATATTCATGGCAAATTCATATATGTCCACTATAATACCTCCTAATAATATTATTTTAATCTATTAATACCCAATTAATGTTCATAACAAAACTTAAATTTTTTTATTATGCATTTTTATAAATTTTTTTATCATATAAAATTTATATATAAACACTTTTTAAATACAATATTATCTATACCTCAATAAAAGAAATAAGCAGGAACCTAGTCAAGTCCCTGCTGATATCCTAAATTCTTTCCCTTTCTTCATAGTGGGTATGGAAAAGTTCATGGGCCCTTTCTCCAAAGGGCTCTCCGACATACTCTTTGTACATCCTCAAAACTTCAGGATTTTCGTGTGATTTTCTAATGGTCTTTCTTCTATCCTCTCTATATATGGCTTCTTGACGCTTCTTAACAATTTCATCATTCCCATGATGATAGGGCTGACCTCCACCACCAATACATCCACCTGGACATGCCATGATTTCAATTGCATCATATTTTGATTCGTTTTCCCTAATTTCTTCAAGAATTACACGGGCATTACCTAATCCACTGGCAATACCTATGGTCAATTCCTTGTCTCCTATTTTAACTTTAGCTTCACGGAGTCCTTCAATACCCCTAAGCTGTCCAAATTCAACTTCTTTAAGCTCTTCTCCTGTAACCCACTCATAGACTGTACGAATAGCAGCTTCAATTACGCCTCCTGTTGTGCCAAAGATAACTGAGGCTCCAGTGGTTTCCCCTAGGGGTCTATCAAATTCACTTTCTGGAAGATTTTTAAAGTTTATTCCCGCTTCTTTAATCATCTGTCCCAGCTCACGGGTTGTAACGACGATATCAACATTGTTATGTTCATCCTTAGTAAGCTCTGGACGCTTAGCTTCTGCCTTTTTAGCTATACAAGGCATTATTGAAACTACTACTATATTATCTGGGTTCAGTCCCTTTTTCTCTGCATAGTAGGTTTTAGCAATTGTACCAAAGATTATATGGGGAGACTTACAGGTAGAAGGTACTTTTAAAAGCTCCGGAAATTGATGCTCTATAAATTTAACCCAAGCCGGACAACAGCTTGTGAGGATAGGAAGGGTCTTGTTGTTTTCCATGCGATATATTAATTCCTTTGCCTCTTCCATTATTGTAACATCGGCTCCAAAATCAGTATCAAAGACACCATCAAAGCCTATACTTTTAAGTGCGGTTACAAGTTGTCCTGTGACTATGGTCCCCGGCTCCATACCAAAGAGTTCACCTATTGCAACACGAATAGCAGGAGCCGTTTGTACAACCACATGCTTGTCGGGGTCGTTTAAGGCCTCCCAAACCTTATCCGTATGATTAACTTCAGTAAGAGCAGCCGTTGGACATACTGCAACACATTGACCACAATATGTACAGGAGGATTCTACCATTGGAATATTAAATGCTGGCCCAACGAAAGCATCAAATCCCCTTCCAATACCCGATAATATTCCACAGGTCTGTACTTCATTACACATGGTCTCACAACGTCTACAATATATACACTTATTTGCATCCTTTACTAGTGCATCACTTGATAAGTCCTTGGGATAATCCATCCTCTCCCCTTCCCATTTGATTTCCCTTACTCCAAGTTCCTTGGCCAGGGCTTGAAGTTCACATTCGAGATTTTTAGGACAGGTAAAACATTGATTTGGATGATTTGATAAAAGTAGTTCCACAGACATTCTACGGGCAGTAATTGACCGTAATGTATCTGTTCTGACTTCCATTCCTTCGGTTACCTCGGTTACACATGCGGGTACAAGCTTATTTCTATTGTTAGTGGCCTGTACTAATTCTACCATACAAACTCTGCATGAAGCTGTCTGGTTCACCATTTTTAAATCCTGTAAATCTAGATGACATAGGGTTGGAATTTTAACTCTAGCTTCCTGCGCTGCTTCTAGGATTGTTATACCTTCTTCTACCTCCATCTCCTGATTGTTTATTTTAACAGTAAAGATTTTTTTTTCTGACATAATCTGACCTCCTCCCTCTTAACTAGGACTTACGCATTGAATCATCTTTATTTTTAGCAGTATATTTACCCTCTCCCTGGGGATGGTCAATATCTTTTATAAAGGCCACATATTCATCCCAAAAATACTTCATTGTACTAATGACTGGATTAGGTGCAGTCTGACCTAGGCCGCATAGAGAGCCATCTTTAACCATATAACACAATTGTTTCATTGCATCAATATCACCCATTGTTCCCTTGCCGCTGGTAATCTTGTTGAGCATCTCGTATAGTCTTTTAGTTCCTATACGACAGGGAGTACACCTTCCACAGGATTCATCCATAGTAAATTCAAGATAGTATTTTGCTATGTTGACCATATTATCGGTTTCATCCATAACTATCATACCCCCGGAGCCCATGATTGATCCAATACCAATTAGGCTGTCGTAATCTATTGGTGTATCAAGCTCATCCTCTGTTATAACTCCCCCCGATGGTCCACCGGTTTGCACTGCTTTAAATTTACGTCCCTTTTGTATTCCTCCACCTACATCGAATATGATTTCCCTTAAGGTTATACCCATAGGCACTTCTACTAATCCTACATTGTTAACCTTCCCTGTCAATGCAAAGACCTTGGTTCCTTTACTCTTTTCAGTGCCTATTGATGCAAACCACTCGCCACCCTTTATTATGATGGGAGGAATGTTAGCAAAGGTTTCAACGTTATTAACACAGGTTGGATGTCCCCAGTACCCTTCCTGAGATGGATATGGAGGCTTATAGTTCGGCTCGCCACGCTTCCCTTCACAGGAATTGATAAGGGCAGTTTCCTCTCCACACACAAAGGCTCCTGCACCATATTTTAAATCTATGTCAAAGCTGAAATCTGTATCAAATATATTCTTTCCTAAAAACCCTAGTTCACGGGCCTGCTTTAGGGCAATATTGAGCCTTTTTATGGCAAGGGGATATTCTGCCCTTATGTATATTATTCCCTTATCGGCTCCAATGGCATATCCTCCGATAGCCATAGCTTCTAAAACCCTATGGGGGTCACCTTCCAAAATACTTCTATCCATGAAGGCCCCCGGATCACCTTCATCGGCATTACAAATTATGAACTTGGTTTCTCCTTCTTCTGCCTTAGTGATTTCCCATTTTAAGCCGGTAGGAAATCCTCCACCGCCCCGACCACGAAGTTGAGATTTTTTTACTATATCTATAACTTCATCTTGAGACATCCCCGCAAGTGCTTTTCCTAGGGCTTCGTAGCCTCCTAGTGCTATATATTCATAAATATCTTCAGGGTTTATAAGACCACAATTTCTAAGGGCAATACGGAGCTGTTTCTTATAAAATGGCATTTCTTCTTGACTATAGGCCTTCTTCTTTTTGTTGGGTTCTTCATATAAAAGTCTCTCAACCCTTCTACCCTTAATGATATGTTCATCTACGATTTCCTTGGCATCCTTAGGACCAACTCTGACATAGAGAATATTATCGGGTTCTATTTTTATAATTGGTCCCTGTTCACAAAATCCAAAGCATCCTGTTTCTATAACCTGGACTTCTTCATGGTATCCCCGAGCCTTTAGGATAAGATTAAGATTCCTAATTACCTTTTCGCTCTCACTTGCCAGGCAGCCTGTCCCGCCACAGACCATTATATTTGTACGAAACTTAGCCATATTAAACCTCCTCTACTATTAATTTTTCTATGTTCTTTCAAAGTTAATATGTAGAATCAAATCTTCTACGGGCTCCCCACCCTTTATATGCTTTTCTATAATTTCCTGGACTTTCTTCTTTCCCTTCACATTGCCATAGAGAACTGGTTTTTTACCAGCTATATTCACTTGTATAGTAGGCTCAGAATGGCAATATCCAATACATCCCACGGGAACTACCTTGACATTGTCCAGCTTTTCCTTTGTTATCTCTTCAACCAAAAAGTTCAAGGTCTCCCTTGCTCCAGAGGATATGCCGCAGGTTGCCATTCCAACTAGAATTTCTATTCTATCCTCGGTTGTCTGACCATGTTCTCTTAAATTAACCCTTTCAATTGATTTCTCCCTGATTTTCTTTAGCTCTTCTAAGGACTTGACCTTCATTATTTCACCTCCCTATTTCTATAGGTACTAATAATATCATCTAGCTCCTCTTCTTTTACACGACCATATACATCATCACCTACTGTAACAACGGGAGCAAGGCCACAGGCTCCTATACATCTAACATCCTTTAATGTAAAAAGGCCGTCCTCTGTGATTTCATTGGATTCGATTTCCAGTTTTTCCTTTAGTCTTTCAATAATCTTATCTGCTCCCTTTACAAAGCAGGCCGTACCCATACACACACTTATGGTATGTTTGCCCCGTGGTTTAGTTGTAAAATAGGAATAAAAGCTAACCACTCCAAAGACTTCTGCCCCTGCAATCCCTAATTTCCTCGATACATAAAGCTGAACATCCCTAGGCAAATACCCAAATATATCTTGAGCTTTGTGTAGTATTTCGATTAAAGCTCCCTTTGTAGTTTCCAGACCATCAATAAATTTTTCTAATTCATCAAATTTTTCCTTGGGTAGATTTTCATTTACGGGCTTTGTCACACTTATGGATTGGGGTTTTGTCATAAATTTCACCACCCTTTCTTAATATATTAATTATGTCTATATCTTTAATATTTCCTTATTTCTATGGCTTTAAACGAATTTCTCTACATTTGTCATCTATAATGGCTATTTTTTATGATTTACATCCTTCACATAAGGGAAACTATTTAAAAAATTAATACTTAAAGGACATAATATCTTTAAATCTTATTTTGAGACAAACCTATATAGTAATGCTGCTTTATTTTAATTTTTAGTCTTGTTTATCTATAGAATAAAATCTTAAACTTCTAATATATTTTAATAAAGTATATTTTAAGGAGTTGAATATATATGTTCGATGATATTATGCCTCCTTTAGTCCCCTCAGAACCGGATATTCCTCCACCCCATATAAGTAATCCTTCAAGGGCGGAAAGATATGAATTGATAAAATACTCTCTTGAAAAGGCCGGTCGTCCAGAGGATTTCGCCAATGTTATTAATTTGTTCAGCCCCCCTAAGGATATTACTACTATTGGCAGTCCGGGAGAGTTTAAGGGTATACGGGTGGGAATAATAGGAGGAGGTCTTAGCGGCCTATCATCGGCCTTTGAGCTTAGAAAACTTGGTTTTGATATTACTATCTTCGATGCCCTAGAAGATAGAATAGGAGGTAGGGTCTATACATATTATTTCGATAGGGATAGAAAACTCTATGGAGAGCTTGGTCCAATGAGAATCCCTGTAAGTCATGAAACAACTTGGCACTACCTGGACCTTTTTAATTTAGATACTAGACCCTTTATTCAGTACAATGAAAATTCATTCATATATGTAAGGGATGTACGCGTAAGAAATGATCCTGAGGGGAAAAATGTCATGGAAAAAATTTATCCAAGGCTCAATCTAAGGGACTGGGAAAAAAATACTCCTTGGACAAAGTTAATAGAATATGGATTAGGCAGCCCCCTCTCTTATCTTCACCCGACTATAAGAAAAGAAATACTTGAAATAAAACCCCTTTATAGCCCCTACCTTTTATATTGGACTGGCAAAAGTATTAGGCAGATTCTAGAAACAATGGGGCTCAGTCAAGCTGCAATAGACCTTGTTGGCTCCTTGTCGCCCTTTATCGGTCAGTTTTATTATAATAGCTATTATGAAGCACTACAGGAGGATTACCCTGTTAACTTTACATTTCTCTATGAAATAGTTAATGGATTCGTTAATTTTCCCCTTACAATCTATAGATCTTTAATGTCTGAAAATCCTAAGGAATATAAGGGATTCTCCCCTAATGACCTAGGTCAAGTTAAATGGAAGGGAGGAAGTCTAGTTACAGAAATTAACCACTTACAAGAGGATAATAAGGTTATTCTAAATTATAAAGACAAGTATCTAGAGGATAGTCTAAGGGAGTCCTTTGATTATGTTATATGTACTATTCCCTTTTCATCCCTTAGAAACCTCACTATTTCTCCCCTATTCAGTGTCAAAAAGATGCAGGCCATAAGAGAGGTTAGCTATGTTGCTTCCCAAAGGACTATTTTTCTCTGCAATAAAAGATTTTGGGAAGAGGGCGGTCCTTCAGAAAGAATCCTAGGGGGAGGGTCCTATACGGATCTGCCTATTACAAGCATATGGTATCCATCGGATCACGGAGGGTCAGGTAGGGGAAATAAAAGTAATGAATCTGGTGTTCTTCTAGGCTCATATAATTTTACTCAAGATGCCATTCGGTTGGGAAATTTAAGGGGAAAAAGGCGTTTTGAAGAAATAAAGAGACAGATTGAAGCAGTTCACGGACTACCCAGGAAATATCTTGATTCAATTGTAGAGGATTCTAAGACTATTGAATGGAACGAAGTACCCAATTTCAATGGAGCTTTTTGTTATTTTATGCCCGGACAAAAGAGACTATTTTCATATGTGGTAACGGAACCGGAGTATAGGGGTAGGGTTTTCTTTGCAGGTGAACATACTGATTCCTCCCATTCATGGATGCAAGGGTCCCTCCACAGCGGAATGAGAGCAGCAAATCAACTAGCTATATCCGTAAAAAAAAGAAGAGCTAGTTTTTAAAGGAGAAAGAAAAAATTTTAATTTAGATATGGACTTAATAGGAACACCCTTCCAAAAAGTTAGGAAGCAATTGTAAAATTACAGGTTTTTCCAGTATCAGTGGATTAAAATTAAAAAAAAGATTGTTACATCTAGAAAAAGAGGATAAATTTTAAAGTGAAAATATATCCTTTTTTTGATATGTTTTTAAGGTTTTAATGTATCACTTAATAAATTTATAATTATATATTACTTTATAACTTCCAAATTCTTCTTCAATTTAAAAATATCCTGCTTTGTTTGGTATTCTTCATGTTTTAAAAACTCTATGTCATCGGATATCTTGTCTAATTTAGTATTGGCCTCAGTTCTAAACTCTGTTAAATCAGCAGTTTGATTATAAACATCATCAAGTTTCTTTTCCAATCGATTTTGGCTTGCTTTTATATCCGTAATTTCTGCTTTCATGCCTGTAATATCGCTTTGCATATGCTGCATGCCACTTTGCATTTCTTGAAGTAAATTTAATATTTTTTCTTCATTAGTCATATTATCACCCTCTTTAATTATATTTCTATTTTATGGGGAACTCAAGTATTTTATCTGAAAAAATAAAAATAGAGGTTGTTATAGATGTACCCTTACAACCTCTAATAAAAGCTTTTTTTATTAGATTCCTTAATCTCATATCTTTTATTCAATTTAGCTAAAAATTCCCCTCCTAATTTAAGTACATTTATTTGAGTATTATATATAAGTTGCTTTATTATCGGCAAATCTAAAAGGTTTATCAATATATCATAATCCTTATTTGACATCCTATTAAAGGCCTTTCTAAATTCATAGCTATACTCGTTATTTCTAATTACCTTCTTTATAAGCTTTTCATAATTTTTACCCTTTACTATGGAACGAGCTGTCATAATTCCAGTTTTAATGGAATTCATTTGACCGAATCCTAAAAAAGGGTCTATCCCACCGCCAGCAGTTCCAGCAAAATGAATGTTCTGAACTCGATGGGGATAAACTAAGCCAGCTTTATGTTTTAAATTGTATTCTTCAATTATTTTATACTTTATATTTTCCGTATTTAAAAATACGTTCCAATAGGAGTCAAGTTGTTCTTCAGTTATACATGGTACTACCATAATTATATATGCTTTCTTTTCATTAAATGGAGCTAGATATGCGTAACCGTTCTTGGCATAATCATTATTAATCCACATAACGATTGCCTTTGGATTAAAATCACCAGTTACTACTGCCACCTTTTCCATAGATACGAACCATTCCTGCCAGCAGCCTAGTTCCTCGGTAAAATTAGGATTTCCAGTTGCTACGACAACATGGTCATATTTCTTAGAAAGTTTTTTATAATCTGCCATTTCATTTAATATCACCTTAGTATTTTTAAGCTTAGAAAAGAGTTGATTTTTGACAGAGGTTTTCTCTCTTCCCCTTTTATAGAAATATCCAAAGTTACCCTTCATGATTGCCCTATTATTTGGTGAATTATGAATCAGGGTATCTACAGGATTTACTGGCTTTAAATAGATACCTAAATCCTGATTAAGGTAATCCACTATATCCTTTATAGGTCTATGGACTATCTCTAATATAGCTGTCACATGTTCATAGGCTTCTCCAATAAAGTTGTTCTTTTCATAAAGCACAGGTTTAATGCCATATTTTTCTAGTTCATAGGCACATGTAAGCCCAGCAAATCCAGCACCAATAATTGCTACTTTCAAAATTCTTCATCCTCCATATTTACTCAGTATTCTAAACCATACATAAATCACTATGGCGATAATTATAGTTAAAAAAATATATACTTGTAAACTCATCTTCTAATCCCCCACTTTTTTAACACCACTATGGAAAACCAACTGAGCATAGTTATAACACTTATATTGACCAAAACACTATCTAAAAAATTCCACTTTACATATTCCACAGCTCCCCTAGCAACCAAAGTCAACTCAACAAAGGAATATAAAGTAAATATTACTAAAACATTCAATATAATCAGCCATCTTTTTTTGGGGTGATACTGGGCAAATAAAGTTCCTATAACAAATACAGGTCCTATTAAGAAAAATAGTGATGATTTCAATACACATATTACAGGTCTATTAATCATATACCTTCCATGCATAGTATTACAAAAATCTACCACCGTAGCTGCTAGAATCGCCAATAATCCCGACCAAATATTTATCTTCAGTCCTCGCCAGTCCACTAAAAGTAAAAAAATAATCCAATTACCAAAAAATAATATTATCCATTCCATATAAATCCTCCATAGAAAATAATTAATAAGGTCTCAAGTTATGGGC
>JAKSBP010000406.1 GCA_022361035.1 Clostridia bacterium
ATTTACAATGAGATGACTATTTTTTTGTGTGAAAATTTCTGAAATTAAGAGACAACAAAAGTTGAGCTAAACACATTATATAGGCAGAATAGAGAATATGCAATCAGGGATATATAATTTTAACATGTCTGATGGATTATATGGCTTTCTTCCTGTATTTTTCGTTTTATCATATTTAAACCCTATTTTTTTCAAATCAAAGCTATCTGCTATTACATATATTGACCTAACGGGTTTTTTTTCATCTATCATTTTATCTAAATTCATTAATATCATACTTGTTTAACTTCTATTTGTTCCCTCTACATATCTTGGCATTAGCACTCACCCCTTAATTATTAACATTACTATTATCATTTCACATTTTAGCAATTTTATTTTCAGCTTGAGTATTTTTACACATTCTGTCGGGGTTATTAATATATTTGCTTAAATTTTAAGATGTCAACAACTCCGTCCCCTTGTTATACTGAGCTTTCGATGTGGGTATTATTGGTTTTAATGGCTTCCTTATCTCCCTCCATTTACTTTATTGTCTTGGCATTTATTCTTGAGTAAAGGTTTAGGATTTCAACAGAACCGTAGCCTAATCTTACTAGATTGTTGATTACGAACATGGTTGTGTAGTCTAATATAAGCTCTCCTGCATCGCTAGGATTTTTCATTATTACCATTGCTTTTTTCTTGGTCTTGTTCCATTCTCTCTTTAGTAGATATCTATGTTTGCCATCTTCTGAGAAATAGGCTTCGGTTTTTATGGTGCTTTTTTGGGTTGTTGACATAGATGATTATCTCCTTTCAGGTAAAAATATACCTCCAACAGACTTATATCCGTGGAGGCTGTATTATCAATATTATTATATATGCTTATACTTTTTGTTCCTTCATTTTTATCTGTTCAATTTAACAACACTTCTGTTATTAATATTAGATAAATCTCTATTTCTTACACTAAAATATCCAGAATAAGCCTAATTAATTATATTACAAAATGGATGACTAGATATAATTCTTTTACTTATTTTTACATTTGAAATTATATCTTCTTGAGAAATAATTTTTGAGATACTATTTACATTCATACCCGTAATATATGAAATCTGTTCAATGCTATATTTATTATAAAACATTTGTAAGATTAGGTGCTTTCTTATTGTTCTAGGTGAAAACTTTGTCCATTTCTTATCCAACAAATCAATATTTTTGATTTTATTAAAGATATCATTCATATTACTTTCAGTAATTCTTCTATATTTTTTATCATAGTATGAATAAAACAAATATGACCCTTTTATCCCATTCTTCTTATTAGTATTAAATAATTCCTTTACATAATTGCATACTATTTCTGGTAAAGGTATTCTTTTTTCTTCAATAATTATAACTTTTTTCTTCAAATCAAAATTGTCTTTATTTAAGTTTATTAATGTAAAACGTTCTAATCCCATATATACACACAATAGAAATATTAGTTTATCTCTCAAAGAATTTTCTGAATTGAGTTCTAGATAATCTAGAATAGCTTTTATATTGTCCAAAGATAGTATATCATCATCTTCATCCAATTTTTTATCCATAAATAATTCAAGCAATTTGCTTCTTGGTTCTTCAAAATTATGAGTTGCTAATAAATTATTCTTTTTTAATACTGTAAACATTGTTCTTATATGCGAGTATTTATTTGCAAAAGTATTTAATTTATCAGGTTTTCTATTTATTTTTGATTTTTTTTCTTTATCATATAATAGAAAGTCTTTAAATTCATTTATCCTTATTTGTTTTAATGGTATAAATTCCTTCTTTTTAAAGCTGTAATATTTAAAAAAATTATACAGAGTTCCTTTATACACATTCCAGCTTTTACCCCCATTAGGGTATTTTATTGCTTTAAACTGGGATATTAGTTTGAAATATTCTGTAACTTTTGTATCGAAAAGAGCTTCCTTGGTTAAAAACACTAAGTATTCTAATTGTTCCGACTTAAAAACATCAATATCAAATACTACTTTGTTCTCTTTTTTTGATGTATATGCATTATTTCTAGATGTATCTATTCTATAATTAATTAATACTAGCCTTCTACCATTTGTTAAAATTCCCCAGTCATACTCTTCCTTGTTAAGATAATCATCTAATTGCTCAATGTCTCTTGTCTCTAAATATTTATTTCCTTTTTTTACTTCAACGTATATTTTCTCATCTCTAACTCTAATGGAAATATCAACTCTTCTGTTACCTTTGCTTAAAAACGAAGACTCATAATCAAAGTTTATACTATCGTAACCTAAAGACTCTAATATTTTAACAGCAACATGGTTCTTTATATTTTCTTCACTAATTCTGTTGGTTTCAGTTAGTAATTTATATTTCTTTTTTGCCTCTTCTAACAAGCTATAATCTATGGTATACAAGTTCCTCACCCTATTTATTTTATTTTTTCATTCTATATTATTTCCCTATTTTATTCAGTAAATACATTTATATCTAAAATATATTATTTTATAAACAATTATAGTTTAGTTAAAATATTTTTTTAGTCTTGATTGATTATAGTGCTTTCCTGTGTTGCTAACATAAGGATTTATCTCCTTTCAGACAAAACTAAACCTTCAACAGACAAGTCTGTTGAAGGTTATATTACCAATATTATTATATATATTTATCTTTTGAGTTACTGTATTGTTATATGTCCACACTTCAATCTTTTAGTGAGTTCTATCTCATTCAGTATTTGAAATTCAGCATATTTATCTCATTAATAATTATCAGGATTGTAAGTTCGACCATTCTCTAGACAGTTGGAATCCTAAGTTCTTATTTAATCTCTGGATTGCAGACTTGTTTACATCAACAATGTCTTTAAAGCTACGTGTTTGAGCATATATACCATTTGACTCCAAGCTTTCAATACGGCGTGTTGCTGTTTCTAATAAAAGTTCATATGAATCAACTGTCTCGCGGAAAGTAAGCTTAGATAGATTTTTCATCTGTATTCTTATACAATTTAAATAATGTTTGAATGCCATAGTTTCAGTAAACTTGGTAGATGATGGTAATGCACCCTTAAATAATATCTCTACGTAACCATTATCCATTTCCTTATTAGGTTTCATAGATTCCAATAAGTTATAGTTAGATGCCATATCTAAAAATCCTAGTTTATATTCTGATAAAGCTGCAGGATAGTAATACCATACACTTTTTCTTTTAATAGAAGTATTTACTTCAAACTTATTAGTGAATCTTCTAACATTTAAATATGTACCAGTAGCCATTGCGTCAACCCCAGCCATTGTTAAACATAAGAGTTGATGATTT
The DNA here is from genome assembly GCA_022361035.1 of Clostridia bacterium. GTDB lineage: Bacteria > Bacillota > Clostridia > Peptostreptococcales > Caminicellaceae > JAKSBP01. The sequence goes on from JAKSBP010000406.1 coordinate 3,319, forward strand.
CCATAACCCATTATAACCTTCTTTTCTTGTAATTTTAAACCGCCACAAAGCTGCATAAGATTTACTAACCATATTGGTTCATCAACTAAATACTTTTCTCTTGGCGGTGAAGCAATTATATAGTATCCATCTACATCATATTTCTCTGCTATTTTGATAACTTTCTCTATTTCTTCTTCTCTTTGTAAGAGAAAAGCTTCTGGTAAAGTTATAGTTAATATATGTCTTTTATTTTTTACTATTTTCTTCGTAGCTTTAATCAATTTAAGATTATTTCTATTCCATCTCTTTAGCCATTCTTCATCATAAGAAAACATCATTGAAGGTATTATAAAATCCGATGTCCCAGCAATTTTGTTATACTCGTAAATAGATTCAATTAGATGTTCTTCAAAATTAGATGTACCACCTAGCTTCGTTCCAAACTTATCATCCCAATATTCATATTGTACTAGGGTTTTGTGATTCGATTTTGGGTAGTAGCACTGAGGGTCAAATAGCGTTCTAATATTAGCTTTTTTAAAACTATTAGCCCATCTTTCCAGCTGAGTAGGAGTCATATCTCTCGGACTTAAAATGACAGTTGAGCCTCCCCAATCTTTTGCTAAATCAATTGATAACTGTTTCATACCATGTGCAAATTGTAAATATAATTCCATGTATCTACACCTCACCCATAATCGTTTCTTTTACACCATCTAGCCAGTTTTTGGCTTTTATTGCAGAATTAGGTCTTCTCGAAATATGTTTTTGCATAAATGTCTGTATTAGTCCAATAAATAACATATCCACATCCCCCTCAATAATAATATCTTGAGGACACACTGTAACTGTCCTATACCAAACTTCATTTCTATCCCATTCATCACCTCTCAAAAACGGATGATTACCGATAATTGCTTGATATAATACTACTCCCAAAGAAAAAATATCAGCTCTACTATCTATATCATTTTTATTATATTGAAATAATTCTGGTGCACCATATCCAGGTGTATGAGGTCCAACTTTCATTTCTGTCATCGTTAGAGATTCCATATTCATAGCTCTTGCAATTCCAAAATCAATTAGATACCAATCACCTTCTACACTTTTAATTATATTGTCAGGTTTTATGTCTCTATGAACTATCATTTTTTCTTCTAACTGTACAATAACATTTAAAATATCTTCTGCTAATTTTATTCCTTCTAATATTGACAATTTACTATCACGAATTAAATCGCTTAATACAACTCCTTCTATATATTCTTCTATTATGTAAATACCTTTTTGACCATCATAAGAATACATGTCTATTTTTTTGATACTCGGAACATTCGCGAAATTATTTTCTGTTACAATTTCAATTTCTCTTTTAATTCTCTCTGATTTACCCTCAACTAATTTCAGAATCACGTGTTGGCTATCTTTATCTTCTACTAAAAAAACCTGTTTTTGACCACTCTTCGGATACTTTTTAATGATTGAATTAATGTTAAACATATCTAAAATTTGCGAATTTGTTAACATAATTGTAATCTCTCCTTAGTAAGAATCTTGCCTATCCATTCGTTAAATAGTATAGAGTTAAAACTGACTGGTATATTAACTTTTTTAGCTTTTTTAATTGTTGTAAACTCACCATCTTTTTTTATATACATACCAATCCCTAGGCGGTTAAACCTTTTTACAACTTCAACTTTAGGGATTGTATTAATTAGTGATAAAACATAACTTTCAGATGCGAAGTTCTTATTAAGAATACTCTGCTGTAATAATTCTTGCCAATTATTTATCTTCGCTTCTACTGCTTCAATTTTATAAGTACCTATCTTATCTTCTTGAGCTAACCATAGCTTATTCTTTCTAAAAATCATCTTAGAATCATATAGTCTTTCAATAGATAAAAAGGTCTCTTTCCATGTGAAACCAAGTTGCTCTACCAAATCTTGTGACTGTATACCTTGTTGAGAATGGATATGATACAGAATTTTGTAGTCAGTAGTATTCAATTCATCTCTAAAACTGTTCCAGTCGCAATAAGTATTAGGGTTAAATTCTACAAACACAATATCAGGATATGAATTACCTATTTTGGCTTCTAAAAAGACTGCTAACTTCTTATCATTTGTTGGAACAAAATTACTCTTTCGATAGTCAATATATTCTCTTACTAAATCAATTTCTTTTCCCTTTGTAATCTTCCTAGTTCGTATTCCTAACTCAGCGTAATTGTCGTATATTTCAATAATATCTGTCACTATATCACCACCATCTAGAGCTTTATATTACTAACTATATCACAAAAAAAACATTATGACAATTTATGTAAAAAACCGTACTAGTCTGACCTAGTACGGTTTTTCGTGGATTTCACTGGTAGAGGCGAACCTCGTTGAACCCCTATCAAAAAACCGCAGTCATTTATGGTAGGGTTCCCCCCTATTTATCCTAAACCCCCTATAAACCTGCTCAAGCAATATCACCTTCATAAGCTGGTGAGGAAAGGTCATGGGTGAGAAGGATAATTTAAAATCTGCTCTTTTTAAAATCTCCTTAGATAATCCTAGGGAGCCTCCAATAATAAATACTATATTACTCTTCCCTTGAATACCTAGGGTATTTAGCTTCTCTGCAAGTTCTTCTGAAGATATCATTTTCCCCTTTATATCCAGAGCTATTACGTAGGCTTCGTCCTTGATGCTCTTAAGTATTCCTTCCCCCTCTTTATCCCTTACATTTTCCATTTCTACTTCACTTAAGTTCTCAGGCGCCTTTTCATCGGGAACTTCTATAGAGGTGAGTTTACAGTATCTGCTGAGTCTTTTACTATATTCAGCTATCCCACTTTTTAAATATTTTTCCTTTATCCTACCAACAGATATTATTGTTATATTCATTATTATCACCATTCTCTATCTTCTATTTTTGTCTCTACCCTTACTATTTTGCATATCCTATTATCCTTAACATAGAACCTATGTATATGGCTTTGAAAAACAGTATATTCTCCTATTATTTCTACTCTATAGACATCATATATTAAAAGTAATAAATCCTTTTTCTTTATTCCCAATGAAGTCACTTGACCATCTTTACAGGCTTTTTTGAATAGCTCTAACATTACCTCTTTATAGTCCTCTGGTACACTACTTTTCTTATTTTTATTGCAGCCCTTACAGCTGCATACAAGGTTGAAAATATCATGGGGTCCGCCCTGACTTTTGGGAAGATAATGGTCTAAGCTTATTTGCTTATATAAAAGTTCCTTGCTGCAAAAATGGCATAGACCACCATCTCTCCTATATATGTATCTCTTCCTATTGTTTTTATGTTTCATAACTTCCCCTCTTATATACTGTAATAAGGATTATAGTTTATATTATATCAATTATAGGGATATACCACCTGAAAAATTTAAATATTTAAGTAAAAAGCATCCATTACTTATTATTTTTTTACAGCCTACCTCTGCTCAATTTCATAGAATAAACCCCATTGAACCTTCTCATTTTCAATTAGTCCTTATATTTAAAGGGGCATATAAATTTGCACCCATATATGCATATATATTTCTTTTATTCAAATACTACCTATAACTACTATATTTTTTCTAATAATTTACTCCTTATGTAAATATTTTAAAAATTTATTTACCAATATTTGAATGCTTTATTTCCTATGTTATAATAAAATAGTAGGAATTTTATTTGATGTTCCGTCATATAATTTTATGGAGGCTATAAAATGATAAAGTCTAGTAAAACACTATTAGCCGTATCTGTAAGTATCATATGCATATTTGCTATGACTTTTATGGTATATGGTGAAGAAAAAACCCAAGGAGTGATTATAGGAAGTGACGTAAATATCAGAAAAACAGCAAGCATCAAATCAGAAGTAGTAAATCAAACATCCCTGGGTGAAACAGTTGAAATTCTATCCCACGAAAGAAACTGGTATCTTATAAATACTAGTTCAGGAGCTAAAGGATGGATATTAAATGACTTAGTTGCTGCAAATGAAGAAAAGGACCCTATAAAAAAGGGTATAATAACTACAGACAAGCTAAATATTAGAAAAGAACCTACTACAAATTCAAATATTTTAAACACCTTCCCAAAGGGAAGGGAAGTAACAATTATAGGTATACAAGAAAGCTGGTATCAAATAGCTATAGGTGAATCAGAAAAGGGATGGATATATTCCCAATACGTAAAAATTAAACCCAATTATTCTAGAGGGAATATTACTGGTACTAATGTAAACCTCAGAAAAGAAAATTCTATTCACTCTGGAATCTTAGATAAATTGAATCCAGAATTCGATATACATATAAAAAACTATTCAAATGGATGGTATAATATATTAACCCATAAGGGCCAAGAAGGCTGGGTAAATAAAGATTTCTTAAGGGTTTCTTTAGGCAACAATATAGAAAATACTGTATCTCGATCTACTAATAGAAGGGCACTGAAGATTGTTCAAGAAGCAAAAAAATTATTAGGAATACCTTATAGGTATGGAGGAAACGGTCCTAGTAGTTTTGACTGTTCTGGATTTACTTCCTACGTATTTAAAAGGTATGGAATTAAATTACCAAGAACTTCTAGGTCCCAGGCAAAGGTTGGAATAAAGGTTAGTAGAAGTAAATTGCAAATAGGGGATATGGTATTCTTCGATACTAGTGGAGCCTACAATGGAGTTATAACACATGTTGGTATTTACATAGGAAATGGACAGTTTATTCATTCTTCATCGGGTAAGAGAGCGAAAAAAGTAGTTATTTCACCTTTAAATACTGGTTATTACAACGGTAAATTTGTAACTGCCAGGAGAGTATACTAATAATAAAAAACTTTTTTGATATTTTGTAAAGTTAATAGTAGAAATTATTCTTTTAAAGATTAAAAAATCTAGGAATTCGTCCTAGATTTTTTATATTAAGTAAAAGATTATAAAATTTTAGAGCCTCATTAGATAATACTAATAGCTGATAAAGAATGAGAATAATCCCTTCTTTCATCAAAACCTATAGGCATTACCTTTACTCTGAAAATGTTTTTGTCTCAAATTTTACCTTCAGTTCTACTCTTTTTCCTTTTCTAATTACTTCTATTATGGTTTCATCTCCTGGTCTAAATTTATATAGTTCAGCTAACAATTGTCTTACAGTCTTAATTTCTACTCCACCTAATGAAACTAAGACATCTCCCCTATACAATCCTGCCTTATCCGCCGCTGAATCTGGGTAAACGCTCCATATAAACACACCACTATCGACTTCTGGAATATCTCCATAACTATTTTCTACTTGTTCAACATCATATGGTCTTATGCCTAAATAGACTTTTTTGAACTCTCCCTTTTCAATAAACTCATCAACTATAGGTTTAGCAGTATTTATTGGGATGGCAAAACCCAATCCCTCACCTGATTGGATTTTTGCCGTATTTATTCCTATAATCTCACCCCTTGAATTTAGGAGGGGTCCCCCGCTGTTGCCAGGATTTATGGAGGCATCGGTTTGAATAAGGCCGTCTATGCTTTCATACTCATTTATGGGTACGCTCCTATTTAATCCACTTATTATACCTGCAGTCACTGTTCTTTCAAATGTCAGCCCCAATGGGTTTCCTATAGCTATGGCCATTTCTCCTACAATTAAATTGTGGGAATTACCTAAATCTGCAACGGGTAAATTCTCTGCATTAACCTTGATAACAGCTAAATCCAATGACCTATCATTCCATAACACCTCTGCTTCTAGGGTATTGCCGTCATTTAATAAAACATTTACTTCCTGTGCCTCACCATTATCTATAACATGGGCATTTGTAAGTATAAATCCTCTACTATCTACTATAACTCCTGTTCCTAAACCCTGTGCCCTTCTAGATCCAAACAAGAAATCCCTTTGTATTGATACAGTAGTTATACCTACCACAGATGGCATAGCTTTTTGAGCAACTGCTGAAGTGACATTTATTTCTTTATCCTTTGTTATAATCTCAACTTGTTGAATAGGCTGATGAATATAAGGAAAGTCAATGTATTTTCCATATAGATATGTAGGTGCTATATAGGCCCCAATTAAACCTCCAATTATGGCGGAAATTAATGATATACTTATTAGAGTGAAAAATGAAAATCTATTTTTTTTCCTTTTTTTCTCTTTTTGCTCTTCCATGTAATATGATGCTAGTTGATATTCTGGAATATAATTGTCATGGGTATCTTCAAAATGGCTTTTACCTTCTATATCATTTTTATTCTCTATTTCATTGAACAAATTGTTATATTCATTCATCCTATAACCCTCCTTAAAAGCTATCTCGTATATTATATACCCTTCCAATCCTATTTCTATAGGTTAAATCTAAATTTATATCCAATCCAACCTTCATGTTATTCTCTTCTACAATATTTTTTACAGTTTCATATGCTAATTCTGGAAAGTTATTTTCTTTACTAAGATGGGCCAATAATACGTATTTCACCCTACCATTTTTAACTACTTCCGCTACTATATTTCCGGCAGTATCATTGGATAGATGTCCTAAATCACTAAGTATCCTTTTTTTTAGGAACCAAGGATATCTACTAAATTTAACCATCTCTACATCATGGTTTGATTCAAGTACCAATAAATCACTATCCTTTATTTCATCAATGATTTCATCGGTAACACAACCTGAATCCGTTGTAATGCTAATCTTTGACTTATTATGAACAAAGGAAAAACCCACGGGGTTACAAGCATCATGGTATATATCATAGGGTTTAACCCTTATATCTCCAATAAAAAAAGCTTCACAATCACTAAAAAGTCTGATGTCCTTTCCTTTGACGCAGCCGATTCTATCCTTCATTACTTCCCATGTTTTTTCATTTACATATAAGGGTATATTAAATCTTCTCATCAAAACTCCTACACCCTTTATATGATCACTATGTTCATGGGTGATGAGTAGACCATCGATTGTATTCACATCTATATCTATATCTTGAAGGGCATTAGTTATATATTTTCCAGTAAGGCCAGCATCTATTAGTAATTTTGTCTCTTTACTGCCTACATATTGGCAATTCCCACTACTACCGCTTGCTAAAGAACAGAATTTAAAACCCATTTAATTTTTCAACCTTTCTTAAAATAAGTTTAATATTTGAATTAACAGTTTTACTTGAATCCCCATATAAAGCCTTTATTGAATATAGATGTGTGACTAACAAACTTAATAAACGAAAGCAGGCTCTGAGGTTTCCTTTAGGGCGATTTTTATAAATCTGTTTTACCTTCTATTACCTATCTAAAAACAGATTTATAGCATGAGCCTAAAGGATTCTCTGTGGCTGCTGTAGTAAGTTAATATTCTCAATCACTCATCTATATACATTCTTCATTTTTTGTATATTTAAGGAATGTTAATATATCTATTGGGATTTCTATATATTATTATAGCAAATAAATTCCTTAAAATAAATAAAGTAGAAAGGATAAGATAACTCCTATCATCCTTCTACTTTCTCAGTACGTTTACTCATAGGCCTTTGCTTGTATATCAATATCACCCTTATTTTCTAAACGTACCCTCCAATACAAAAACCCAGTATTCTCAGATGCTTCATACCACTCTTCATCTAAAAAATCCTCAAGTAGCGGCTCTTCAAGCTTAATAATGTATACTAAGTTAATATCGGTTATTGTGATTTCGCTATCCTCTGTCCCCTTTTTTTCCTTTAAATCACCTATAGCTAATAATAAAGCCTTTGTAGCTGGAATAACATTTTTTTGAGAAGCTTTATTAGCTGTAATATTTAACCATCTTCTCTCAAATCTAACTACCTCTCCATTTTCTACTGTAATTTTCATATACCCGTCATCTAAAATCATATCTTTATATTTCTGTTTATATTCTAAATTGTACTTTCCTTCTTTTCCCGTTATATTCCAAATTTCTGCTTCATTATTATAAAATCCATGACTTTTTATAAAGTCGTAGGCAATTTTCTCAGCTTCTTCTTTATCAATATATTTTACTTCAGAGGTTTTAACATCCTTTGTATACTTAATGGATTTCCTATGAAAGGGAACCTCTACCATCTCATTTTCTTTATAGTATTTTTTATTATCCTTATCGTCAATTATAAATTGCGGAAATTTTTTTTCTATTTCATTACTGTCATAGGTTTCATACTCAAGGGTGAGTTCTGGGAGATTAAAAACTTTCTGTGGTATTTCAGTCTTTACCATTATGTTTTTTTCTTTAAGGATTTTTTTTACACCATCAATTCTTTCCTCATTTATGCTATGGACATAATTTCTATTATCTAAAGCACTTAGGACATTGTATCCTAAAAGTAAATTTGTAATTATAAATGCAAATATGAGAATATTTTTTGCTTTTGCCCAGTCCATTGATAACACCCCATCTTTTTAAACGCTTCTGAAAATCCTAGATTATATATAAAAATACTTAAACCTAAAATAAATTTTCATGGAAATAAGGGATACTAATCCATTCTTCCATGAAAGTTTGTTCAAGCTTAAGGTCACTTATTTATCGGCTAAGGATAAGCTTTAATCCTTTGGATAAGAAGTATAATTTTCACCATTATATAAATCAAAATAGTATACTATATTATCAATAGTAATCTCCCAAACAGGTATGAGCTTATCTTGATAAAGAAAATAGCATAATTGAATATTCCTTATTTTCTCTGATATTTTAAAATCCTCTATTTTATCTCCTTCTAGCTGGTTTTCCCTAAGATAATTACTTTTAATTGATGTAGAATTCTTTTCCCAAACCGTATTTATAGAAGGTATAATTGTTTCTTTGTTATCAAGCTGTTGTCCTGCTACTCTAACTATTCTCTGATAGTATGTTACTTGTTCTCCTGTAACTTTTACTTCTATCCCTCTGTTTTTATCCTCATCAGGGATGTGTACAGGTAATCCATGTAATCTGTAGGCAAAGTAAAATACATATGATTTCTCATTATTCTCTTCAGTCACTTCATAATCATATAAATAAGCATTTTCTTTATTTACAGGCCAGTCCCCTTTATCAGTAACAAATTTTGATGCATATTTTAAACTGTCCAGAAAATCTAATTTTGCTTGGGAATTTTCTTTATTAGTCTTTTCAATATATTCTAAGGTCCCATTTCTATTTATCTTCAGGGCCTTATCTCCATATCCATACATATATATAATTGTGCCATCTACTTCTGTAATCTCCTTAACAAAGTCGAAACTCTCACCAAAAAACTGTTGGGCTTTAGACCTTATATAAACATTATTAGAAACATCTATTTGATTTCTAGTACTATATGACTTTATAGACAATAAACCCTTTTCGTCAGCATAACTATCTTCCCCTAAAAGGTCCAATTCATTTACATTTTTTATACTACTTCTTATATCTATCTCATCAAAAACGGGAGTTAATACGTCGTTCTCTACTGCAAATATGTCTTCTATAGTATAGTAGGAAATATATCCCTTCCTCTCTCCTACTTCATATATATTTTCTATAAGTCCTTTAATCTCCTCGTTCATATTACTGCCGGTCAGTTTAAGATATCTATTTACTTCACTGTTACCCAAGTACACATTTGCCCTTTCTTCCTCAGTGGCAGGAATCAATATGGTATTTACTTTGTCTTTAATTTTAGACATATTACTATCTTTACCGCTCAAAAGGCTTATTAAACTATTCCCAGGTACTTCACAGGCAAAATCCAGCTTTATAGATTTAAATTTTTTAATTTTTTTCCATTCATCCTCGTCTATTTCTTCTATGTCATAATCATCTTTTAAATAATCTCTTAAAACAAGCTTAGCAGTTTCCCAAATCCATACTTCTTTCTTCTGGTCTGCCTTAGTAATATTCCACACTTCATAGGGCTCAGAAAAAAATACCGTATGGTCTCCACCCCCAAAGCTTACAGTAAAACTTTGGGGGCTTAATATATCGGTAACATCTACATCTATCTCTTTTATATTCTTATTATTTGATAAAGAAATAACCTCACCAAAGGGCAAATCAAACCACAACCTCTGTGTCAGGCTCAAACTCACTACAAAAAGTAGAATTAATAGTATGGATTTAAACCTCTCTCTTTTCATCGTCTTTACCTCCAACTGCTGCCTATTCGCCTAGCAAGAGATCAGTTATACTCAAATCCAATAATTCTGGTAAAGAATCCTTTATCTCCTTATTAACTACCTCTTTAGTCTTTTTTACATTGAACTCAATATTTTTTAGCTTCTTTTTTCCGTCCTTTTTAAACACCATCTTATATTTACCCGGTTCAATGTTTTTAATGTTCTTAGCATAATTCGTTTCTAATTCATCATTTGGCTCAATTTCTTCAGATAATAATTCTAATTCCTCAGAATCATCTAGGATTTTATATAAGTTTAAGGTTACTTTAGATTCGCCAATAACTTTAATAGAAATAAGCAGATTCTTCTCAGCAATCACATCTTCATTAGGATTAATCTGAGGACTTATAATCTCAATTTTTTCTTCTTTCTTTTCATTTTCTATTTTGAGTTCACTATCTATATTTTGCCCATTTAATGGACCAGCATAAACAACTACACTAGATGTACTGAGCATTATTAAAACTAGTGTACCTGTAATTATTTTTCTTAACATATCCTAGGCCTCCCAGTGTAATTCTTACCTAATTATATTATATATTATAAATAATTTATGTTACAGTAATATTACACTATATTTAAAATAGTATTACACTATTTTTTTTGCAATAGGAATCTCTATTATTACTTCTGTTCCCCTATTGATTTCACTTTTAATTTCTATGGTTCCATTATGGCCCTCTACGATTTCCTTAGCTATTGCTAATCCTAGTCCGGTCCCTCCTAATTCCCTGGATCGAGCCTTGTCTACTCTATAAAATCTTTCAAATATTCGAGGTAAATCCTCCTTAGGTATGCCCATTCCCGTATCCTTCACCCTTATTAATGCCCTGTTGCTATCACTCTCTAGATAAACATCTATCTTTCCATTTTCTTCCGTATACTTAATAGCATTGCTTATTATGTTAAGTACAACTTGTTCCATTTTATCGAAGTCAAAATACGATATAAGTTCATCATTCTGATTAATGAATTCTAGTTTCTGATTCTTATTTTTAGCAGTTATGTGGAGCTTCATTACTGTTTGATTTACTAGCTTAACTAAATCATTATTAACCATATTCCACTTAACCTTTTTATTATCAAAATTAGATAGTTGTAATAAATCCCTCACTAGCCTTGCCATTCTATCTGCTTCACTATTTACTACACCTAGAAATCTTTCTGATATATCCCTATCGTCAAGCATTCCATTTAATAGGGTTTCTGTATAGCTTTTTATACTTGTAAGGGGAGTCTTAAGTTCATGGGAAACATTAGCAACAAATTCTCTTCTCATGTTCTCTAGCCTTTGCTGCTTAGTTACATCCTTGATTACTAGTACAATTCCCCCTATTTCATCATTTTCATCCTTAAAGGGAGCATAGTCAACATTATATATGGATTCATTAATGTTTATGACATCACTGCCTATTAAAATATCATTATGTTTCATTACATATCTTATAGTTAGTTTATCATTTAGTTCCTCAAATAATTCATCGTATTCCTTTTCTAAGACCATTTCCTTAGAAAAGTCTAGCATCTCCATCGCCTTAGGATTAGCATGTATAATCCTTCCATTTTTATTAACTGCTATAAGCCCATCTGCCATATAATTCAATATAGTCTCCATTTTGCTCTTCTCACTAGTTATTTCACCTAGGGTGGTCTCTAATTTACTAGTTAAGAAATTAAACATTTCTGCAAGGTTACCTAGCTCATCATCGGACTTAACATCTACTCTTTGGTTAAAGTCTCCCTTAGCCATCAATGCAGCCTTTTTTGTTACATCGTTAATTGGCTCCGTTATGCTTTTGGCTAAAAGATATCCAAGGATTATTGTAATTACCAGGGCTAAAACCGTAGCTTGAGTCATAATCTTCTGAGATTTATTTAAGGTTTCATAGACATCTTTTAAATCAGAACGCAGGTATAGAGCTGCATCTATCTCTCCATTTCTTATAATTGGATAGACTATATCCTTTGTAGCCTTTTCGCCCTTTGATACATCATTCTCAACCTTCTCGCCTTCTCCATTTAATACTTTTAAAATAAGACCGTAATCCAACTCACTTGCCGCATTTATACCTTGAAAGTGGGAGTTGTCAGTGGCAATTATGATAAAGTCTCTATTTACTATAAAGGCTTCTTCAAAAAAACCTACTGCCCAAAGATTTAAAGTATTATTGAGGCTATCCTTTTCATCTTCTAAACTAACTTCAGAGGAGATATTTTCTATAGCTGGACGTATCCTATCAGCTATGGAGTTTAGCCTGTTGACTACAACATCTAAATTATGAGCTTCAAAGCTTTGTACTATAAAAACACCTATAATTGCCATAGCAATAAAGACTAATGCAAAATACACTGTTATAAATTTCCATCTGATACTTTTAAACATCCTAAATCCTCCTGAAGTAATATCCTACTCCACGTTTTGTAAGGATATACTTTGGACTGCTGGAGTCATCTTCAACCTTTTCCCTTAGTCTTCTTACTGTAACGTCTACTGTTCTTATATCACCGTAATACTCATAACCCCATACATCCTTTAAAAGCTGCTCCCTGGTAAAAACTTGATTTTCCTGGGTAGCAAGGAACCTTAAAAGTTCAAATTCTCTCAAAGTTAGCTCCAAAATATTTTCTCCCTTTTTAACCTCGTATTTATCAAGGTCTATGGAAAGATTTCCAGACATTACACTGTTACCTTGGCTTTTCTTTTTATCTACATCTATTCTTCTTAGGTTGGCCTTTACCCTCGCAATAAGTTCCCTCATCCCAAAGGGCTTTGTTATGTAATCATCTGCCCCAAGTTCAAGTCCCAAAACCTTATCTACTTCTTCTTCCTTAGCTGTTAACATTAATATAGGCATACTAAAGCTTTCTCTTACCTTCCTGCAAACCTGAAAACCATCAAGCTTTGGAAGCATTAAATCTAAGACAATTAAATCCGGTTGAAATTGATATACCTTCTTTAGTGCTTCTTCTCCATCAAAGGCAACATCAACTTGAAAACCTTCCCTAACTAAATTAAACTTTATGATATCAGAAATCGGCTTTTCATCATCGACTACAAGTACCTTTCTATCCATGTTTAATCACCTCTACAAAGAATTAAAACAAGAAGCTTTAATTCATATTTTATATAATCCCCTTAAATTGTCATTCATTTTCAAAAATCCCTCAGACAAAAGTCTGAGGAATATAAATACCTTATTTCTATAATATCTTTTATCATTATTGTTGTCTACACTTTTAAATATTGAGTTTTGAAATCTGGTCCTTGGTTACTATTTCAAAGGCTTTATTAAAATCATATCCACTTTCTAGCTCCCTCAAAATTTCCTTAATACTTTCAAACCCATAGGTATCAACCATGTATCTTACCACCCTAAAGGATTGAGTATAGGCTAAATATTGGTCTAATCCATGGAAATTACTACTCAACTCATGAATTGTATAGATTTTTTCTTCCTCTATTTCATTTCCCCATTCATATTTAGTAGTAATATATTCTGAATATAGGGCCAATCCTTCAGTAAACCATAAAGGATAGTTACCCTTTGTAATATCATCTATAACTAGATGGGTAAACTCATGGACCATAGGGCCTTCATTTAGAAATAAATATTCCATATCAGCACCAGGAGGGCACCATACCCTAGGAGATAAAATTTGAATAGTTGATGCATAGTAGACTCCCATAGGAGGCTTAGACTTGCCAAGATTTGTATTTTTCATAAGTTCTTCTGAATCATCATATAATATAACTACGGTTTTATCCTCTGGATAATAGTCATACTTCTCACATATCTCATCATAATATTCCTCCGATGCCTGGGCAACTAGCCTCAAAACCTCAGCATCATTAGCTCTATGTTTAATTATAAAATTGGCTGTCTCAAATTCCTTATAGTCTTCTACATTTCTTAGAACACTTCTCTTAGGTATATTTCTAAATAAGATATATAAATTACCCTTTATTCCAAGGGTATTGGTAAATATCAAGATAAATGCAATACACATACTGATATACACATAATATCTCTTTTTCATTGTGAATCCCCTCCCCCTATATCAATATGTATATGAGGGAATACACAACTATTATACCATTACATTATGTAAACTTCCTTGGTAATTTATTACTTCATCTCAAATGTTTCCTTACTTCCATTTATACCATAAGTAATATTAAGCCCTTAGGAGAACTTAATAATTTTATTTTTTATAAAATTTAACTTTTCTTTAAATATTAAACCCATTACCCTATACTATTTTTTTATTCAACATTTATGTTAAATTATCCTTCCCACATCAAAATAAAAATTCATCTTGAAATCTATTTTTCAATAAATTTATAAGTAGAATAATTTTAGATTTAAACATATAAAACCCACTATATAATCGGAAAGTTTATTTACATTAGGAATAGAATTCTATACTCTGAGTGGAAGCGGAAATGCCAGTCTGTTTGTAGATTACATTTCAAAGACATTTTAGTAAAGAAGAAAGCTATATGATAAATTTATGAATCCTTAAAGTAGCATTACTATAATTCAATTTTAAAATAATAAAAGCACTATCAAAACTTATTAAAATCCAGTAAGTTGATAGTGCTAATCTTTTTAACTAAATTAAGGATTTAGTATCTTACATATTTAGCTGGATTCACCGGTATACCATTTATCCTTACTTCAAAATGAAGATGCGGACCTGTGCTAGTTCCAGTATTTCCACTCTTGGCTATTGTTTGTCCTTTAAATATCTTGTCCCCTTTTTTAACAAGTAGTTTACTATTATGGGCATATAGGGTCTGTTTATTTTCCCCATGGTCTAGGATTATACACTTACCATATCCGCCCTTATAACCTGTATATACCACCTTGCCTCCATCGGCTGCCTTAACAGGAGTTCCCGTTGGAATGCCTATATCTATCCCAGTATGTCTTCTTCCCCATCGCCATCCAAAGGGTGAAGTCAGTACTCCCCTGCTTGTTGGTTTAGCCAGCTTTCCAGTTCCTATCCTTGGGGGAGGATTTTTTGTTCCCTTAAGTACTACCTTGGTGATAGCTTCCTGGGTTATATTTTCCTCTAAAATATTTCTATCCTTTTCTATTCCATTTTCCTTAACTACTTCTGCTTTAATTTCCCGTTCTCCATTTTTCCCCGATTTTTTTACTCTGTACTCTCCTTTATATAAAACGTTAGTTTCTTCGTATTGAGTTTCATAGGCAATATATTCCTTATATTCTCTTATTTCCTTAGTAATAACAGTTATCATAGGCTTAGGTACTACTAAGCTAACTTCTTGTCCAATTTGTATTTTTTCAGGGTTAATATCAGGGTTTGCTTTTATAAGGTTATCAACCTCTATATTATACTTTTTTGCAATAACCCAATAGTTCTCTCCCTTTTCTACTTTATGAAGCTTAGTCTCACTTGTTCCTTTCGTTACATAATACAGCATTTCTTCATAATTATCATTAATTTCACTAATTCCTACAAGCTCTTTTATAATCTTGACATCTTCTTTGAATTCTATATTTGCTGTTTCCCTTCCCTCGTCATCTACAAAGGGTGTACTAATATCGTGAAGTAATTGCTCTGACTTATACCTTGTATCTAAGGCTACCAAGTCTTTTCCATTAACGTTTATAGTGTAGGCTGGTATCTTTATCTCTAATATTTCATAAACATCATGTTTTATATCTGATAATTCACTTATTTCTCTCTTCTTATCCATTAAAACAGCATTATCAGAAGTATGATTCTCTAGGCTAATATTCTGTATCCCAACTATACTGGCAAATTTATTATAGTTTTTTTCTCCGGATTCACTGCTATATACCAAACCTACTGTAATAAATAACATAAACACTACAGATACAATAATTAATTTCTTCCGATGGCTAGAGCCTTTTATCCTTTGGATTGTTTTTAAGATACTTCCCTTTAGTCCACCAGAATCTCCTGAGTTAGTCATAGTTTTTCTCCCCTAAAAGCTTTTCTTTCGTAAGTAAATTGTCAGAATTTTGTAATATTAATGTAACATTCACTTCTACAGTATATCATATTCTATTTATCCTTACAATCCTTTCTAGCCTTAGATAATGTAGTTCTATTACCCTATTTTTAATCTTCTACATTTCTAGGATTTTATGGATTTATTATATAGAATTTACCTATTTAGATAATTTATTCATTTACATCCTTAAGCCACTTGTCGAATATATCCTTAAGCTCCCTATCGGAAACTATTTCACATATTTTCATAAAGTCTTCCGTAGTAGCATTTTTATATTTATACTTGTCGAAGTAGACCTTCAAAGCATTGAAAAAAATTTCATCTCCTAATTCTTCTCTAAGACACTGCAGAAACATTGCCCCTTTACAATATACTAAAGCTTGATATTCTCTGGAATTCTTAAAATCTCCTAAACTTTTTAATATGGTTTCATTTTCTATCTCGTTGAAATGTCTGTATAGATTATACACTCCTAATATCATTTTTTTATATATTTTATCCTTCCTATCCTCTCCATATTTATTCTCATAATATAATAGGGTGGAGTATTCAGTTAATGCTTCATCTAACCAGGCCTCTTCTATTTCGTTATTTCCAACTAGTCCATACCACCATTGATGGGCAGTTTCGTGAACTATTATATATTCTAATATCTCATCATTACCTCTATACATTCCCTCATCTATGAAAACCAGCTTAGGATACTCCATTCCACCTATGAAAAAATCAGAGGCAGCTACGGAAAAGTGCCTATATGGATACTTGCCAAAAATCTTATTAAATATTCCTAAGGAATCCTTGGCCGCCTTTAGGGAAAGCTCTGCCGATTCATCTTCAAAATAATAACTCCTAACTAAAATATCGTCTATCTCATCTTCAATAATTTTATACTTGTTACTTGCAATCATGGCAAAATCCCTTACTTTCTTTACCTCAAAGGTCCACCTGTATTTCCCCCCAATGTTTTCCTTTTTTATTAAATCACCGGTGGAAGCCACTACATAGCTTTGATCTATAGTTATTATAACTCTATAGTTAGCAACATCACTAAAAAAGGGGTCCCCAATAGGATGATAGGGCTCAAGGTTCCAACCAGATTCATCAAGCATAGCAGCTATGGGATACCAATTTCCTAAATTGATTGTATTTCTTCCAAAACCAAATCTCCCATTTGAGGGAGGAATCTTTAACATAAAATCTATATATATTTTAGTTTTATCCCCTGGTTCCAACTCTTCATCAAGATTAACCTTCAAGACTGAATTTCCCTTTCCTATAATTAGAAAACTGAGATCTCCTTTAGTAGACTTTACAGAGGCTATATCAATATATCCTGGCTCAAATCCATCTATATATGCAAGGTCTATTTCCTCTTCCTCAAAGGGCACTGTCTCCTTAGATTTAAATACATTTGGATATATATGAAAATATACGGATTTTATATTATTTGAAGATTTATTTACGTATGTAATCTTTTCAGTCCCTTCTATAATCTTTTCATCTTCATAAAAAGTAGCCTCTATCTCATATTCATTTAGACTTTCTACTTTGGGTATCAACTCGTTAAAAACTATGATACCATCCTTTATCTTTAACAGATTTATAGTAGTAAATAAACCTATCATAACAATAATAGCAATCACTATACTCTTCCTAGGCTTAGTGTCCTTAATTTTTTTAATAATTTTAAACGGAGAAATTCCCATAGATTGCCACCCTCCAGATATTAATAATAGTAGTTCTATAAAAACTATATGTATATGAATTGCCTTTATGTGTGTATATTACTATAGACAAGGGTAATTAAGGAATAAAAATTAGGGCCTAAAATTTACCCAAGCCCTTATATCCAAAAAATCCCTTGTCCCTAATGATTACACATTTTGAGTAGATGCTTACAAACAATTAAAGAGATAGAATGTTATTTATTCCCTCTATTACTTTAACGCTATTAATTATGATATAATTATTTGAAGAACTTTCATAATCAAAGCCTAAAAGAACTTCACAATATATATAAAAACCTTTAAAAAATATATAAATAGGAAAGTCTTTAAAACGGTAATTATGCAATTTTCTCATTTACAAACAATACTTATATAGAAGGTGTTTTTATGAGTTTTATTAAAAAAACAACTGACATTGATTTTGGCCAAACGCCAGTTGAAAATATCTTTATAAACGATTTCATGCCTATGGCTGATGGAACCTATGTCAAGGTCTATCTTTTAGGGTATAAGTATGCTACCGACAGGGATGAAAACATCATAATTGATAATAACACTATCTCTAAGCATCTTAATATACCCCTTGTTGATGTCCTTAAGGCATGGGAGTTTTGGGAAAAAATAGGGATAATAAAAAGGCATCCCAAAACCACCGATGATGATAATGATTTTGCTGTAGAGTTTCTATCCCTAAGACAGCTATATATTGATAATAATTACGAGCTTAAGAATGCTCCTAAATCTGAAAGCCCTTCAAGCTCAAAGGATTATAGCTGCTCACCCGATGAGCTTATAGAGGCAAATAAAATTCCTGAGATTAAAAATATGTTTTACCAAATCGATCAGCTAATGCGAAGACAGCTTACTGTTAATGAAAGGACAAAGGTCCTTGAATGGATATATAATTTCAATATGGACCCGGATATTATTATTAAAGCCTTTGAATATAGTATTGAAAAAAGAAAGGTAAAAAGCATTAAATATATTGGTGTCATAATAAGAAACTGGTATGATAACGGTCTAATTGATTTGGAAAAGCTAGATGATTATTTAGAAGATGGGCAAAGAAAGTACATGTATTATGACAAAGTATTTAAAACCTTGGGTTTTAGCTTTAGAAACCCCTCTAAGGCAGAAAAGGAAGTTATGGATACTTGGATAGATGAATGGAATTTTTCAATAGACATGATTCTAAAGGCCTGTGAAAACTCTAAAAAGACCTCTAACCCAAGTATAAACTATATCAATAGCATCCTACTGGCTTGGAAGAAGGATGGACTTACAACTCCTGAAGAAGCAGAGATTAAAAGTCAGGAAAGAAAAACTAGCCATAGGAAAAGCGACAGTACAAAAAATAAAAATCAAACTGCTAAAGCTAAAAATAATAAGTTCCATAATTTTAAGCAAAGACCAATTAAATACTCTAATGAAGAACTAAAGAAAATGTTAAGAATGAAAAAATAAAGTAGGTGGCTTTATGAATAAAAATTTTATTAGAAATATCCTATTAGAATATGAAAAGAAAAGAGATATTGCTGAAAAAGAATTGTTATATAGAAAGTCACAGGTCTATGAATTAGTGCCTAGACTAAAGGAAATAGACGATAAGATAGCAAGGATCGGTATAGACTTATCTAGGGTCATACTTACAAATCCTGAAAATTATGAAGAAGAAGTTCGCACAATCAAAGAACGTACAGATAAACTGAAACAAGAGAAAGCCATCCTTTTAACTGAAAACAATATTCCTCTAAATTTCTTAGAATTAAATTATTCATGTAGCCATTGTAACGATACAGGCTTTAATAAGAGTGGCCAAAAATGCAAGTGTTTTAAACAAAAACTTATAGATAGGGCATATTCTATGTCCAACATATCCCATTCCTTAAAGAATGAAAATTTTCAGACCTTTAATATTGAAATTTTCTCTAACGAAAAATTTGAGGATGAAAATTTAACCCCCAAGGAAAATATGCTTAATATATTAAGCGTATCAGAGGGCTTTGTAAATAATTTTGATGAAAATAATGGTGAAAACCTTCTTTTTTATGGAACCACTGGCCTTGGTAAAACATTTTTATGTAATTGTATTGCTAAGGCACTACTTGATAAGGGGAAAATAGTAGTCTATCAAACTGCATTTAAGATTCTAGAAATCTTAGAGGAGTATAAGTTTAGTAGAGAAAAAACCCCGGAGCTTAAAATGAGCTATGAATTACTATTCGACTGCGACCTTTTAATCATTGATGATCTTGGAACTGAGCTTACTAATACTTTTACAAATATAGAAATATTTAATATTATCAACAATAGAATAGTTCAAAACAAAAAAACCTTAGTTTCGACTAATCTTGACCTAATCGATATAGCTGATACCTATAGCCATAGGGTATCATCAAGAATATTTGGTAAATTTACTTTACTGGAATTCTATGGACCAGATTTAAGATGGGAATCTAACACAAATAGAAATTATTAATCTGATAAAGGGCCCTAGGCCCTTTGTTCTAACTTTGTCAAAAAATAGAACATAATTTTTTGTATTTTTTTGTTGACACAGATTAGAATGTGCTGTAATATATATAAATGTGAGCAATGACCCATTAGCTCAGTCGGTAGAGCACCTGACTTTTAATCAGGGTGTCCCGCGTTCGAGTCGCGGATGGGTCACCAGTTAAAATTGTTCATTTCAGATAGATAGCCTGGCCCCTTGGTCAAGCGGTTAAGACACCGCCCTTTCACGGCGGTAACAGGGGTTCGAGTCCCCTAGGGGTCACCATAATAGCTAAAAATTATCAATTGTTAGCTACTAGAACTTATAAGTACTTA
>JAKSBP010000162.1 GCA_022361035.1 Clostridia bacterium
AAATCGAGGAGCGGAGCTTATAATAAAAAGGAAGTCTATTTGCCTTTAGCAAATACCATAAAATTTCCCACGAACTTATCAGTTCGTTCTAAAATTTTATTGACTAAGTGAGCACCGGAGATTTTAGCAGTAACGCAGAAATTGGGAGTTTGTTAACAGCCTCAGAGATGAAAAGTTTTCATCTCTTTTAAAACCGCTCCATAGTAAACTTAAAAGCTAACAGTCAATAGCTAGATTTACTCATGTACAACACCATCTCTTACATGTATAATTCTAGGGGCTTGCTTTGCAATTTCTAAATCATGGGTTATTAGAACTATTGTATTGCCCTTTTGATTAAGTTCTAGGAAAATATCCATTATTTCCCTTCCAGATTTTGAATCTAGATTACCGGTAGGCTCATCGGCAAGTAAAATATTGGGCTGACCTACCAATGCCCTTGATATTGATACCCTTTGCTGCTGGCCGCCGGATAATTCTATGGGCCTATGGTGAACCCTATCTCCAAGACCCACATCTTCTAATATCTTCTTTGCCCTTTTATGGGCCACTTTCTTATCCTCTCCCCTTAAAAGTAGAGGAAATGCCACATTATGCTCGGCGGTATATTTAGGTAAAAGGTTAAACTTTTGAAATATGAAGCCTATTTTCCTATTCCTAATATGGGCCAGTTCATCATCATTTTTTGCCTTAATATCCTGGCCCGATAAAATATATTCACCTGAATCAGCCACATCTATACAGCCTATAATATTCATCAAGGTTGATTTACCTGAACCCGAAGGGCCTAGAACTGCAACGAACTCACCCTTTTTTATTTCTAAGGATATATCCTTTAGAACCGTCAATTTATTTTTCCCCATCCTATAGGACTTAACTATGTCCTTCATATAAATTACTATATCATTTTTCATACTACTCCCTACCTTGCATCATCGTAACCCTAGCAATTGCCTTTTTTTCTGCATCTCCATCTTCAAACCATATTTGTAATGTTGCTCCTACATATATATCAGCTAAATCAATTTCCTTAAGGCTTTTTTGACTTCGTGTAGTAATAGGTATCCCTATAGGTATAAGTAATGTAACAGTTTCCCCAGTCAGCTTCATTTCCCTCATACCTCTTCCCCCTGGGCTTTCTCCACCACTATTTCCTTCCCTCCTAGCTGCTCCTTCTCCTCTCCCTTCCTGGCCTTCACCCTGATTAGCTATCCTTTCAGGCATTTCTGCAATCTCTAGGACTACTTCATTACCAATAATACTCTTAACCCTCCCAAAGATATCTGCTCTGCTTCTAACCCCCCGTTCTCTTTGGTTTTCATTCTCTGTACTTTCTGATACTGTATCCCTGGGTTCCTTAGACTCCGTACACCCTGTAAGCACCAGTGATAGGCAAACTAATACTATTAAAACCTTAGAAATAAATTTATTCACCTTTAACATCTCCTCTAATCCTTTTCTATTCGTAATTCAATGCATCAATAGGCTTAAGGGAAGCTGCCTTTGAAGCAGGATAGTAACCAAAAAAGGTTCCTATTGCCAGAGAAAATCCAAATGCCAATAGGTATCCAAACATGGTGGGAATGGCCCTTACTTGAAAGTACTCCATTATGGGCATTGCCACCATACTCATTATTATGCCTAATATACTTCCTACTCCACTAATGATAATCGCTTCAAATAGAAATATAAGTAATATATCCCTTTTACGGGCTCCAATTGCCTTTAAAATTCCTATTTCCTTTGTTCTTTCCTTTACTGAAACAAACAAGACGTTCATTATTCCAATGCCACCTACAATTAGAACTACCGTTGCTACTGACAGAAGCATAAGGGTCATGGTACTTGCAGAGCTTCTGGCTGACTGAAGACTGCTCCCTGCATCTCTAATCATAAACTGATCACTTTTTGACCCATATCTTTTTTGAAGTACCACTGTAATTTCTTCAATAGCTGAATCCACATGATTAATATCCTTAGCCAAGGCCATAATAATAGGCCTTAGATTTCTTCCTGTTATGTACCTTTGTGCCACTTCATAGGGCATAAAAAAACCTTCATCGGGATTAAAACCCCTTCCTGACCCTCCAAGATATTTTAAAATACCAATTACCTCAAATCTTTTTCCATTAACGATGACCTTTTCTCCAACAACCTGTGAGAGTTCTATTCCTTCAAAGAGTACCTTTGCTACCTCTGAACCAATAACAACAACTTTCTCCCCATCGCTATCTTCATCTATAAATTTTCCATATTCTATTTCTATATTATTAATTTCTTTATAATCCTTTATAACCCCCGCTACGGAAGAAGTAGTAGATATATCTTGATAGACTATATTTGCATTACCATTAATCATCATACTAACCTCTTTTACTGAAGGTACTTCCTCAGATATTGCTTCCATATCTTCAAGTCCCAGTTTTAGATTGGTTCTCTGTCTACCAAAGGCCGACATTACATATAAAGTTCCTACATTTAACCTCTTAAACTGTTCTTCAACCTGTTCCTGGCTTCCCTTTCCAATGGCCATTACTAAAACTATAGTTAAGGCACCAACAATAATTCCCAGGGTAGTAAGGAAGACTTTAGATTTATTTTCTCTGATATTTATAAAAATGGACCTTAAAATCTCACCAAAGCTCATAGCTATACACCTACTCCACTTTCTTCTCTTCTATGATTATTATCTCTCCTATATCAAGACCTTCAGTAATTTCAACATATTTTCCATCGGTAAGTCCCGTCTTTATCTTTCTAGTTTCTAGGTTTCCATTTTCATTCTTCACTTTAACAACCTGTTTACCATCTACTATACTCACTGCCTTATTAGATATATAACTAACATTCTTTCGCTGTCTCATTATAAATGAAACTAAGCAGGTCATCCCCGATTTTATCTTCTCAATTCCACCCTCCAATTCAATTCTCACATCGAATGTAACTAATCCATTATTATCTATGATTGGTAAAGCATCTATTGAAACAACTTTACCTGAAAACCTTTCTCCTTCAAAGGCCTCAAACTCAACCTCTACCCCTTGCTCTATTTCTACCTTCGATAAATCAATTTCTGAAACTGGCACAACAACCTCTACCTTATGGGCATCGGATACAACCATAAAATGGGTAGTATTTGCTGTTACCTGACCCGACTCCTTTACGCTTGGAATTGTCTCACCAATTCTATAGGCTATGTTTAATATTCTACCATCCATGGGAGACTTTAAAACTGTACTGCTAAGATCATCCTTAGCCATTTCTAAGGCCAGCTTTGCAGATTCAACGTTAGCCTTTTCAAGCTCTATATTCTTATTGGAATTCACTAAGATATCGTATCTTTTCACTTGAGTATTATAGGCTGATTTTGCACTTTCATAGGAATTTTTTTTAAGCTCTATAGCCTGGGCTGAATATACATCCTTAATCTCAAGCATTGGTAAATACTCTTCCTCTATTTCATCTAGCTTCGACTTTAAATCTGCTAGCTTCTGTTTTTCACTTATAAGGCTAAGCTTTCTATCTTCTTCTTTCTGCTCTAAACTGGCAAGGGACTTCCTATAGTTAATCTCTGCCGTCTTTAGCTTCTTTACATATGCTGTATCATCCAGCTTTGCAAGAAGCTGACCAGATTTTATTTCATCACCTTCCTTTACATAAAGCTCCTTAAGCTTATCGCTTATATCAAAATCTAAATTTATCACGGGTATCTCCGCTTCCCCATCACCATCAAAATCAATGGTGATATCACCTCTCATTACCCTTTCTTCCCTCTGGGCTTCAACTTGACCTATGGATTCCCTAGGACTATTTATGTATTTATATCCTAAAAAAGCTCCCCCTAAAATCAACATAAGTATTATTACAATCTTGGCCTTCTTATTAGAAATAAACTTCTTTATCAAACTTCATTCCCTCCTTCAATTCCCATTTAGCTATTTTAATAAAGTTGATTTACAGTGTTTAGCTTTTTATTGAAATTAACCTCCTGAAAAATTGACAAAAAAATAAGCTTAAAAAATTTTATGATTACAAAGGTATATCTGTATTATAAATAGGAAATGTGATGCAATAATGATGTAAATTAAAAAAATTTGTGAGAAATTAAAATTTAAGATATGCAGCCTTTCATTCTTAGATGTCTATATAGATGTGTGGCTAAGAAAGTTAATAAATAAAAGCAGCCTCTGATAATCCTTTAGGCTCATGCTATAAATCTGTTTTTATATAGACAATTAGAAGGTAAAACAGATTTATAAAAATCGCTCAAAAGAAAACCTCAGAAGCTGCTTTCGTTTATTAATTTTTAATGGCGTATATCTATAATGGAACTGTCTACTCTTTAGTTTTAGATTTTACTTTCCATCTAATAAGTTTCCTAGTCCACCTAGTGCATCGAGTACACTACCTTCTCCCTTTCTTGGGCCGCCAGTTTGAGGTGCAGCAGAGTAGATTCTATCTGCCAGTCTACTAAAGGGCAGGGATTGAAGCCACACTTTACCGGGTCCCTTTACCGTAGCAAAATATAATCCTTCTCCACCAAAAAATGCACTTTTAATATTCCCTACGAACTCAATATCATAGTCTACATCTTTAGTAAAGGCTACTAAACATCCTGTATCAACCCTAAGGGTTTCACCTACTCTTAGTTCCCTTTCAATAATAGTTCCCCCCGCATGGATAAATGCTAATCCATCACCTTCTAGCTTCTGCATTATAAATCCTTCTCCACCAAAGAATCCCGTTCCAATTTTCTTTTGAAATTCTATTCCCACTGAGACTCCCTTAGCAGCACATAAAAATGCATCTTTTTGGCAAACTATTTTACCGCCATATATATTTAAATCCATGGGAACAATCTTCCCAGGATATGGGGATGCAAAGGAGGCATGTCTCTTTCCAGTACCCATATTTGTAAATACAGTCATAAATAAACTTTCTCCAGTAACAAGCCTCTTTCCAGCACCAAGTAATTTACCCATAATCCCCCCTTGGTCGTTTTTCCTTGAGCCATCTCCAAAAATAGTCTCCATTTGAATCCCATCTTCTATATACATCATAGCTCCAGCTTCAGCAATGACACTTTCCTGGGGGTCAAGTTCAATTTCTACAAATTGCATATCATCACCATGTAACTTGTAGTCAATTTCATGGGCATTTGTCATAATTACTACCTCCTAATTATTTATATTTGTTTAAAGCATACCATACATTGATTATATAATTTCTCAAGCCAATGTTAAATATCCAATACTATAAAGTACACTTAAGAATGTAAAAGCTATTATTTATATAGTCTATCTCCTTTATAGCTAAATTGGCCTCTATTACATGTTTCTTCACTAGTTCTATATCCATTCTTTCATGTATTGGAGGACCCAATTCCTCTTCAACTCTATTCCAATCTAGTATTATTAGAGTACCCTTTTTCCTCAGTACCCTTTTGCACTCATCTAAGAATCTTTCAGGCCTATCTACTTCATGGAATACCGTTGAGGTGAATACAACATCTACAGCACTATCCTCTAATTTAAAGTCATTTTCACTGGATTGAATAATCTCTACATTAGTTAAATTTTCTTTTTCAGTCCTCCTTCTAGTCTCCTCCAGCATTGAAGGATTTATATCTACAGCATACACTATTCCCTTGTCACCAACTGTTTTTCCAAAGGGAATAGTAAAGTACCCTATCCCACAACCAATATCTGCAATACGGCTGCCCTCTTGCATATCAAGGTCTTTTATAATCTCATATGGCGGTAATAGCTTCCTTCTTAATGGATTGTCAAGCTTCTCCATACTTGTAGCTTTAAACTTTTTACCCATATTTACACCCCTTTAGTTATAGTTTGAATCC
Source organism: Clostridia bacterium (assembly GCA_022361035.1). Classification (GTDB taxonomy): domain Bacteria; phylum Bacillota; class Clostridia; order Peptostreptococcales; family Caminicellaceae; genus JAKSBP01. The sequence goes on from JAKSBP010000162.1 coordinate 5,858, forward strand.
ATTCCAATATTCCCTTAGTCCCTGGAGGGCATCCCAAAACATGGTCCTTAAATCCCTTTGCACAGCTGCCACATCCAATTCCCTCTCCAGTATGATTTTTAAATCCTTGGCCAATGTGTATCTTCTCCCTTAGATTTTCTAAACTTCTTTGGTCTAACCTATCTAAGGCACGAATTAAGGAACCATAGCATGCTGAACAGGCTTCCTGCTCTTCTATATATTTCGCCAATTCCTTTGCCCGGTAGGTAGGCTTTATCCTTTTAATATTATAGTCATGGTTTAATACCTTTATATGGGCCCTATCCAAATCATAACTCCCCACGCCTATGTCCCCTGCCATTTTGATATAGGGTACATCCCCTATATCATATCCCAATAGCTGGGCTCCATAGGTGTCTATTAATACGGGATCCTTTCCAGCTATCATACGGTCCATTTGTACGGGATTCCCTCCCTCTTCAAAGGTCAAATCTCCCATTAATCCATCAACAACTACAAAATCCTGCCTCAATAATTTATTCAGATATGCTATTGGCTTATGGAGGCCAATGGTATGGAATCTTCGTTTTTCCATATCGGGAATACAGCCCTTCATATTTTTAAGGGCACAGGTTATATTAGTCTGACAATGGGCCTTTAAAACTGGAACATTAATCATAAAATCCACCTTCATGGCCGCATCATTAATATTGATATCCATTCCATTATAGGAATAAACCCTATATCCATCTTTTTGAGTGTCTATTAAAGGTACATTGTATTTTTTTGATATCTCCTCGTAACCACATATTTTAAAAGCTCTAGTTGTGGAATCTCCAATCCAAGCACCTTCTAGTATAGCAATGTTTTTAAATCCCCTGCCCTGAAGATACTCTACAATTCCCTCCACAATCTCAGGAGTTGTTGTGGCTCCTAATGTAGAAGGCTTTGCTACAACGAGATTAGGTTTAATACCGATTAAATCCGATTGTTTTATATCTTTTTCTATTTTTGAAGCCAAGAGAAGTTCATTAATCATCGATTTTGGTGTATTCCCATAGGTTACAAAAATATCTTTCCTATTCATATACTCACCCGCTTAAAATTTTTCATTACTTTATTATTATATTGTATCAGAGATTTAAAACATTTTTTCAATTAATTTACCAAATTTTACAGGAGGTACAGCCTTCACATAAATTTAAATTAAGTATTCTTCATTAATTGATTTCCTAGCTCATATATTTGTATTAGAAATATTCAATAGATTCATATTATACTTTTAAGGAGCATAGACCATGTTCACCTTCAATCGTCTAACAAAGGTATTTGATTCTTCAAAGGAAATACCCTTAAATAATTCATCTAAACTAATTCTGATGAGTGACTGTCACAGAGGTGATAATAGTTGGGCCGATGATTTTGCTCACAACCAGAACATTATGTTTACAGCATTGAACTATTACTTTAATAATGGATTTACCTATATTGAACTTGGAGATGGGGACGAACTGTGGGAAATTAGAAGATTCTCAGAAATAAGGGAGGCCCACAGCCATATTTTTGAACTTATGAGTAAGTTCTATTTGAAAAATCGTCTGTATATGATCTATGGAAACCATGATATTGTTAAAAAAAATGAAGGATTCGTAAAAGAAAATCTGTATTCATATTATGATAATAAGACGAATAAGAAAGAAATCCTATTTGAAAATATTAAGATTCATGAGGGTTTAATTCTAAACTATGAGAAAACAGATGATAAAATTTTTCTACTCCATGGCCATCAAGGAGATTTATTAAATGACTATCTATGGTGGCTAGCCAGGTTTCTAGTCAGATATGTATGGCGTCCTTTAGAATTGTATTTTTGCCTTAAGGACCCTATAAGTCCAGCAAAAAACTCTAAAAAGAAGAGGACCGTTGAAAAGAGAATTATAAAATGGGTAGAGGCAAAAAAACAAATGACTATTGCGGGTCATACCCATAGACCCATGTTTCCCAATATTCATGAACCCCTATATTTTAATGTGGGTAGTTGCGTTCATCCCCGTGGTATAACTGGAATTGAAATTAAAAATGGAACTATCACCTTAATAAAGTGGGCTATTAAAGCTAGGGCTGACGGGGTCCTGTATGTAGATAAGGACATAATTTCTAAACCTGAAAAATTGGAGTCCTATTTTGTGTAATACATCCTTTTATTTCCCTATTTTATTAGAAAAAATATGGATAAGATATCTGACCCATATTTCATCTAATTATCTTTGTAAAACTTTTTTATATTAAGCTATCCTTAGTCTTTCATAGCTATTATACTGGATACAGATAAAATCAAACTCCCAAATATCTGAAGCATATATAGGGGTACAATATTTACTAAAACTCCCGAGATTATAAATGCCAAGGGTGATATAACTTTAGATAATCCCATGCTTAGGCTCAAAACCCTACCCCTATATTCATCGGGTATACTTTTTTGTAAAATCGACATTATAGGTATGTCAATAAATGCTATGGCTATTCCAGTAATAAACATTACTATGCAGTAGTAGACCAATAGGGTTGTTGAACCTTTAATTATGTTAAAGGGTACAGCAGGCACTCCTATTAAAGCAATACACCCTGAAATTATAAAGCTCATAAGTAACAACAGCTTCTTATAGGGTAAATATTTACTCACCCTGCCAATAAAAACGGCTCCCACTATCAGACCTATAGGAAAGAAACCTTGGATTATACCGAAATATCTTGAACTTAAGCTCAGTATATTGTTTATAATGAGGGGCAAAGGTACTGATATGGATATACCCATAGAAAAATTGATGCAAACAAATACCATCAATAGCCTAAGTATCTCCTTTTCATCTATCAGATATTGAAAGCCTTGTTTCATATCTTTAAAGAGATCGATTTTACTTTTTTCTCTATCTTCAACTTTCTCCCTATAATTAAATCTAAAATTAATAAAAAACTCTAGGATTGCCGCTATTATGAAGGATACTCCATTGCAAATAATAAACATTCTTATATCGACAAATGCAAATACTAATCCCCCAATCATAGGTCCTAAGACCATTGAAGTTGAATATACAATTTTACTAATGGAATTTATGCCCATTATCCTCTCCTTAGAGACCATATTAGGCTTTGCAGCTTCAATACTCGTATTAAATATGGTCATAAAGCTGGTCATAACAAATGTGCTAATATAAATCATAGTAAGATTGAGTCCATATATTGAGCTTAAAAAATAAACACCTATGAGCAAAATACCGTTAAGCATATCCATGAGTACTACTAAAACTTTTTTATTAAGCCTATCTGCCAATACGCCTGCTATGGGATTTATAATCACTATTGGAATAGTATTTAAAACCAAGGTGGTTGCAAAGGATAATCCAGAACCCGTAAGCTTAAGTACATATAGGCCTATGGCAAAGGTATATATATATGTCCCAAGTAATGAAACAAACTTTCCAATGGAAAACAATATAATATTTGAAAGCTCTTCTTTAGAAATTGATTTGTATAGATGCCTCTTTAATATGGTCATATTCAAGCCTCCTATTCTTTAACTTTATTATAAATAGTGGGCTGTAGACCATATCAATATCTACATTCGTGTTTTTTTATTCAAAAACTATTAAAAGATAGGGTTAACCCTATCTCAGATTGTAGACAAAGTCTACAAGATGATAGGCTTTAACAAACTTCCAAGTTCAAGGCACGCTGAAA
>JAKSBP010000299.1 GCA_022361035.1 Clostridia bacterium
ACCAAGCCCGAGGTGGCCAGGAAGTACACTTTCAGTGCCACATGGGCCAGTGGTGCGCTCAAGTGCTATCCCTAGTAGGCAATTTCTCGCGACAAGCCCTCTTGCCTGTCGTGTGCAGCCAGGGCGCAGATGTCGCAAGTAGCCTAGAAGTTCTCAGTAGGTACCCTAGCTGGTGTAGCCAATGCCAGATCCATGTACTAAGTAAAAGCGAGTCCCCCACCCTAGGAGAAGTTGTCTACATAGGAGCCCTAGGCCTGAGGGGAGGATGTGAAGGAGAAGGAGGGGGCAAAGGAAAGGGTTCATGTAGCAGAGATCCACAGGAGGACAATGAGCGCTGCAGTAAACGCCCCAAAATACTAGACAGTGCGCCAAAGCACCTGCTCACAGTAAAGTTCCACCAACAATGCTCGCCCGAGACAAGCTTTGTCAATCAGTTTACACAATTAAAAGTGCTTCTAAGCTCATTAAACAAACCAGGAGCTCTATTTGTTAGCAAATTGTCTCATAATAGTCCTGAACTACTGTTCATACTGTACAGTAACAACTTGTTCCTATGGCACCCTGGAGGAGCAACCCAGGGCCCAGAACCCTATGAAGATACAGTGCTATTAGCTATAAAGGAGAGAAACCTAGTAGAAGAGCTATATGTTTCTCTGCCACTACCAGAACAGGAAGCACAATCATTATGCCCTGGTCCGATACTTCCCAAACTATGTATGAAGAGACATTGTAGCCAACTCAACACAGAAGATTTGGAGGCAGTAATGAGCCAACCAGACTCCTTAGAGGAACCCCAGCCAGAGAGCGCACCAGACCAGGCACCAGGCGCAAGGTGCTATAAGAAAATAAATGCTAGCTCGTTGTTACTCCCACTCTTGCGCTCATTGAGTCAATCAGATTCATCATCATCAGATAGCACAGAAGTAGTTAACCTGCCGGGTACATCTGCTCCTGTACAGGCCTTACCCGAGCAAATACTATTTGATAAGCTGGTATTAGGTATGTCAATAACTTCTCTCCACACCAACCCCTACTATCGTGCGTTATTAAATAATCTCGTCTCTCTCCCAGAGGCTGCTAATGCTCAAGGAGAGACCGAACCGCCTGCTTCTCTAGGGAAACGAGTAGCCAGCGGGGAGGTAACCCCTCCCCAGGTTGCGTCACGTCCTCGTTTAGACGCTTCTAGCTCAACACAGGGCTTAGCTTCTGGCCAACCATTAGGTGAAAATTATGACGGTTGTACCCGAGCAAGGCAGTTACTCTCAGAAGACCCGAATGAGCAAGAGCACGTACGTGAGTTTCTCTCCGAGCACAAATACAAAAGGCAGCATGCGAGTACGCTCGCGCTCATGGCAAGGGAGGTAAGCAGCGTCAGAGGTGTGGCAGGCATACAAGCCTTGCTAAGACACATGGAGAGCGACAAAGAAATAGTCGGCCTGCAGCACCTACTCCTGCAGCTGCCGGTGATTCATGAGTGGCTCAGCATAA
>JAKSBP010000256.1 GCA_022361035.1 Clostridia bacterium
AGACATTTGCAGCACGCTTATTGATTACGATGTTAGCACTACTGATTACAGCGGAAGTGGTTCCGGGGATCTATATTGTCGGGGTCTGGCCGGGGTTATGGGCCGCCTTGATTCTGGGTCTGGTTAATGTTTTTATTAAACCGATTTTTACTGTACTGACTTTACCTTTTTCTATTCTAACCCTGGGATTATTTTTGTTTATTGTTAATGGATTGATGTTTTTAATTACGGCAGCACTGGTTTCCGGTTTTGCTGTTTCGGGGATTGGGGCAGCGGTGTTTGGGTCGATAGTTTTGAGCTTCTTTACCTGGGTGATCAATCAGGTGCTGGATTGAAAAATGAACTGCAAATGAAATGTATACAGATGTAAAAGTCTATTTGAATCTAATCTTTGAGTTTTACATTTGCATATCATTTAAATTATTCAATACCATAAAATATTTCAATACACTGTTATAAGAACAATAGAAGTATAGTCTAGATAGAGCTAATAGGTACAAATTAACTGGAAAATATAGTATATATCCAACAATACTCAAATTTAATAAACATATTCAGAAAGTGTATATATTGTTGTTTAATAAATGATTGTGAGGTAAGTAAAATGAATGATACTGAATTAAGGACCATCCAATTCTCTCCACCAGATATAAGCGATTTAGAGATTGAAGAAGTTGTCAAAGCTATGAAATCAGGTTGGATTACAACAGGACCTAGAACAAAGGAGCTTGAAAGAAAGATAGCTGAATATGTTGGAGTAAATAAAGCTGTATGTTTAAATTCTGCTACAGCTGCTATGGAAATGACACTTCGTATTTTGAATATTGGTCCTGGAGATGAAGTTATAACTTCTGCTTATACATATACAGCATCTGCTTCTGTAATAGACCATGTTGGAGCAAAGATTGTATTGGTAGATACAGCCCCTGAATCTTTTGAAATGGATTATTCAAAATTAGCTAATGTAATAACAAAAAAAACTAAAGCCATAATACCAGTTGATTTAGCGGGTAAGATGTGTGATTATGATGAGATTTATAAGATTGTAGAAAGTAAAAAGAGATTATTTATAGTTAACAATGAAATTCAAGAGATATTTAAAAGAATAATGGTTCTTGCAGATGCAGCTCATGGATTTGGGGCTGAAAGAAAAGGATTGAAATGTGGACAGGTAGCAGACTTCACATCTTTTTCATTCCATGCGGTGAAGAATCTTACTACTGCTGAAGGTGGAGCTGTTGTTTGGAGAAATGGTTTAGGGTTGGATGATGAAGAATTATATAAGCAATTCATGCTTTATAGTCTACATGGACAATCAAAAGATGCATTAGAAAAAACTAAAAAAGGTGCATGGGAATATGATATTGTTTATCCTGCTTTTAAATGTAATATGACTGATATTTTAGCAGGTTTTGGTCTTATGCAGTTAAGTAGATATGATGGTTTATTGAAGAGACGTAAAGAGATTATAGAAATGTATGATAAAGCTCTTAAACCATTAGAAGTTAAGGGTTTACAGCATTATGGTGCTGATTTTACTTCCACAGGACATCTTTATCTAGCAAGGATACCTGGTATTGGTGAAGCAGAGAGAAATGAAATTATTGTGAAAATGGCTGAGGCTGGAGTAGTATGTAATGTTCATTACAAGCCATTGCCTATGTTAACAGCTTATAAGAATTTAGGGTTTAATATTAAAGATTATCCTAACGCTTTTGATATGTATAAAAATGAAATTACATTACCAGTACATACTTTGTTGAGTGATGAGGATGTGGAGCATGTTATTGAAAGTTTGAAGAAGGTTTTAGGGAAATTTTAGAAAGCATTTTAGATGGAGTAAAAGAGGGATGATTTTATGTATAGGTATTTTTTTAAAAGAATATTTGATTTAATTTTAGCACTAATAGCTATACCATTTTGGCTAATTATTTTATTAATCATAGGACCTATTATTCATTTTCAAGACAAAGGTTCGATCTTTTACAATGCTCCGCGACTAGGAAAAAACGGTAAAATATTTAAAATGTATAAGTTTCGTTCAATGAAAATAACTGCCCCTGATATAAGAAACAAAGATGGATCTACCTTTAATTCAAATGATGATCCTAGACTAACTATGATAGGTAAGTTTATAAGAAATACAAGTCTTGATGAAACTCCACAACTTATAAATATTATTAAAGGAGATATGAGTATCATTGGTCCAAGACCGGATTTGCCAGAGCATCGTGATATGTATGAGGGAAATGAAAAAAGGAAATTAGAAATTAGACCAGGCATTACTGGTTTTAATCAAGCGTATTATAGAAATTCAGCACCTTGGAAAGATAGAATTAAGCATGATATTTATTATATAGATCATTTATCATTTTGGCTGGATATTAAAATTTTTATTAAAACAATTTCATCAGTATTGAAAAGAGAAAAAAATGTTTATGTAACAGACGCTAGCTCAAAGCAAATAAATAATTGAGTAAGAATTTAGGAGGTTTGAATAATTAATGATTGATAAAGAAAAAGTGACTTTTTATGATTTACAATGGGATACAGATTATTTTGGAATACTTTGTGCAAAAGCTATTTTACATAAACCTCTTGATATGAATCAATGGAAGAAAGTGAAAGAAAGGTTTGCGAATTACCAATTTGTTTCAATTGAAAATAAAAATTCCGAACCAACTAATGCTTGGTTAATTGGTAGAGATACGAAAGCTTTTTTAGTAGATGTTAATATACAATTTAAGAAAGAATTAGAGAACAATTATGATATACCTGAAACAGTCAAGATTTATCAAGGTATGAAGCTAAACGAAAAGATATTAGATATGGCTGACTTTAAGATTTCCAAATTTACAGAAGATCTTGAGTTAGTAAAAAGAGGCGGTAAAGATGTCTACCGTCATTGGCTGATTAATTCATTTGATAGAGAAGATAAACACTTTGCTGTTTCTAGAGATAGTGACGGTGAGATTAATGGTTTTTTACTACATTCATATTTAGATAATATATGTATAGTTGAGCTAATAACTGTTTCAAGTGGTAAGACAAGTGGTGGAGTAGGGACTGAATTATTTAAAGCTATAGAATATATGGCTTGTGAGTATAGTTGTGAAGAAATAAAAGTTGGAACACAAATTCGGAATTTGTTAGCAATTAATTTCTATCATAAGGTTGGATGTAAACAAGTAGGATGCCATCAGGTTTATCATTTATGGGATTTAGAAGATTAATCTTAATATTTGTATAATAGCCATAAAGAATATGAAATAATTAGTTTGTAGTTAGTGGATTGAATAATAAAACAGGGCTGACTTAGTCCTACAAATTAAATAAAAGTGTTAGTATACAATTATTTAATCTAAAAATTACAGTTTAAGATATTTCAAAAACTTGATTGTTTTAAATGGGAGTGTATAACTAGTATACTGCAACACCTAAATATTACATGAAATATTTCCTTGTGTTATGATATCCTTATTATGGGGTTAAAATGGAGGATATTAATTATGCCAAAAAAGAAATATGTTATTAAGCACACCGAATGAAGAAAGAGTTATTACTTGCACCAACATTTTATTGGTTTCTGATGTATTTTTGGAAAAATCTCTTACTGTCGCAGATACTGCAAGCGTTTCAAGACAACAACTACTGTCCAGAATGTAAGAACAGCATTTGTCAAATTCGGTTTAGATGGTGCCCTATATAGGAAAAAGCGTCAAACATCACCTGTAACAACCCAAATTGACGGAAACCTTGAAGTTCATATCATTGCTTTTGGATGCAGTGAACCTCCTAAAAGTTATCAACGATGGACATTACGTCTGATTGCTGACAAATGTGTAGAGCTTGGATATATTGACTATATTTCACATATGATAATAAAGCGTACATAAAAACAACTTAAGCATCAACTGCAAAAGAGCTGATGTATCCCTTCCCAACCATAATGCTACTTTTGTTGCTGCAATGAAAGATATTTTTGAAGTATACAGCCGTCCCTATGATTAAAAATACCCGGTTGTATGTATGGGTGAAAAGCCATTACAGCTTCTTGCTGATGCGCGCTTTAAAATTAAAATGAAGCCTGAGAACCTGGAGTGTTTTGACAATTAATATATCAGAAAAGACATGCAGTATCTTCCTTTAACTGAACCTTAAGAGTGGGGGGGATGCTGATGTATATGAGCACCGCATAAAATTGACTGGGTACAGTACATGTTTTCATTTTTACTGTGGAGCACCCAAATTAAATTAGATTTCTTTATTTTTCAGTTTAAAAATTATTATCTAAATTGACAAATGTCTTGATTACCATAAACAAATAGAGATTAAGCTTTCGAAGCAAAATTTTATACTCCTGGTATAGGAGTAAATCTTGCTTAGTTAAAAAAATATTGATAGAAATAAAAAAAGAGAAACATTATGAATATCCAATGATTTTGGTTTTGCTTTATATTGGAGAAATAGTCAAAAGAAAAAATCATAATTTTATATATTTGTTTTGTGAAAAAGGATAACTTGAAAATCAATTAAAAGATTTATGCATAAAACTAGATATTTTTGGGATTTATAAATAATTTTTCTAAAAATGGAAGTAATGGCAGCCGAACTGCCGATAATATGTTCTTCAAGAAGTGGAAATACTGATCTAGTTCAAAATGGGAATTTTTTTCATGAAGATATACAGACAAACTAGAAGTACTTGACAAAGCAATAGAGAATTTTAAACTAAGAAAAACTATGGGTCAGAAAAATTTAGAGAAATAAAAAGAATTAGCGCCAAGTTAACTACCAAAAATATAAACATTATGAAAAAGGAACATAATTAATAATCGAAAGTTTTTATTTAGAAAATAAACCGTTAAACAAAAAGATATTGAATGGGATTGGTAAAAAATGAATGTTGTTTTTTTAAGATCTAACCCTGTTGATCCAGATTCAAGAGTCGAAAAACAAGCTAATAGTCTTGTAAAAGCGGGATTTAACGTTGAAATTGTAGCTTGGGATAGAAGTAGCAAATACCATATTAAGGAAGCATATATAAGTTTAGGTTCAGGAGTTGTTCGTGTTTTTAGATTTGGAATTCCTGCGACCTTTGGTGGGGGAGTTAGAAAAAATCTTATTTCTTTGATTATGTTTCAAATCAAACTATTCAAATGGCTTTATATTAATAAAAGCAGTTATGATATCATTCATGCATGTGATTTTGATACCGCATATATTGCAATGCAGGCGGCTAAAAAATTAAATAAAAAGATTATATATGATATTTTTGACTATTATGTGGATTCATTCAATGTACCATTTTTTTTGAAAAATTTTATTGAAAAAAGAGATCATAAAATAATTAATTCTGCAGATGCAACAATAATTTGCACAGAAAAAAGAAAAGAGCAAATAAAAGGAACTAGTCCCAAATTATTGTGTGTAATTCATAATACACCAAATGAATTAGATAATACTGTTAATATTCTTGATCTTAATAAGTCCAAAATTAAGATTGTATATGTAGGAATTTTAGTTAATGGAAGGTTGCTTAAAGAGATAACAGAATTTATAAAAGATAATCAAAAATATGAGTTTCATATAGGTGGATTCGGGCAATTAGAAGGATATTTTAAAGAGATGTCTCGACAATATAGTAATATTATCTTTTATGGGAAACTACCTTATAAAAAAACTTTAGAATTAGAAAATAGTTGTGACATTATGACTGCTATTTATGACCCGTCTAATCCAAATCATTACTATGCAGCACCAAATAAGTTTTATGAAGCATTAATGTTAGGAAAACCTTTAATAGTGGCTAAAAATACTGGAATAGATGAAATTGTTGAAGCTGAAAACATAGGCGAGGTTATAACTTACAGCAATTTAGGGTTTATTAATGGGTTAAAAAAGTTGAGCAATCGATATTGTGAATGGGATGAAATATCAAAAAGAACACGAAAATTATACGAAAAAAAATATAACTGGAATGAAATGGAACGACGTTTAATTAATATTTATAAAAATTTATAACAAGGTGCAAAGCATGTAACTAAAACAAAAATTGAAATGAGGATTTTTATGGGTCTAATAATAATATTAACTATATTTATGTTCTATATTATTAATAAGGTACCATTAAAAATTATCCGTAGAGATATACTAATGAAGATATTTTTTGCTTTATTTGTACAAAGTGTTATTTTAATTATATATCGCTTAGAGTTAATGGATTTGGGGAGAGTAGTTTATTATAGTGATGCAGAAGTATACTGGAAGCATACTTTATCATATCTGTCGGGAAATATTTATTATGCCTATAATGACATATATATTTGGATAAGTTATTTTATTCAAAAAACATCTCCTTTCTTATGGGTGGGGTGGAATAATATATATAACATATTAATTGTGAATATATCTATAGTAATTTGTGCTGTTGGAGTTTTGAACTCTTTACAAGAAAGTAAGTTGATTGATTGTAAGTATACAATTAGAAAAAATATTAATGTTTTTTTGAATTTTACTTTGTTTAACCCTTTAACTATATATTCATTAATGAGAAATTTAAAAGATGCTACATATTTGTTAATGGTTGTGTTAGTTATATATTTTTTTCAATTGTTACAAAATAAAAAATCCAAGAGTCTTTGGATTCTATATATTATTTTTTTGTTTTTTATGGCTGTGTTACTTTATAGAATACGTCCATGGGCATTTGTATCTAGTATTTTAGCATTGTATTTTATTATAGAAAAAAATAATTTAAGTGTTAAAAAAAGGTTCTTATGGATAGTATTATTTTCAGTATTCGCAATAATTTTAACTATGTTTAGTAGTAGGTTTATGAGAATTTATTCTTCAACAGCTATGTGGGTTCCTATAGTATTAAGTTCAGCTTTAGAGCAAACTTTTATAGAAAAACTTATTTCTATACCAAGGCTAATGATAGGTCCTGGTCCTATTAGATCTCTGTTTGGCTCTACTTATTTTGTCTTTTATACAATTATAGGAAATTATATGTCGTTTATTGGCAGTATGATGTGGTGGATACAAATTTCTTTTATGGCTTCAAAAGTTAGTAGTATTAATTTTTTCTTTAAAAATTTGTCGATTTTTTCTAAATATATTTTATTAAATATTGTAATATATATTCTGGTATATGCTATGGCCTATAGTGGTTCATCAGAGCTGAGATTTAGGGGGGTGCTGTATGTTTTGATTTCAGCTTTATTTTTTAGTATTATTCCAGCAAGACTGGATAAAAAGTCATTATTTAAAACATCATTATTATTAATAATTATAACTATAGGTGGATTAATATTTGGTTAGAAAGAATACTTAGGTTAATTCCACTAAACAATACTTTACACAAAAAGTTACTGTACAAATGACTAACCTTGATATTAATGTAAAAAATTATGTCATAAAACGGTATAATTTATTCTAATTAAATGATTGGATCGGTTACAATAAAAATAATTTATTTTAGTGTAAGCCAAATCATAGCCAATGTGCTAGCATTTATAAAAAGTTTTAAATTTAAATAAATCTTAAATAATTGAAGTGTAAATTCAAGAATATTCAAGGAGTTTTAACATGAAAATACTATTTGTTTCAATGTTTCCTATTGAGAGCAATACTTCTGCAACTATTCAGAATAAAGGTATTATAAAAGGCATAATTAATAATGGACACATAGTTGATATTTTAACAGTAAAACCTAATATAAATACGCAGAGTTATGATGATTCTATGAATGACATTCATACTTTATTAGGCAAAACCTATTATATTGAGTTAAATTCCAAATATAAACTATTTATGGCTAAAAAGGATAATAAAAGTAAAAATATATTAAATGAAAATACAGGCCTCTTACGATTAGGATTAAAATGCATTAAATCATTTGTAAAAAAATTATATTATAATATTGCTATTTATGATGCTCAAAAATTTAATGTTAAACAAGTATCTAAATTAAAGATAGATTATTGTAAATATGATATTATTGTTTCTTCTTCAGATCCTAAGTCTTCTCACTTAATTGTAGAGCGAATTTACAAAGAAAACCAAAATTGTAGAGCTAAGTGGATTCAATATTGGGGAGATCCTATGTTTCATGATATTACAAGAAAAAAGGACTGGAGAGATGAGTTAGTTAAGTATTCTGAAAAAAAGTTAATTAGTAAGGCTGATAAAGTATTTTATGCTTCTCCGTTAACTTTGCAACAACAAAGAGAAACTTTTGTTGACTTATCTTTTAAAATGGATTATGCAAGTCAAACATATGTTGACGAAATAACACATAAAACAAAAAAAAATCAAACAAAATCAAGTCAAAAAGAAGTTGTAGTAGTAGGATATTTTGGTGCTTATAGATCAGGCATAAGAAATATTATACCCTTATACAATGCTGCAAAAGGAGGAAACTTTAATTTAACTATTTGTGGACCATCTGATATCTTGTTACAAAGTACAAAAAACGTTACTGTTTATGGTTCAGTTCCATATAAGAAGTCTTTAAAAATGGAAGAAGAATCTGATATTATAGTATGCATATGTAACAGCAGAGGTACTCAAATTCCTGGGAAGATTTATTATTGTTCAAGCTATAAAAAACCTATGATTGTAGTTCTTGATGGCGAATATCAAGAAGAATTAAGAAACTATTTTAATTCATTCGATAGATATATTGTTTGTGAAAATCATGAGAAATCAATTAATAGTGCTATAAGGAAAGCCAAAGAGAAACTGAATAACTATCAATATAACATAAATGAACGATTAACTCCAGAATACATGGGCAGAAAGATATTATCTGACTTTTTAAAACTCGGAGGGAATTAGGACATGAGTAAAAAGCAAATAATTGGATTGTTTGGCATTTATGGATTATACAACTATGGGTGTGAAGCCATTGTCAGAGGAACTTATGAGCTAATAAAACAGGCCTGGCCAGATTGTGATATTATTTTATATACTTTTTTTGCTACAGATGATAAAGAGATAATTGGCGATTTAGAAATTAAAATAAAAAAAGCACCTGTAAAAAATAATCAAATTATAAGAAGAATTATAAATAAAGTATTAAGAATATTTTCTATTCGGACTCAACTATCAATTTGGGATGCAAAGTCTGTTGCAGATGAATGTGATGTAATTTTTTCAGTAGGTGGAGATATTTATACTATCCCAAAGCATCTTTTGGATAGCAATAAAGAGCCTAAGCATAATTTAATAGTAGAGTTTGGCAAAGGGGTTCTAAAAAGAAAGCCATTAATAATATGGGGAGCATCTATTGGCCCATTTGGGAATAATAAAAAAGTTAATAGGTATTATTTTGACCATTTAAAAGAGGTTACACAAATATTTTGCAGAGAAGAGAAAACTTTGAATTATTTAGTCGGCAATGGAATTACTAATAACATACAATTGTATTCAGATCCAGCATTTTATATTAAAAGTACTCATAGTAAAGAATTATATTTAAAAGGTAAAAAAATTCGGATTGCTTTAAATCTAAGTCCACTATCTATTAGAGAACAAATAGGTGAAAACTATGACTCTTTCAAGGATGAAATTATAATTACAATAATAGAACTTTTATCTATTCCTAATACAGAGATTGTATTAGTTCCACATGTTATAAGTCCTTTATCAGAGAAAGATAATGATCTTGCTTACTTGGGTGAAATATACAAAAAAATACCTAATGAATATAAGAATTCTGTTATTTTATTAGGAAATATGAAGGGATTTTTAGGCACTAAAGAATTTTTAAAGACATGTGATGTAGCTATAGCAGCAAGAATGCATTGTGCAGTTAATGCAATATGTGAAAGTATCCCGACAATATTTTTAACTTATAGTCAAAAGGGCCTTGGAATGTCACATTTTATCTATGGTAACTACAAATGGGCTATTCCAATTCTAGATATCAAAAAAGAACTGAAAAATAAAACATTAGAGATGCTAAGAGAAAAGGAAAATATATCAAAAATTATTAAAAAAAAGATTGAAGAAATATTAAGTGAAGAATCTAAAATAGTTAATTCGTTAAAAAAAATAACTAAAAGTTAAGTTAAATTTTAAGCTATAGAAAGGCGAGATTAATTAATGCTTAATCAGCTTAAAACAGGTGCTGCTTTAACATATATTTCATTGGGACTTGGATATATAATATCAATTGTTTATACTCCAGTGATGCTTCGTTTATTGGGGCAAAGCGAGTACGGCCTTTATAACTTAGTAGCATCTGTTGTGAGCTATTTAGGTCTTTTTAATTTTGGATTTGGAAGTGCCTATATAAGATATTATTCATATTACAAAGCAGAAGATAATTGTAAAGATATTGCTAACCTTAATGGGATGTTTTTAATTATTTTTTCAATCATTGGTTTTATTGCAATAGTCGCAGGAACTGTTCTAATTATTAATATAGATTTAGTATTAGGCCATCAGCTTACTAGACAAGAGATTACAACGGCTTCTATTCTTATGACTATAATGACTTTTAATATTGCCATTTCATTTCCAAATGTTGTTTTTAATTCAAATATTATAGCTAATGAAAATTTTGTATTTCAGAAAACTATAGAATTAATTAGGACAGTTGTAAATCCGTTTTTAATTCTTCCTGTTTTATTTTTGGGATATGGATCGATAGGGATGGTGGTTGCTACTACTTCTTTAAATGTTGCAATTCAAATTACCAATATAATTTTTTGTTTTAAAAAATTAAATATGAAGTTTTCTTTTCAACAATTTGATATTTCACTAATGAAAGAAATAACAATATTTTCATCATATTTGTTTATAAACATGATAATTGATCAAATAAACTGGAACGTAGATAAATTTATTTTAGGTAGATTTCATGGAACAGTAGCTGTTGCTTTATATGGATTAGGAGCACTAATAAATACATATTATTTATCATTATCAGTAGCTATTTCAAATGTATTTATTCCTAGAGTTAATCGAATGGTAGTTACTAAAAATGATAATAAAGATTTGACAGAACTGTTTATACGAGTAGGAAGAATACAATTTATAATACTGTCCTTAATTTCATCAGGATTTATATTTTTTGGACAACCTTTTATTAGTATGTGGGCAGGAAATGATTATAAAGATACCTATTTTATAACTTTATTACTTATAATTCCAGTTACAATACCGTTAATACAAAATATTGGGATTGAAATTCAAAAAGCAAAAAACATACATCAATTTAGAACTTGGGTATATTTATTTATTGCTGTTGCTAATATTCTTATTAGTATACCAATGGTTAAATCACATGAAGGAATAGGAGCAGCATTAGGTACTGCAATTTCATTGATTATTGGAAATGTAATAATAATGAATTGGTATTATCATAAAAAAGTTGGTTTAAATATGAGAGAGTTTTGGGGCCAGATAATTAGGATTGTTCCTGCTTTATTTCCGCCCATTTTTATTGGAATATTAATGATTTTATTTATTGACATAGACAATTTTAAGATGTTTTTATTGTTAGGACTTATTTATATAATAGTATTTTCTATTTTTATGTGGTTTTTTGGGATGAATCAGTATGAGAAGAACTTGATAAGAAAACCAGCAAGAAAAGTATTCAATAGATTTGGTATATTTAGGTAGGTGCAATTATTAAGTAATAAAGGATGTTATTAATGATAGATTTACAAATTAAAAATAAAAAAGATTGTATGGGATGCTCTGCTTGTTATAATATATGTCCACAAAAATGTGTCGCCATGAATATTGATAAAGAAGGATTTGAGTACCCTAAAGTTGATAATGAAAGGTGTATTAATTGTGGTTTGTGTATTAAAGTATGCCCAATAATAAATAAGATAGAAACTGATTTGAATTATATTAGAACTTATGCATGTATTAACAAAAATGAAAATATACGACTTAAAAGTTCTTCGGGAGGAATATTTACTTTAATTGCTGAGCAATTACTAAGTCAAGGTGGAATAGTTTTTGGTTCAGGATTTAATACATATTTTAAAGTTGAACATAGTTATATTGAAAAATATGAGGAACTTGAAAAATTTAGAGGATCAAAGTATGTTCAAAGTAAAATAGGCTATACTTATAAGCAAGCAAAGGATTTTTTAGATAAAGGAAAGCAAGTACTTTTTACCGGAACACCATGTCAAATTGTGGGTCTAAAAAGTTACTTAGAAAAAGAGTATGACAACTTATTTTGTCAGGATATTATTTGCCAAGGTGTGCCTTCATCTCTAGTGTGGAAGTATTATCTTGACTGTAGAATTAGAAAAGATGGAAAGGGAGAACAAATAAAAAAAATTTCATTTCGAGTCAAAGATACAGATTGGCAAAATTATAAAATGTGTATTATGTTTCAATCAAAATATAGTTATCTACAAAATAAAAATAACGATAATTTTATGAAGACATTTATGAATTTTCTTTCTATTAGACCGTCATGTTTTGAATGCGCATTTAAAGGAAAAAAAAGAAAAAGTGATATAACACTGGCAGATTTTTGGGGGGTCCAAAATATTAAAATATCATTTATTGATAATAAAGGAACATCATTAGTTTTAGTAAATACAGATAAGGGAAATATTTTATTTGAAAGAATAAAAAAATCTATAAAATATCAAAAAGTTAAGTTTCAGGACTCCATAAAGTATAACCCTATGTATAACAAATGTATTCCTAATAATAGTTTAAGAAATTCATTTTTTTGCGAATTGCAGAATGTTGACTTTGATTTGTTGGTTAAAAAATACACAAAAGAGCCTATATTAAAAATTTTGTTAAGCAAGTTAAAAACAGCATATTTAAAAGTTAAACATAAACTAAATAAACATTAAATATCCAAAAAGAGTATTTGCTTTACGTTCTTAACAAATTATTTTTCGGCAGTTTTTTCTATTTAATTTTTGCTCAAAATGAAGTCTATTAAATAGGGGATGCTGAACAGCCCATAATTCCTTGCAAATACTGACTTTACAGCGTTTTTATGATATAATAGATACATGGAAAATAACATTTTCCCCATAAAAACCTTGCACTTGGGAGGCTGATTTCATGTATAAACATAATGAACGTCAGATGATCTTACCCGAAGAGTTTTGTTTACCATTTGCCGGAA
>JAKSBP010000346.1 GCA_022361035.1 Clostridia bacterium
GCAAAATATGGTGCGGGCAAAGGGAGTCGAACCCCCACGTCGTAAGACACTAGATCCTAAGTCTAGCGCGTCTGCCAATTCCGCCATGCCCGCATATATTAAAATGGCGATCCAGAACGGGCTCGAACCGTCGACCTCCAGCGTGACAGGCTGGCGTTCTAGCCAACTGAACTACTGGACCGCGTTTTTCATTCCTAATGGAATGATTGGTGGGAGTAACAGGACTTGAACCTGTGACCCTCTGCTTGTAAGGCAGATGCTCTCCCAACTGAGCTATACTCCCATGAATGGTGACCCCTAGGGGAATCGAACCCCTGTTACCGCCGTGAAAGGGCGGTGTCTTAACCGCTTGACCAAGGGGCCAGATTGGTTGCGGGGACAGGATTTGAACCTGCGGCCTCCGGGTTATGAGCCCGACGAGCTACCAGCTGCTCCACCCCGCGTCGATAAAATTTAATAATATTTTATTATAAATAACTGAAATTTGAATCTATAGCCTTTAAAATTACTATTTACAGTGGTGCCGGGGACCGGAATCGAACCGGTACGGTCTATAAGGACCGCAGGATTTTAAGTCCTGTGCGTCTGCCAGTTCCGCCACCCCGGCATTTATTGGCTCCAGAGGTGAGATTCGAACTCACAGCCTACCGGTTAACAGCCGGGTGCTCCACCGTTGAGCTACTCTGGATTATATAAAATCGGCAAGGACATACCATTTTAGGTAATCATCCACCAAATAGCACGGCTGATTAAAACCTTAACTCTGTCTTAAACATGGCTATCTTTCCCTACTATCACCGAAGTTACACTTTATATTTTCTATTAGCGACAAAATACATGATACCATATTTCATAAGGGTTGTCAATATTTTTTTGGATTTTTATCCCTCAAAGCCACAAATACTTTAGGATTTAGTTACTTAACCTTACCTTCATTTTAAAGTTAATCCCATAGGAAAAGTCAAATAGTGATTATTGAATAATGCAAGTTCATACTTTTTCTGATAAAAGCTTCATGTTGAAGGATGGAATCATACTATTCAATGAGGATATGTCTTTAAGTTCTTTATTAAGCCACATTTCCTCATAATCTCTACTTATTATAAGAGGCATTCTCTCATGTATATATCTAATATCTTCCCTAGCTTCGCAGGTCAAAATTGTATACTCATCTACTTTATTGCCATCACTATCTTTAAAATGCTTATAGATGCCACCTAATGAAAACATCTTCTCTTGGGTACGAATCATATATTTAATGCTTTTACCCTCATCCTTCTTCCACTCATAGTATCCACTTGCAGGAATTAGGCAACGCCTATGAAAGAATGAATCTCTAAAGGTCGGCTTAATAGATGCTGTTTCTCTCCTGGCATTTATCAATGGCCTTTTAGTAAAAGAAACTGTAAATCCCCACTTAAATATTTTTAATTTCTTTCTTCCTCCCTCATTTATTATTACAGGTGTCTCGTTTGAAGGAAAAATTTCATTTTTAGGAGAAAAATCTACATCTGTTTCTAATAAGCTGTATCTACCTATTATTTCTTCTAATTTAATTGCTAATTGAAACCTACCACACATATATATCACCCCATTTATTTTACATTGGTTACACTTTAATTTTAACAAAATTCTTGTGATGAAAACCTTAATTTTTTTAAATATTAATTATAAATATATAACTCTTAAGCTTACATAATACTTTATATATACCATCATCTATATCTTAATACACACCCTTTAACCTCATCTTCTATATGTGATTATTTGCAATATTAGAAAACTTTATGTAAGGTAATACAAACTTTCTCATCTATTTCAGATATCTAATAAAAATCCTTTATTCATCTATGTATTATATATATATAGGTTAAACTTTAAACCATAAAAAAAGACACCTTAGTCATATAACATAGATATTTGCATTTATATCTACATTAATCTAGGTGCTTAATAGTAAAAATCTCTCATTTTAATTAATTTAAAATCATATCTAAATAAGGGACCTATATATTTTATTATTAAGGTAATATACTCCCTATACCTATATCACCAAATTATTAGGTTTGTTAATATTCTTCCATGAAACAGATAGATAATCTACTTTTCTATTATTATTTTCATTAAAATTCATAGTTGTTATCAAGCTTTCACACTTACAACATTGAACAGATAAGCTATTTTGCTTAAATTTAAAGAGGATTCCTCCACATTTTCTACAAACTAATTTTTTCATTAGTACGCTCCTTTCCATAACTCGTCTATATAAAAAGGTATTCTTCAATAATAAATTTATTCATAATATTTTCATTACTTTCCCCAATTTTTTAATATTTAATAGTTTTACTTACATCCCTATATTATCAAATTTAAAGTTTACTTTTAAATTTGTACCACCCAACTTTTAAACGCTTTAAAAACTGTTTAAGATGTAGCTGGAGGGTAGGATAGTTTTGGTTAGTGGAGGGATGAAGTAAACAATAGGAAGTAATGAATCCAAAGAAAAATACTAAAATATATAACATAGGCTTATACACCTCCATCCTTTATCTTTGTCCTTCTCACTAATATAATACGTAAAACATCGATTTTGGTGTATATTTTTATATCTACAATATTTATTTTTAGCCTAAAAATCATTCTATATTTTATTATATATTTAAATTTTTTGCCTAATTAGTATAATGATATGGTTTACTGAATAAAATATCAATATAAAACAACTCTTTAAAAGGATGGTATGCCGTGGAAATAAGAGAAAATAGTATTATACCCTTAGGATATGGAAAATTTGTACGTTCAGACAGGATTATTGCCCTTGATCCTATAGAAGAAAATCGTGGACCTGGGCGTCGTACTTACGTCTACGTTGAAGGAATTAAAAATCCTTTAGTTGCATCTCGTACAGAAACATCTATATTGAGCAACATCGTTAAGACTCCCAAGGAGGTTATGGAAGCTACTGCTGCCTTAGAACTTCTACAGGATATTTTAGATGACATTCAACATATTGGACCTATGCTCAGAAAAAGTATACAAGAAGAGGCTGACCTTAATCTAGATAAAATTGAAATGAAAATTAAAGAAATCCATGACCAAGAAGCAATGGATTAAAGATGCCTATAAAATTTATTGTCTATTTAAAATGAGCCCCTATGGGCTCTTAAATTTTTATAAAAGCTCTAAAACTGTAGAGAAAACTAAATATCCAGCAAGCTAAAAAAGCCTTTTTTGAAGGCTGATTCAAGAAATTAAAATTCTCAATAGTAAATTTTTATAAAATAGAAATCCATCCTATTCCCTATTCTTAATATCCTTTAAATGTAAAAGGCTACCCTTATTTTTAATTAATTGTATCTCAGCCATTATGCTAAATGCAATTTCTTCCGGTGTTTCTCCACCTAAATTGATTCCAATAGGAGCATATACTTTGTCTATCAGTTCATTAGATATCTTTGATTCAATTAAGTTATTCCTTACATGTTCAGTTTTATTCTTACTGCCTATCATTCCAATATATCTGGCATCACTTCCTATTACAGACCTTAAAGCAATTTCATCATGTTTATGTCCTCTAGTTACTATAACTACATAACAATTATCATTTATGGGATACTCAGATAATATTTCTTCTATAACACCTACCCTTAGTTCATCAGCCTGAGGAAATCTCTCTCTATTACAGAATTCCTCTCTATCTTCTATTATAACACTATAGAACCCTAAAAACTTACCTAATTCATACAGCTTCAGAGCTATATGACCACCCCCAACGATTAATAGTCTATCCGCTGGAGTAAAAACCTTAATAAAAATATCTACTTCACCACCACACTGCATGTGCAAACTGCCCTCTTCCTCTTCATCATTTAATTTAAAATTATACATCCTATTCTTACCCTTAACCATAGCCTTTGTAGCCCACCGAATCGTTACTAATTCTAGCTTGCCTCCGCCTACTGTTCCAAAAATAGTTCCATCCTCCTTAACTCCCATCATGGAACCTTCTTTCCTTGGTGAGGACCCTTCTACCCTAGTTATGGTGGCTAATGCTACTTTTTTATTATTCTTAACCTCATTTGATATGATATCTAAAACTTTATATTCCAACTTTAACACTCTCCCCAATCTATCTTTTTCAAATATAGAATAGACTCTAAGACTCCACCCCCTATTGCCCTAGCCTTATCTGATATAGTAAAGCAATATTTCCTTTGTCCCCTAGGGTCTATATCACCAATCTTAAGTCCTTTTTCCACCTTTAAGTTATTCCTAATAAGCCCTCTAAGCATGCCATCGATACTGGCCTTTACCGGCTCCTCCTCAACATAAGCTATTATTTGATCTTTTTTAACCCTATCTCCAATATCTAGTATATTTTTTATTATTCCATCACAGGGTGCTCTTAAAACCCTCTCCTTTGAAAATCCTAAAATCTCACCGGGTACCCCCGTATCTGACTTTGCATATCCACTAAAAATCAATTTTCCTAGGTTATGTCCTCTATTTGTTTCAATTACTACATCAACATCTTCACCTGCATTAAAACCAGGACCAACTCCAATTGTGATAGCTGCCATATCCCTGTGTAGACCTAAATTCCTCTTTACAAGGGTAGCATCAATTAATATTTCTACTTCTATTTCATCTAATATACTACAATCTCTATCGACAATAACTGGTATATATCCATCCTTCCACATTTGGAATATTTCGTCTAAACTATGGACTCTAATTGATTTCACATCTTCAACTACAGTTTCTCCATCAAATATTGCGTTACCAAAGGAAACGGTTCTTCTAACCATTGTAGGTTTTTCAACTTCAAGAATCAGCACCTTAAATCCACTCCTAAAAAGTTTATGGGCAATTCCTGTCGCTACATCACCGCCGCCTCTTATTGCAGCTATGCCTTTAATCATTTAACCTCATCTCCATTTAATATATTCATCCCAAGTATCAATATCTTTTCCAGTAGTACTCTCTTCAAAGCTTACGATTTTTACTTCATCATGCCTTCTTCTAATAATCGTCCTGCCGCCCTTATCTCCTCTTATATTTAAGAGCTCATCCTTTAATGTCCCAGAGAAAATAACTGGATTTCCTCTTTTCCCATTATATTCCGGTACTACTATTGAATATTTTTTCTCTTTAAATACATCTATAAGCTTATTTATTACAGCAGTACTTAAAAAGGGCTGATCTCCAACAAAAAACATAAAGCCCTTAGTCCCAACTGGTGCATGTTCTATTCCTAACTTTATAGATTGGCTTTGTCCAAGCTTGGCCTTGTCATTATAGATTGTTTCTATTCCGCTCTTCTCTCCAAGCTCCCTAATACTATCCTCTCTATAAACCATTATTATATTATCTACATTCGACTCTTTAATAGCTTTTATGACTCTTTCTATAACTGGAATTCCTTGAAATTCAAGAATCAATTTATTTCTATTCATCCTTTTGGAAAATCCAGAAGCCATTATAATTCCCGTAATCACTATTGGTCACTCCATTTATATATACATTTTTCAGTTTTAATATCCGCTGCAATAATTCCATCCATATTCACACTACTTTTTTTAAGTAGGTTTAATAGCTCTATTGCCTTAACTTGTCTTTTTTCTGTATCAACCTTATTTAATAAAACATACCTTTTAGATTTCATTGGACTATCCTTAAATAATCCTTCCTTATCCTTAATTAGCTCTATAACTGTCCTAAGGTTAATTTCTTCTTCCATTTCACTTTTTGTTATTTTACAAAATAGCTCGGGTCTATGAACATTAGCTTCATTGATTTTTTTATTAATAGCATCCATCCCTATTACACCAATTATTTTATCGGTATTTTTAGGAATAACTGGCTCATGACTAGCTGGAGCCTTTATAGGTCTTCTCTTTGAGCCATCTGCCTCCACTAGAATATAATCAAATATTTGATTTTCATAAATCCTATCTATACTTTCTCTATCCAGTCCTACCAACTTATTTTCCCTAGAAATATTTTTCCCAATTACCGTGATAGTACCATAACTAATTCCAGCTAACATATTTAAAGAAAAGCTGCAGTCATTAAGTATTATTTTATCATAATCCCTTTTCTTAGGATAGTAAATAGCAGTTGATGTTGTAACTAAAACCTTTTTATTAAGAGCCTTCAATTCCTTAGCTAATTTAAATATAGTCGTAGTCTTACCTCCAGCTCCAACAAAACTTAGAAGTTCCCCTTCATCTAAGGTTATATTAAACATATTATAAAGTTTCATATTTTCACCTACCAAATGGACATACAGGATACCTACACACTTCACACCCTAAGCATAATCCTCCATGGGCGAGGGATTTAATATCTCTTTTAGTCAAGATTTCATTAGCTAATATCCTTGGCAATACTAAATCTAGAACAGTTGTTTTAAAATACATTCCGCAGGCAGGTATTCCTAGTATGGCTATGTTATCCTTATATGCCAACATGAACATTGCCCCAGGTAATACGGGCGAACCATAGGTAATAACCTTATTTGAAACACTCTCTATGGCATTCGGTGTTACATCGTCAGCGTCAACGGACATACCTCCAGCAGTTAAAATTACCTCTGCTCCCCTATCAATAAATGATGCAATTGCCTCCTCTATCTTTTCTTTATTATCAGGGGCATATTTCAATCCTATAAACTTAGAACCATACCCACTTATTTTCTTCTTTAATACTGGTCCAAATTTATCTTTTATTCTCCCTTCAAAAACCTCAGACCCTGCTACAACAACACCTATCTTCATAGTCTTTATTTCCAATACCTGTAGAGCTTTACCTAGATTTTCACAAATCCTTTCTACTTCTTCAATTATACTTTTTTCTGTAACTAAGGGTATTATCCTTGTTCCGGCCACAGTCTGACCCTTTTCTACAACCGTATTATTATGAAGTGTAGCAAACATTATCATATCAATATCATTAATAGCTGAAAGAATATCTAAATTAACTTTGAGTATTCCCCTTGTCTCAGCCTTTAAATTTATCTTTCCTTCCGATGGCCCTTCAAGATAAATGTCAGTTCCCGCTGCGGCCTTAGCAATTCTTATGGCAGCCTCATCTTCGTGGATCATGTCTTCGCTTAATTCAAATACATTAATATTATATTTTCCCATATCTTTAAGGACATTAACATCCTCTTTACTTATAATATGACCCTTCTTAAATGCAGCCCCTTTAAATTCACCGGGTACAATCTTGGTTAAATCATGACCAAGAACCATACCTATAGCATTTTCTACATTAACTTTTTTCAAATTTTTCACCCCTATATAGCCAATATGATATTGAAAAAATTCGTACCAAGAAAAGGGTACGAATTTCTTCATAAGAGTTTATTAGGCCATAGCCCTTTTAACCGCCTTTATTAATCTCCTCGATTTAATTACATCATATGCTTTTTTAATATCTACAGTCAAACATCTATCCTTTTCTAAGAATTGTATTTCTCTTCTAAATTCATTAAATGCTGCCTTAGTACCTCTACCTAATTGTTTTGGCTTCCTTAAATCTATTGCTTGAGCAGCATGTAATGCCTCCATACCGAGTATATATCTTAAGTTATCAACGATTTTTCTAGTTTTAGTAACCACAAAGGGAGAGTTATTTGCATGGTCTTCTATGTCACCGGCTACTGAGAAGTAATCCATAGTAGCAGGATTAGCTAAATGTCTAATTTCAGTATCTAAGGATGTAAATGGCTTTTGAATAGTTCCATATGCTATTATCTCACCTTCTGAGGGACTTAAGAACCTTGAAAGTTTTGTAAAACTTGGATTTGAAAGTTTAATTGTTCTATGGCAAGCTATTTTTGATAAATGACTTAAGGCTATTCCCAGCATTTCAAATCCAACAACCCATGTTGTAGTCTCGTAATTGGAGCATGGAACCAATCTCTCTTCATCAAGGACTATGCAAGGATTATCGTCGGTGGAGTTTAATTGTATAGTCATTTTATCCCATACATAGTTGAGTGCATCTTCCACAGAACCATGGATACTACAGCTTCCCCTAAAGCTCAAGGAGTCTTGAAGTGGCCTTGACCCATCTTCCTCCCACAGATAACTTCCCTCAAGATATTCTCTCATTTTTTTAGCACAAGAATATTGGCCTTTAAAACCCCTAAGTTTATTTGCACTATCATCTAGGGGATGAAGGTTACCGTTTAATCCTTCAAGACTTAAGCAGTAGATAATGTTAGCTACTTCAATAAGTTCTTGTATTTCATTAAGGGCAATAGCTCCTATTCCAGCCCCTAGAGCATTTGATGATACTATACCAAGACCATCTTTTGGACCTAGAGTTACTGGAGATAGGCCCGCTTTATCTAGGGCTTTATTAGCCGGCATTCTTTCACCTTTGTAAAATACATCGCCTTCTCCAATCATGGCTAAACCCACATGGGAAAGGTTAGCAATGTCACCTTCTCCCACGGAACCCCTTAATGGAATACTGGGATGTATACCATAGTTTAAAAAATCTCTATACATTAATACTATTTCAGGTTTAATTCCTGTACATCCTACTAAAAGTGTGTTAAGCCTCGCAAGCAATATGGCCCTTACATCTTCTTCCTCTGCCTCAGGACCAACAGCAACACAGTGGGCATAAATTAGATTTTTATTATATTCTTCAAAGTATTTCTCAAACACTTTTTTATCCTTATTCCACCCTACTCCCCTATTTAATCCGTAAACAGGTACGTTTCTATCAGCTAATTCAAAGATAAGTCTACGGGATTTCTCTACTCTAGCCATGGCTTCATCACTTATTTTAACCTGGGCCCCTTCTCTAGCAACCTTAACAACCTGCTCTATAGTCAAATCAGTACCGGTTAACAATATTACTTCCTTATCCACAATAAAACATCTCCTTTTAATTTTTTCCTTGAAAATTTTTTAGTTCATTCAAAAAATATTTCTATTAGTTCATACTTGTCTCCAAATTATGGATTTTAATACCCTTCAAATTTCTATTTATTATTCCTTTCATTTAAGGCCCTGATTATCTTCTCTGGAGTTGCCGGCAGTGATGTTATATTTACGTCCAAGGCATAATTTATGGCATTTATAATAGCAGGAGCCGCAGCAACTGCACAAACCTCACCAACACTTTTAGCTCCAAAGGGTCCATTATCATCTTCTTCCTCAATTAATTCTACCCTCACATTAGGCATATCTGGTGCATTGACAATATGGTATTTAGAAAAGTTCTGTGTACCCACCTTACCCTTTTCATCTATTTTTATCTCCTCAGTTAATGCAAATCCTATACTCATATGGGCTCCTCCCTGTATCTGACCTTCTACAAAGCCCCTATTAATGGCTTGTCCAATATCGTGAACCGCTAGTACATCAAGGACTCTAACTAATCCATTATAGGTATCTACTTCTACTTCTACGAAATTAGCAGCATATACTCCTGGATTCGCTGGTGACCTGTATGTATGGGTCACTTCGATATCCTCTTCAAAATTGTTTTGAATCATAACAATCATTTCACCATAGGTAAATTTTCTGTCCTTATCCTTATCATTCCATATAAGTCCATCCTTTAAGGCTATATCCTCTACAAAACAGCCAAGAACCTCAGCACTTTTAGATATTAGTTGTTCCTTTGCAATCTCAGCCGTCTTCTTAGCACAACCTCCACAGACAAAGGTAACTCTACTTGCTTGTGTCCCAGCGGAGTCATAGGGACTTAGGGCTGTATCCCCCTGATGTGCAATTATATTATCAGGGTGTATGTCCAACACCTCTGCTACAATTTGTTTTATGGTCGTCACAGTCCCACAACCTAAATCATGTATTGCTGACTTTAGTATTAATTTATTATCATTTGTTATTCTAAGGGACATTGTTATGAAGTCTGGGAAGGCTCCATGATATCCATTTCCATGGGTTGCACATGCCATTCCTACTCCCCTTACAAATCTACCATCATCCTTTGGTCTATTTCTCTTTTTCTCCCATTCAAATAATTTCATTCCTCTTTCAACACAATCAATTATTCGGGCATTTCCTAAATCAGGCCCACCAATAGGGTCCTTATCATAGGGATGAACAAGATTCTTAAGCCTTAGCTCCACAGGGTCCATATCCAATGCTCTGGCAACATTATCAATATTTATCTCCGTTGCAGCATGTATTTGAGGTGAGCCATAGCCTCTACAGGCTCCTCCTACTAATGTGTTTGTAAAGTATGATCTGCCCTTAAAGGTCTGATTCTTTATTTTATACATTCTAAATACCTTTTTTCCCATAGCCATTGTAACTGCTGAGCCATTTGTATAGTATGCACCAATATCAACGTCTGCATTGATATCCCTAGCTATAATATTTCCGTCCTTATCTACGGCAGTTTTAACTCTGATTTTAGATGCGTTCCTACTTCTAGTGCCTATAATAGATTGAGTTCTATCTGTAACTAAGCGTACTGGAGCACCAGTTTCTTTAGCAAGAAAGGCACAAATGGGTTCTAGTATAGGCTGGCCCTTCCCTCCAAATGAGCCACCCATAGCTGCCTTTATTACTCTAATATTATCAAGAGGCATACCTAGTGCCTCCGCTACAATTAGCTGAACTTGAAATACTACCTGGCATGGAGTCCAGATAATTATATTACCAGAGTAGTCCTCAGCAGCTAGGCATACATGGGGCTCCATGGCTGCATGGTGCTGTTTAGGCGTTGTAATTACATCCTCACAAACTAACTTACCTTCTTCAATTATACTTTCAGCATCTCCACACTTTAAAGCCTTTTCAAATGCCAGATTTCCATCTTCATGTATCTTAATAGAGTCTTCTTTCATGGAATTATCTATTGAAGCAATTACTGGTAGCTCTTCATATTCAACCTCTATAAGGCCCAAAGCTCTCTCAACAGTTGCCATATCCTTAGCAACAACTGCTGCTATTCTATCTCCAACATATCTAGCTTTTTCAGATAGGATAAGTTCATCCCTAGGAAATTCACTACCCTTATACCATTTATGGGAATTATAATAATTTTTAGGGACATCCTTTTCAGTAAAAACTCTAACGACTCCTGGCAAAGCCTCTGCCTTTGATGTATTTATACTTACAATATTGGCATGGGGAACCTCACTTAAAAGCATCTTGGCGTAAAGCATACCATCAAGCTTCATATCTCCTACGTATTTTATTTTTCCCGTCACTTTTTCCTTAACATCATGCCTTGCAATAGATTTCCCAACATATTTAAAATTATCCTTCATTAGCTATCACCTCCAGGGACAACGCTTTCAAACAATTTATTAAAAATATCATGGGCAATACCTTTGATAGCCTCTCTTTTATAAGCTTGAGAGCTTCTACCTCCTATGGCTGTATCTACTTGATTTATCAGTGCATGACAAAAATCATTTAATACCGCTTGTGTAGGGGCTCTATCGATAAGTGCCTTTTCTCCGCATTGAGAACGAAAGGCCTTAGGTCCTAAAGCTCCTAAAAAAACTCTAGCATCCTCTATTATATTTTTATCGGAATTATATTTAACAACTACTGCCCCATTAATTTTTGATATAGTTACTGCTTTTCTACTTCCAAGCTTTTCAAAAGCTGAAATATAATTATCATTCAATTTTGGAATTACTATTTCTATTATAACTTCATCTGACTTTAAATTATTTCTTCCTGAACCAAAAACAACTTCATCCAAAGTTTTCTCTACTATTTTCCCCTTACCATTAATAACCTTTAAAAGTGCATCAAATGCCATAAGAGGTGGAACAGTATCGGCACAAGGAGAAGCGTTCCCTATATTACCAGCTATAGTCCCTCTATTTCTAATTTGAGTCGACCCAACTTGGCCAGCTGCCTGGGCTAATGCAGGTACATATTTCTTTATTAATTCATTTTCACTTACCTCGGTCAAAGTAGTTGCCGCCCCTATTCTTAAGTTATTACCATCTTCCTTTATAAATCTTAATTCTTCAACTCTTGATAAATCTATTATTGTACCAGAATATAACTTCCTTTGCCTAAGTTGTATAACAAAATCAGTTCCTCCTGAAATTAATCCAGTATTTTCATCGGCTTCTTCAAGACACTCTACTAGCTCCTCTAAATTACCAGGTAGCCTCATTGAAATATGCTCCATTATATCCCTCCTATTCCAATAGATTAAATATACCTATAACACTTAAAAATTTCATGTCCAATTTATAAATTGAAAAGTCATTGGGGCTGTCTTATAAAACTATCTTATGAATTCATCATTTTGTGACATCCCCTTTTTTACTTTTCAACTACATCTAACACAGACTCCACAATTTTTGTATATCCCGTACACCTACATAGATTTCCTTCAATAGCTCGTCTAATTTCTTCCTCAGAGGGATTTTGATTTTTCATTAACAAAGCTTTACAAGACATAAGCATCCCTGGTGTACAATACCCACACTGTATTGCTCCATTTCTCATAAAGGAATCTTGCAGCTTATCAAGCTCTCCACTTTTTTCTAAACCTTCTGTTGTAATTATTTTTCTTCCCCTTGCTTGCATTGCTAAAACTGTACATGAAGTAACTGCTGCACCATCCATTATTACTGTACAGGCTCCACATTCACCTTCACTACAGCCCTCTTTAACGCTAGTTAAACCTAGTTTATTCCTCAAAATATCTAGCAGCCTATCTCTAGGGTCTACTTCTATAACTTCCTCTTTGTCGTTCACTATAAACTCCAGCTTCATAATCCTTCCTCCCTATTCTAACCCAGATTATCCATTGAAAAATCTAGGTGCAAACCTTTATATATTTATTTTATTAAATAATCGTCAATGAATAGTCAACTATACAAAATATAGCAGAAGCTTAATAGAAAGACAAGAGATAATTTTATATCACTTTAGATATGGAGAATCATAATGGCAATTTATATGAAAATAACATTTTAAAAAAGATAATTAGAAAATATAAAAAGAATATAAAAGTAAGAAAAGAGAAGTGCTAGATTTAAACATAGACAATAATGAGCTAATAGTAGATATAGTTTCAGCTTCTAACTTTCGTTATCTGTTATTTTATTAAAACTTTTAATATATACTATAGATGTGTGACTTACAAACTTAATAAACGAAAGCAGGCTCTGAGGTTTCCTTCTGAGCGATTTTTATAACACATAGGAAATTATAGACTTTTTAAATATATAGATATATATAATTTCCGTATATGTGTTTCAAAAGA
>JAKSBP010000363.1 GCA_022361035.1 Clostridia bacterium
GCATCGGCTTTTCCCGCTTCTAGAATCTTCAAAAAATGTTCCTTCTTACCTGCACCACCCGAAGCAACAACGGGTATATTAACTATCTTAGAAATTTTCTCTGTTATTTCTATACTATAACCATTTTTAATTCCATCGGAGTCTATAGAGTTAAGGACAATCTCCCCGGCCCCTAGCTCCTCACCTTCAATTGCCCACTCCAAAGCCTTAAGTCCTGTATTTACTCTACCTCCATTAATATATACATACCAATCCTCTTCTTCCTTCTTTACATCCATTGAAAGAACTACGCATTGCCTCCCGAATTTAAGGGCCGCTTCTCTTATAAGCTGCGGACGTTTTACGGCTGCTGAGTTTATAGACACTTTATCGGCTCCTGCCCTAAGTACCTTGGTAAAATCCTCTAGGGTTCTTATCCCTCCTCCTACTGCAAAGGGAATATTTATCTTCTCCGCAGTTCTTTCTACTACATCAATAAAAATATCCCTATTTTCGTTGGAGGCAGTTATATCATAAAAAACCAGTTCATCGGCTCCATTATCCGAGTAAAACTTGGCTAGCTCTATTGGGTCAGCAACATCCTGTATATCCTTAAATTTCTTCCCCTTGACAACCCTTCCCTTATCTACGTCAAGGCATGGAATTATCCTTTTCCCAAGCATAATATCCCTCCTATAATTCCTCTAGGTTTATCTTTCCTTCATATAATGCCTTACCGATTATGGCTCCATAAAGATTCATTTTTTCTAGGGATTTTACATCTTCCTTTTTTCCTATTCCACCGGAGGCAATGATATTTATTCCAACACTCTCACTCAGCTTTCTAAGCTCATAGAGGTTAGGACCTATCATCGTACCATCCTTGGCAATGTCCGTATATACAATATTCTTTACTCCAGTCTCCTCAAGCTTCCTTGCAAAATCTACAGCCTTTATTTCGCTACTGTTTGTCCAGCCATCTACACAAACATATCCATCCTTGGCATCTATTGATACTACAACCTTTTCTTGAAATTTATCTATAAGTCTTTTGACAAAACCTTCTTCCTTTATTGCAGAGGTTCCAACAATTACTCTCTCTACTCCTAAATTCAGTATTTCTTCAGCCCTTTCTAGGGTCCTTATGCCGCCCCCAACTTGAATGGGAATATTTACAGTATTGAGCATCCCGTCTATTAAACTCTTATTTACAAGCTCCCCAGTAAGTGCACCATCTAAATCCACAACGTGTAAATACTGTGCCCCTGCTTTTTCCCATTTTTTAGCTATCTCTATGGGATTATTGTCATATATCGTCTCCCTATTAAATTTTCCTTGATAAAGTCTTACGCATTTACCTCCTCGAATGTCTATGGCTGGAAATATTATCACTTTATCATCTCCTTAATATTTGAAAGCAGCTTCAATCCAGTTTTACCGCTTTTTTCTGGATGAAACTGCATCCCGATTATATTATTTTTCCTCACTACTGCAGGTACCTTTACACCGTAATCAGTCCAAAAGATTACATCCTCTTTATTTGATGGCTTAAGGTAGTAGGAATGAACAAAATATACGTATTCACCCTCTTTAATATTCCTACCTATTTCATCGTCCTTAGCCTTTATCAGTCTATTCCATCCCATATGGGGCACCTTTAACTTTTCACTGAATCTAACTATCTCTCCTCCTAAAAGTCCAAGACCATCCCATTCACCATCTTCATAGCTCTTATCAAATAAAAGCTGCATACCAAGACAAATTCCGAATATAAGCTTGCCCTTTCCCACATTTTCCTTTATACAATCTACTAAATCATACTTTTTAAGGTTATCCACTGCATCCTTAAAGGCTCCGACTCCAGGAAGAATTATTGCAGAGCTTTTATTTATAAGTTCCTTATCTGGAGTCACCACCACATCTAGGCCAAGATTTGTAAAGGCTTTATATACATTTTTTATGTTTCCAACTCCATAATCTATAATTGCTATCATCATAATCACTCCTTTTGGATGAAGAGGACTAAGTAGTTTTGGGAATTGTAGGCTTTTACAATATCCCCTTCGTCGACATAACTCCCTCTATATTTTCATCTATCATTATTGCTTCTCGCAATGCCCTTCCAAAGCCCTTAAATATGGATTCTATAATGTGATGGTTGTTTTCTCCATAGTTCATGTTTATATGGAGGGTTATTCCAGCGTTGCTTGTAAGTGCTATAAAAAATTCCTTCAGGGTCTCCGTCTCGAAATCTCCAACATATTCCCTAGTCAGATCAACTCCAAACTTTAAAAAGCTCCTTCCACTTATATCTATCGAGACCATTGAAAGTGCTTCATCCATGGGGGTAAAAACCGTAGAGTATCTCTTTATTCCTGCCCTGTCTCCCAGAGATTCTTTAATGGCCCTTCCAAGAACTATGCCTAAATCCTCCACGGTATGATGGGTGTCTACTTCTAAGTCTCCCTCACACTTTACTCTAAGGTCTAACTGTCCATGTTTAGCCATTAGGATTAGCATATGGTCCAAAAATCCTATGCCTGTATGGATTTCTGCCCTTCCTTTACCGTCAAGCTCTAGCTTTAAAGCTATATCTGTTTCCAAGGTTTTTCTATTTATTTCAGCCCTTCTATCCATATCTACACATCCTTTAAAACCTGTAAAACTTTCATATTTTCCGATTCCATTCCAATAGTCAATCTAATACATTTTCCCAGTATACCTTCTATACCAAAGCCCTTTACCTTTATTTTCTTTCTATTGAACCTTTTCATCAAATCATCATATTTATTTGTTCTAATTAGTACAAAGTTACTTTTAGTTGGAATAACTTCAATACTATCTATTGTCTCTAATTCATGGGATACCCTATCACGCTCACTTTTTATTAACTCTATATATTTATAGACAGCCTCCCTATTATCTAAGACTATTTCACCAATAGATTGGGATATGGTATTAAGATTATATGGTGGCTTTACCTTACTTATGATTTCTATCATACTTTTACTGGCAACTCCATATCCTATCCTCAAACCTGCAAGACCAAAGGCCTTCGATAGGGTTCTAAGAACTATCAACCTTTCATACTCATTTATTTTATCTATTACTGTTTCACCATAGAATTCATAATAAGCTTCGTCTACAACTACGATAGAGGAGGTGTTATCTAAAACTTTTATTATATCCTCCCTATTGATTACCCTCCCCGTAGGGTTATTGGGAGTACATAGGAATATAAGCTTGGCATTGTTTTCATTGGCTTGAGAAATTATAGTATCTATATCTATACTAAAGGTTTTATCGCCCTCTACCTCTAAAAGCTTGCCCCCAGCTATCTGGGTCATTACTTTATACATGGCAAAGGATGGACTATGGGTAACAACGAAATCTCCCATACTAACAAAGGTATCTATCACAATTTTAAGAAGCTCATCAGAACCATTGCCGCATAGAATATTTTCCTCACCCATTTTTGTATATTCTGCTAAAGCCTTTTTAAGTCTTGTGGAATCATTGTTAGGATATCTATTGGGCTCAGGAATCAGTTTTGCTAAAATTAATTCTCCTATATTTTCAAAAATATTATAGGGACTTTCATTTGCATCAAGTTTTATTGCATATTCATCCTCTATAACCTTGTAGGGCTTTAAGTTCATTACACATTCTTTAATCATATCCTTCATAACTAAAACCTCACTTTTATGGAGTTTCCATGGGCTGTTAGTCCCTCGGCCTCTGTGAAAGAAATAACTTTATCCTTTACTTTTCTAAGGGCTTCTTTATTATAGTAAATTAAACTGGATTTTTTCATAAAGTCATAGGTCCCTAGGGGCGATGAAAACTTTGCTGTTCCAGAGGTGGGTAGAGTATGATTTGGACCAGCAAAATAATCCCCTATAGGCTCCGGTGTATACTCCCCAAGGAAGATTGCTCCCGCATTCTCAATTTTAGGAAGAAGTTCAAAGGGATTGTCAAACATGACTTCCAAATGCTCGGGAGCTATTTCATTACTGATTTGAATTGCTTCCTCCACATCCTTTGCTATAAATATATATCCATAGCCCTCAAGGGATTTTTTAATGATTTCTTTTCTATCGGAGCTTTCTGTTTGTTTTTTCACTTCCTCCTTGACCTTTATTGCTAAATCCTTGGAGGTTGTAATAAATATGGATGATGCCATCTCATCATGCTCGGCTTGAGATAACAGGTCGGCAGCTATGAACTTTGGATTTTTACTTCCATCGGCAAGTATGCATATCTCGCTTGGCCCAGCTATCATGTCTATGTCAACTAAACCAAATACCGCCCTTTTTGCTCTAGCAACATAGATATTTCCTGGTCCGACTATTTTATCTACAGAATCTATTGTTTCCGTTCCATATGCCAAGGCCCCTATGGATTGTGCACCTCCTATTTTGTAAATCTCATCTATTCCCGCAATCCTTGCACCTGCCAAAATATAGGGATTAACCTTTCCATCCCTATTGGGTGGAGTAACCATAGCTATAGAAGGAACTCCTGCTGTTTTGGCAGGTATGGCATTCATTAGAACTGTAGATGGATAGGCTGCCTTTCCTCCGGGAACATATATTCCAACCCTTCCTAAGGGTCTTGTTATCTGCCCTAATATAATGCCCTCTTCATCATTGGTCATCCATGAATTCTGTAGTTGTTTTTGGTGGTACAAAGCTATGTTTTCTTTAGCTGATTTTAAAATGTCTATAAACTCATCCCCTACTATCTGAAGGGCTTCTTCTATTTCTTCCACTGTGACCTTAATACTATCTAAGTCCACTTTGTCAAACTGGGAAGTATACTCAATTAAGGCTCTGTCTCCCTTTGTTTTAACATCCTTTAGTATCTTGTAAACAATCCCATCAACCTCAGTAAAATCATCTTCTCCCCTATCAAGTAGAGAATCTATTATTTCCTTGTAATTTTTACCTTCTATTTCAATGACCTTCAACTCCATGACTCCCCTTTCCAACCTTAAAGAATACTTTCTAGCCCATTAATAAGCCCTTCTATCTCATCATTTTTAGTCTTGAGGCTAACTTTATTTACTACTAGCCTTGCACTTATGTCATGAATTTCTTCAAGTATGACTAATCCATTTTCTTTTAGTGTATTACCTGTCTCCACTATATCTACAATGACATCTGAAAGGTCTAATATGGGAGCTAGCTCAACTGAGCCGTTTATCTTTATTACATCAGTTAAAATTCCCTTTTTATTAAAGTAATTCTTAGCTATATTTGGATATTTAGATGCCACAATCAACTTCTTATTGGGATTGAAATCATAATCTTCAAATCCAGCAACACAAATTTTACACCTTCCAATGTTAAGGTTCAATATCTCATATACGTCTGCCCGATCTTCCATAAGTATGTCTTTACCTACTATTCCTATATCAACAGCACCCTTCTCAACATAGGTAGGTATATCAATTGATTTTACAAATACTAGCTTGATTCTTTCCGTATCATCTTTAAATATCAACTTCCTGCTTTTTTTGGAATATTCTTTAAAGCTTATACCTATCTTTTTAAGTAAAGCTATTGTATCCTCAGCCAGTCTCCCCTTTGCTAGGGCTATTTTAACCGTATCCACTAAAATTCCCCCTAGTGTATAGATGCTATGGTTTCGTTACAATCTAGAATTTTGTAAAATTGATTTATACTGTATTTCTTAATCTGATTTTTACAAATATCTATAATTTTTAAGAAATTTTCTTCTACTTCAATGATTTCCCTTGTATTTCTAAAGGTAGAATTTTTTATATGAAATTTTATATTATCTTCATAGGAATCGGATTCAACTATAAAACCTCTCTCCCTTAAGCTTTGAGAAAGCTTTATGGCACTGCTTCTCAATTCCTCTCTGTAGAGAACTAAATAATCGGTAAAGCAATTTTCCTCTCTCTTAATATCATACATTTTCATCACCTCGATTAATTTATTTATATTTAACCCAAAGCCACAGGCAGCCTTTTTGACTCCAAAATGCTTTGTTAAATTGTCATATCTTCCACCACTTAGAACCACTTCTCCAAAGTTACATACGTACCCCTTAAAAATTATATCTGTATAATATCCCTCCTCCTTTGTAAAGCCCAAGTCGAATATTATATATTTATCAAATCCATAATCTCTAAGTATAGAGTATATGTCTTCTAAATTTTTAAGGGCCCTTTCCATCCTCTCATTTATAACTAAATCTCTAGCCCTAACTAGAACCTTTTCTGGTCTTCCATAGAGCTTTGGAATCCTATAAAATCTCTCCTTAAGGCTCGATTCCATATTCGTGCCTTCAAGAAATTGTTTTAAATCACCATAATTCTTATTTTCAATCAGTTTGTGAATCTGAAGCTTTTCAAATTTATTAAGACTTGCTTCATTGATAAGACCATTCAAGAATTCTACTTGCCCTAAATCTATATGGAAATCTTTAAAGCCACATTCTAATAGGCATTTGATACCTATTGCTATTACTTCAGCATCGCAATCTGGCTTTGTGTTACCAAAATATTCAATTCCCCCTTGAATAAACTCCCTCTTATCTCCTTTACGGGTTTTATTTGTTCTAAAAATATTTGAAACATATGAAAATTTCATTATTTCATTATTATTTTTATAGTTACTAGCAGTCATCCTAGCCACAGGAATAGTTGCATCGGGCCTTAAAACTAATATCCTTCCATTATTGTCTATGAGTTTAAACATATTCTCCTTTGGTAAAACTCCTTCTATTCCATTGTATAAATCATAGTATTCAAGGCTAGGAGTTACTATTTGTCTACAACCAAAGCTCCTGAAAACACCCTTGACTTTGGTAATTATATCTTCTTTAAATTCATATTCCTCACTGTGTAAATCTTCTACTCCCTCTGGAGAAATTTCATTGTAATGGACCATAGCATACACCAACTTCCACTTTAATAATTTATCGCTTTATCGTGTTAAAGCGAACAGTGATTTAGATATTATTTTAATACCTCTTTCCAAATTAGTCAATATAAAAATTTAATATTTTAATATTTGTAATATTCGAAAAATATTTTTATTTCCTTTTATGCTTTTAATACTGATATTTAATGATAAACTATATATAGAAAAGTTCTAGGTCAAAGGTTTTTTAAGTAGACATTCTGAGTCATAAAAATCTATTTCTCTTCGTTTTTTAATACCTAAAAAACCTAAAACCTATGGCTTTCAACCTACAACTTCGTTATATAGGGGTGATTGTAATGTACTATGATTATCATGTTCACAGTCATTTTTCTTCTGATTGTGAAGCTGAAATGAAGGATATTGTTGAAAGGGCTATAGAATTTCAATTGAAGGAAATATGTTTTACTGACCACGTAGATTATGATTATTGCCATCCTTCTATTA
>JAKSBP010000028.1 GCA_022361035.1 Clostridia bacterium
AATATTTATTATATTTCGACAATTGTTCTGAATTACCTTCTTTTTTTATGAAAAGCTCCCTAGAAGCTCTTGAAATTAGAGATTTCCAAGTTATTTTTTAGCACCTTAAAAGCCTTAATCCTAGGATTAGTATTTTAATTAATAATATGCTCTATGAAGTCCATATAGAAAACTCAATTGCCACTTATTAAAATACTCTACCCCTGTAGGAAGTTTTAATACATATAAATTAGTAGTTTTAATTTAATCCTATGATTTATAAAAAAAAACGCCAATTGGCGTTTCAGATTGTAGACAAAGTCTACAAGATGATAGGCTTTTGACAAATTTGAAGTTCGAGGCGTGCTGAAAGCGAGAGGCCGCAGCGTATAATAAAAAAAGGAAGTCTATTTGCTTTTAGCAAATACCATAAAATTTCCCACGAACTTATCAGTTCGTTCTAAAATTTTATTGACTAGGTTCTCGGCCTAGGCAACAACGAAGAAATTCGGATTTGTCAAAAGCCTGAAACGCCAACTGGCGTTTAGATTATTAAATATTAATCCCGGTAAATTCCCTTATTTAACTATATTTTTCCCTAAGCTTATCCAATACCACTTTAGAATACTCCTTTGCCCCAAACAATGACATATCTCTGTAATTTCCACATTGTACAGGATTAAGTGCAGGAACCTCATTGGCTGACAATACCTTGTCCAAAGCTTTTACAAGAACATTTGCAACCTTTTCTTCTTCATTTTCTCCCATTAAAATAAGATAAAATCCTGTCCTACAGCCCATGGGCGAGATATCTATCACATCATCTGTTTCTTCTCGTATAAAGCCCGCCAATAGATGCTCTATAGCATGAATGACACCTGTAGGCATGGCTTCCTTATTTGGTTGGGTAAACCTCAAATCAAACTTTGTTATAATGTCACCCTTTGGTGTTTCGATGACACCACACTTTCTAACAAATGGGGCTTCTACCTTTGTATGATCCATTGTAAAGCTTTCAACAACTACTTTTTTCAAAGTCATCCCTCCTAATATTTCCATCTAAGTTTAGTGTACCATATTTAATGGATATTGTTTACATTTAATTTTCTACTTTGAGTAACGTTACTTCAAGTATTAATAAATTCTAATGAAGGAATGTAGACTCTTCCACTATTTCAGAAAAATTTATTTTAGATTCTAATGTAGTATGACCACAAAATAAATGTGTTTCAAAGTATAAAAAAACCATAACCTAAATACTATATATACAATACCTAATCTACAGGTTTATAGCTTAGAATATTTGGGTAACTTAAAAAAGAAACAAAAATTTTCTATTTTGTGATTTAAGTCATATTTTACCTGATACTTTATGTTTATAATAATAATTAATTGAATTTTTACCCTTAGTCCTTCAATAAAATTAGCCTTTACGAAAACTTAGAATCTGGTATAATAGAAAATGTCTATTAAAAATTTAACATAAATCCTTTACATACCAGTAATAAGCTCTAAAGAGAATCTAGGGCTAAATAGAAAATAAGCTGCTCAAATAAAGTTACCCATCAAAGGATAAGGGCAGGGTAATCGTTTTATGGATATATACTGTAATAAATCTTTCAAATTTTGATTTTTAAAATTTCCTTGAAATATAGGGTATTTTAAAAATTTAAATGTAAGTTTATAGCTCTATCCTATTATAAATAAACGATTCCTGTTAATAATAAATAACATGTTTTAAAATTATTTTAAAAATTACTAATTTGAGGGAGGATATTAATATGCAAATAACTAAGGATACTTTAATAAGCGACATTCTAAGGATGAACCCAAAGTCTGCTGAAATCCTAATGAGATATGGAATGGGATGTTTAGGATGCCCTTCAGCTCAAATGGAATCTTTAGAGCAAGCTGCTATGGTTCATGGTATCGACTTAGAAACACTTTTAGAAGAATTGAATAAATAGTTTAAACTTCTTTATTAAAGCTGTGGTAATTCTTGAATTAAGAGTTACCACAGTTTTTTTATTTTGAAAAACCCGTTAATTTAATGTTTCATAAGAGGACGGGCTATTTAAGACCTTTACTTTCAAAGGGTAGGTTGTAACTAAAATAGTAGGATGTCAACAACCCCGTCCCCTGGATATTTTTTTCGTTTTTTGTTCAAAAAGCACAGTAAAAGAAAAAAATAGTAACCTCTTAAATAAACCTGCATATACATGTAATGGCAACAGGGAGACGACCTAATCAAACTCCAAATATGAGGAATCATTTAAATTATATTAATAAATAACGAAAAAACCAATTATGATTGGAGGTGAGTTAAATGTCAACGTTTATGCGTACAGAATTTCAAACTGCAAAAATAACTCTTACTCAAAAGACTCATGAATTTATTTTTGATGGAAATATCATGGATTCTGAAGTATTTATTAAAGGATTTAACCTTCAGTATCCTGGTAAAGACCATCATGTAAAAGAGGCGGAAATAGAAGTCGTACAAAGTATAACAGATGGAAATAGAATTTCAGTTAGTATAACGGGCCTTCTGAAAGATGGAAGTGGTAATTTCCAAGATAATAACAGATCTTTTGTTACTGTGGTAGTTGTTGCACTAATAGAGATTTTAGAACATTAGCTCCATTTATTTTATATATAAATCCCTATGGGAATATTTCGATTTAGATTCTGTATTTCTAAGAATAAATTATTCTATAAAATGGAAGATAGTCTAATAAAGTATACAATAGAGACTTTTAGCTTTTGAATTATTCCCCTATCACCAATAATATTTGCTACTTTTTTGAGATTATATATAAAAAATGTATAAAGGACTCTGCTTTAATACTTTCATTACTCCTTGTAAGAAAGTATGTAAAGCCTAGTCCTCTTTTTGTTCTCCCAGAGGGATGCTTAAGCATCATCTCTCTTTGTCTGTATAGCTTCTTATTTTTTCTAGTCTACTCATCTACTTAATTAGTATATCTGAAGATTAGGATTTTTTAATTACTCTTGTTAGGTTAGATAACTTTGAAATAAAAACTAGGTAAATTAAAAAATGTCAACAACCCCGTTCCTTCGATAGCCAGGTAAAAATTGACCGTAGAGTGTTGAGATATCATTTAGAGATTTTAAATGTTATATTTGGTATCTTATTTCGCATCTGATTGTATTTTTCATAACTCACCTTTGAAATTTCAGGGATTTCATTGTCTCTAACAAGACCGATGTCTGTATCACCTATCTTACCTTCATAAAATACTTCATTTCCATTGAGGTCATATGGGTAAAAACCGTCCCATGCTAATTCAATCATGCTGTACTCAACGACAATATAAGATTCCTCTACACCTGAGTCTTTTGTAAAATCCACAGGTGATATTCCCTCAAAATTCTTTTCCGATGCCTCTACTTTGGATATGACACCAAACAAATTTAAAGGGTATAAAGCATAATCTTTTTGAAAGCCTACTGAAATATTAGCATGTTCACTATTTGAGTTAGAATAGAATATAATTTCTTCATCATAGGAGTCTTTGCTAATAATCGCTGTAAGGCCGTCTGCACGATAATAAACTCTATCGTCTACTATGTCTGGAGAAATCACAAAATCATCATATACCTTCTGCTTAATGTCTTGAATGACTACATTTTCCGTCATCTCCTGGGTTCCATCATCATAGGTGATAACAACTTCAACTTCAAGATAATCTTTCTTACCTCGCAATAAATCTTCCCATATTTCAAATATATGATTCTCTTCATAATCTGAAAATGAATAAGTTTCTACTCTTGGCTCAACATTCACATATTGATCTAGAAAATATGCTCTGTATCGAAATTCTGTAGATGTGATATTCTGAATGCCTTTTGCCTTTACATACGTTGTAATTTTGCCATTTGCATATTCAGATGTAATGTCAATGCTTGGATTTAAATGATTTATAGCCATCCAAATGACAAAAATGGCTCCAATAACAAGTGTGATAAAAATGAACCTTTTCATTTATATTCCCCCTAAAACAATTTATAAAACATTATTAAAGGACCGTCAGGATTGCTAAAATTAAACATACTATAGGAAACCTGACTAGCTTTTGCTACTGTATTAATTTAACTATTTGATTTCTGAATTCTTCTTTGTATCTTTTAGACTTATTAGAAATGATTAATTTCCAAATTAAGTTTATTTATTATATCATGTACGAGTTTTGATTGTCTAATTAAGTGTAACATACCCACTCTATTTTATTAGCAACTTCAAGCTTTAGCGTATGAGCCAAATGGTATTGCTTTATTTACTAAGTAGTTTGTTAATATTGGGTCGTCTTTTCCTTGATTTTTTCAATTGTAATAGAATTCAGATTTTTTCTAGTCTACTCATCTACTTAATTAGTATATCTGAAGATTATGATTTTTTAATTACTCTTGTTAGATTAGCTGCCTTTGAACTAAAAACTAGGTAAATTTAAAAATGTCAACAACCCCGTCCCTTGTATAGAATCTAATCAGATAAAGTATATTATTTAATTTTCTATAACATTCCAAGGCTTTTCAGTCTCGACAGATTCTCCATTTACCGGATTTAGAATATAATATTTAATGTCATCCTCTACTTTTAGTGATAGTAAATAATAATATTTAACAAAAATATTTGGACTCTCAATAGCTCTAATTCTTTTAGGATTAACTTGAGCAATAGCAAAATTATTTGATGTCTTTTTATAATTCTCTAAAACTATACCTTCAGCCTCTTTATATGTAAATTTAGGAACTATTAATATACATACTATTATAAATATTGATACAGGAATAATTCTCAAAAAATATGAAATTATAATTTTTTTTGTTTGAAGCCTATCTATAAAGATATAATATGTTATAATTATACTTAAGACAACGTTTAAATTATATATATTTATAACTAGGGCGTATAGATAGTAACTAAGAAAAAGCATTATAACATATATAATTATAATGCATGCTAAAAACCTATTATTTAAATTCTTTTTCAAAAATGTTTTCATATAATATACAACCTCACTTAAATTATGGCCTAACACAATAGAGAAGAAGTGAAATTTAAATTTTTTCTAAAAGTAGCACACTTCTTCATCATCTACCTATATTTTTCCTTGTAAACTTATTAATCCTCTCTCAAATATTATCATAAATCCTCATTAATAACTACAATTTATTAGTATATATTACAACATAAAAAGACAATATAATCTTAAAAATTAAAAAAGATTAGTTTGTAATATTTACTTAATGTTTCTAAAAGTTAGAAATGTTTTGAAAAATATGTAAATATTTTAACAAAGATATTTTTGATATTTTTTGTTGAAACCCTTAGAAACACTAATTTTTTTAACAGCTTCCCTAAACTTTAGATTAGAATATAATCGATATAATAACAAATTATAAAATTTTATATATTTCGAGTTTTTTAGATAAAATACGAATAATTTCATCAAAATTTTCTCTAGGGATGTTACAGCCTCCCTTTCACTTTTATTTTGATATAGTTAAACAAATTAAAAGGTAATTTACACATGTCAAAAATCATAGAAGCACTGATATTTTTAACATGTATGAATTAAAGTTTGATATTGTTTCAATATAATATAAATAAATTTTAACAAACATTTAAAGATAATAGTGTAACATATAATAGAATTAAATATTTTGATGATAGACTATAAAAGTAAAATTTTGAGAATAAATGCATATTTTTTTATCAAAATTGCATAGCTGCATTATATTACATAATATGATATAATATGTAACAAGTCTACTTTTATAGACTATTTTATAACTAAAAACGACTCTATAAAATAGT
Source organism: Clostridia bacterium (assembly GCA_022361035.1). Lineage (GTDB taxonomy): Bacteria > Bacillota > Clostridia > Peptostreptococcales > Caminicellaceae > JAKSBP01. Next base: position 5,822 of record JAKSBP010000028.1, read on the forward strand.
TAGTTTAACTATTTTATAGGCTCAAGACTTAAGTAAAAAATGGTGATATTTATGGATAAGCTAAAATTTAAAGATATAAAAATTAAATCCCAGGGAAAGCAAATAAAGGAAAAAATATTAGAAAAGTTTAACTCCTTAGATGAATTTGCTAACTTAATCGACTTATATCCCGATTCCCTGCGACGTTATCTTAGAAGTGCAAAAATGCCCAACTCATTTAAGTTGAAATTAGTTAATAAGCTAAACATGGGATATGATGAGATAGTACTATCTGATATACAGCAAATCACAGGACTTGTCGAAAATGTTTTTGAAAATATCGAAGCCTATAGGGATGAGAAGGATATAAAAGTCCTTAAAAGACTAAAGGAGTTATGTCTGGAAAGTAATATGTCCTTGGAAATTGCTAAGATGAATAGGAATATTTCCATATACTACTACAATAAAAAGGATATGGGTTTCGCTATAGAATATATGCGATGGGCAATAGGTGGAGTGAAAAATGACTACGATTTTTTAGTATCCTCTATGTCTCTCCTGGGCCTAATGTATTTTTTCAAGCACGACTATTCTAAGAGTAAGGATATACTTGAAAAGGCCGAGGTCTTTTTACCTAAGCTAAAGGATAACAGTATGTTATTTTATTACTATTATCGAAGGGGCGTTCTGTATAGTTGTATGTATGCAGAGGACCCGGAGAAAATTGAGGTGTCTAAAAAAATGTTTGTAGAAGCCTTAAGTTTCGCTAAGGAAAATTTTCAACTAGGCTTTGCAATAATGAATATTGGACTAGTGTATGGGAAGCAAGGAATCGTATGTAAAAAACAAGATACTTTTCAGAAAGCTATAAAATATTATAACGAGGCTCTAGAAATCTTTGAAGAAGATTTTAATAAAAGTGTGGTCTATAATAATTTAGCAGATGTCTATAAGCTTATTGGAAACTATGAAAAGGCCCTACACTACATAAAACAGGCATTTAAGTATCTTGGTGACAAAGACATATCTAAGAGCTTTATATACTATCAAACCTATGTTCAAATAAAAATTTTAAAGGGAGAATCGAAGCAAATAATAGAAAAGCTAAAGGAATTATTAGAAAGGGTAGATGATTTTTTCATTTATAAGGATGTTATTATTGCAGGAATTAAAACCATAATAAACTATGGAAAAATATATGAAAATATAGAAGTTCTCCAAGAGTTAGATGACCTAATTGTCAAGCTGGTAAAGGGTTCCGATGAGGAATATGATAAGGAACTAAAGGCTTGTTCATGGGATATAAAAGTTATATTAGACAACATCATTCAAGGAAGAAGGAGGTTAGGCTTATGAAAAAGAAAGTTTATGGCTTAATACTAACACTTATTATCGTTTTCTCTGCGACATCCTATGGTTTTGCAACACCAGATGTACATCCATTGTTAGTAGCACCAACTGATTTGCCCTACATAGAAAACCCAATAGCTAAATAGAAAAGAAACCCAGTAAATACTACTGGGTTGAGGCTATTGACAAACCCGAATTTCTTTGTTGTTACTGAAACCGAGAACCCTTACGTATTTCTTTATACGCTGCGGCCTCTCGGTTTCAGCACGCCTCGAACTTCGGATTTCTCAAAAGCCTGTCATCTTGTTGACTTTGTCAACAATCTGAACCCAGTAAATACTACTGGGTTTCTTTTCTAATAATAAAGTAAATAGTTTTTTTGTAAAAAATTATGTTTTTTAAGCCCACCTATACTCACCAGACAAAATTTCGACATATTATCCTAAATTACAGCATTTTTCCCCTCGTTTTTATATGGTTTTTATACACATTATTTGTTTAATATATACACAAAGTAAACGCTGGATTGTTTTTACATATTTTGGAACACGATTCCATTGCCTCAATTTCTATCATGTTATAAAATATGTATAGTAGAATACATAGTTATCTTGCTATGTATCCCATCAAAGGTTGTATAGAGAGATTTAAAGACAACCTTAAATAACTATAAATATTTTTTTAGTCATTCTATGTGTTAACTTTAGTAATCTAAAATCCATAGAATGAGGTAGATAAAAAGTTTCTAAAATAAATACTTCAGAGGTGCTAGCATGAACATTTTAATTATTGATAATGATAGAAGTAATGAGGATGATAAGAAAAAGATTGAGATTTTAATGGAAAAATCTATAAAGTCCTTAAAAATCATTTATGAAACCGATACGGAAAAACACATTGTAATCCATAATAACGAAGTTGCTAAAAAAACAGATGCCTTTTTTGAAAATCATAAACTTAATAGTAGCTATAGGTCTCTAATTCAAATACTACTACAAACTGCTTCAATTTACAACAATATCGAAACAATCTATCAAGTTGTTTCAGAGGAGCTGGATATGTCTGTAAGACTTATAAGATTAAGACTTGTGACAATCAAAAATGCATTAGGATATACATATATTCACCCGGACCTCTTCCTTAAAAAATTAATCGGTGAGGGCTTACCGGAGAAAAAGAATATTAAACTGTTTAATACTTAACAAATAATATGAAAATTATGATAAAAGCCTACTAAAAAAGCGTCTATCGACGCTTCTCTAAAGCTTACTTTCCATATATTTAATAAGGGGAGCTATTTGAACCAAGGTTGGTGCCCCCTTCATCCATACCTGCTGCTTCAATACTTCAATTATTTCTTCTTTAGTTGCTCCATATTTTATTGCCTTATTCATTTCCAGTTTAGCTCTTCTTTCATTTTCGCCAAATACTGCTGTTGCAAGTGCTATTAGATATCTGTATTTTAAAGGAATCACACCATCTCTCCATATTTCATGATGATACTCTGAAATTATCTTCTGGAAGCTCTCTCCAAAACTCTGGGATACCATCACTCCCGGCGGTACAAAACCTATTTCTTCCTTAAATTCCTCCTGCAATTTCCTTTTATCCATAAAAACTCCTCCTTTTATCAGAAAAATATTATATACAGAAGCCCCTTGTGGGAGTAAGGGATAGATTTGGATTATACAACCTCCCTCACTTATTTATATAATATCCATAAACCATACATATATCTGTGATTTATGTCATTTTTATTAGAAAATTTGGTTATTTTATCTAAAATTTATTCTAGGTACAAAATTTTAATTTAGGTTATTTAATTGTAAAATTTTGTTTATAGTTAAATGGGATAGGGTATAATTTAATAGAACAAATTTTATGGTTAATCATTAGTTTAAAAATAAAAAAACTTATAGTAGTAAGTTTTTTAAAATGTTAATTATACAATTTGCTCAGGTATAATTTAAGGTTTACTATGTTAAATTTATATCTAGGATACGTTTATATTTTTAGGAGGTGCTATATTTACATGGATGCTTTTAATGTAAAAGGAAATATATTTTGGACAGGGGTTTTAGACCCAGATTTAGAAGTTTTCGATATTATAATGGAGACTGAGTATGGATCAACATATAATTCCTATTTCATCGATGATGAAAAAAAGGTATTGATTGATACTGTAAAGGCTAATTTCAAGGATGAGTTTATGGAAAAATTAAATAAATTGGTGGATATTAAAAACTTAGATTATGTAATCATAAACCATACTGAACCCGACCATTCAGGAAGTTTAAAATACGTTCTTGAAATTAACCCCGATGTAGTGGTTTATTGTACAAAAGCTGCCAGTATTTTTTTAAGGGAACAGATAAACGGGGAGTTCAATTGTCATGTTATTAAAGACGGAGAAACCCTTGATGTGGGAAGTAAAAAGTTAAAATTTATTACTGCTCCATTCCTACATTGGTCAGATACAATGTTTGTATACGATGAAACTGAAAAGGTACTGTTCACTTGTGATGCCTTTGGCTCCCATTATTGCTCTGTTGACCCTAAGGCTGTACATGGAGACGATTATAAGAAGTCTCTTAAACATTACTATGAGTGTATAGTAGAGCCCTTTGCCCAACATGTGCTCAACGCCTTTAATAAGGTTAAGGATTTTGATATAGAAACTGTACTTACTTCCCACGGTCCCATACTTTCAGAAAATCCAAGCTATAGCATAGAAAAATACGTAGAATGGTCAAAGAATGCTGTGGAGAATAGAAATCAAAGACAAGTGGCTGTCCTCTATCTTTCTGCCTACACCAACACAATGCTTATGGCAGAAAAGATTAAAGAGGGTCTAGAATCTGAAGGTGTTAAGGTAGAGTATTTAGACGTAGAGCATGAAGACCCTGCAAAGGTTCATCTAGTTATTAATAATTCTAAGGGTCTCCTCTTAGGCTCCCCTACAATTAATAAGACTATGGTTAAGCCTATGTGGGATGTACTTTCAGTTATAGACCCAATGGCAAACATGAGTAAGGTAGCAGGAGTATTTGGTTCCTACGGCTGGAGTGGGGAAGGGATAAAGATGGCCGATACCCTTTTAAAGCAAATGAGCTTCAAGGTACCCTTTGAGCCCCTAGCTAAAAAATTCTTTCCCTCTGAGGAAACATTGGAAAAATGTGTAGAGCTTGGTAAAGAATTCGCAAAGCATATATAAATATTTGTCTCTTTTAAACAGCAATAAAGCACCATCAATGTTATTTAAATTCAATAATATTGATGGTGCTTACTTTATTGGACTCTAGAATCATATAGCTAGTTATTATTCATAAACCTTTACTTCATATTTATTTCTTAGCTCCGTAGTTTTACTTATGTATAAATTATTTTGTTTTCTACCTAAAAGAAAGTTGCTAATTTGATCCTTAACTTCTTCAAAGCTGCTTACAGTCGGCTCTTGCTTATCAACTAATTTTATAATATGGAATCCAAACTGTGTCTTTATAGGCTTGCTTATTTCTCCTTCCTTCATACCAAATGCTGCATTTTCGAATTCTGGCACCATCTGTCCCTTTGTAAATTGGCCTAGGTCTCCACCCTTTGCCTTTGAAGGGCATGTAGAGTATTTATTAGCAGCTTCCTCAAAGGATAATCCATTTTCAATCTCCTTTAATATACCATTTGCATTTTCTTCATCTTTAACAAGGATATGGCTAGCTTTAACGCTTTCCCTTGTTTTAAAACTTTCCCTATTGTCATCATAATAATTTTCTATCTCATCCTGTGTCACACTTGCACTGCTTAAAAGTTTCTTTAAGGCATAATTTTTAAGAATATTTCTTTTATTTATTTCAAGTTCCTGTAAAAATCCATCTTCCTTATCATAATCCTTTTCTTTAGCTTCAAAGTAAAATAATTCTTGATTAATAAGCTCATCTAATAGCTGCTTCTTACCTTCCTCAGAGTTAAAATTGCTGTTTCCCTGAGAAATAAGGTTTTGTAAAAGCACATTTACATCTGCTTCAGTTATTTCCTTCCCTTTAACTATTGCTAATACTTTGTTTTCCTTCATTTTTTATTCTCCTTTATACATAGTCTATGCCCATAATAACAGATATTAAAGATAATGTCCATTTTTTATCCTATCTATCCTCTAAAAACTTGTTTATAAATCCTAAGAAAGTTTTTACCAAGTATTAACTCTATGTCAGCCTCACTATATCCTTTCTTTAATAAACCATCAATAAATTGGTCTAGCTCAACATGACTTTTCATTACATCAAAGGCACTACGGGATGAACTCGTCTCAAATTCTACAGAAACGTTTTCAAAAAGTCTGTCGCAAAAATCAAATCCTAACCCAACATGCTGAACACCTACTAGGTTTACAATATAATCCACATGCTCTAGTAGATGCTTAATACTTGCATTTTTACTATCCTCTGCCACAAAGAGGCTTGCGACATTCATACCAATAACTCCACCCTTTGACGCTATACTTTTAATCTGTTCGTCAGTAAGATTTCTAGGATGCTTTGCTAAGGCCTTTGTGTTTGAATGGGAGGCTATGATAGGTTTTTGAGATATCTTTATAATATCCGAAAACCCTTCATCATTCATATGACTCACATCTATAATTATCCCCAAAGCTTCTGATGCTTCAACTAATTTTATTCCAAACTCCGTTAATCCGCCCCTTGTTCCTTCACGTACCTCTAGAGATTTGCACCCATCAGCGGCAAAATTTCTTCTGCTCCAGGTAAGTCCTACAAATCTTACTCCCAATTCATAAAAAACCCTTAAAAGACTTAAGTCATTGTATAGGGGAGCTACCCCTTCAAAGGACAGCATTATTCCTATCTTTCCTTCTTCTATCACTCTATCTATATCTTCAAAGTCTTTACATAACATTATTTTATCTGGAGATTCATCTATCTCAGAATGTAAAGCACTAATTTGATTTAATGCTTTTCTCAATGCCATTTCAGGTATAAACATATCGTTAATATATATTGATGATACAACTAAATTTACCCCACCTTCCACAAACTGAGGTAGATACTGGGTTTCTATAATCTTTGTGTTTCCCTTTCTCCTTTGCATTTCTACATCGTATAACAAATCGATATGAGCATCTACTATTATTGAGTCTCTTTGAATTTTCTTTACACATTGATTCATCATCATATACCTTCCTTCAAAAAAATTATTAATTATCACCACAATGAAGACATAGACCTATAATGCAGATTGTATATAGTTAATAGTTCTTTTAGTATCATACAATCTCCTTTATTATACCATATAAAATTTTTTATACATAACACAACATATTTATACATGTTAAAATCCTCAATACTTCTAGAGTTTTTCATGGGTATATATAAATTAATAGCTTTTCTTTAGTCTCAAATATCAACTATCTCTATGAAGTAACATTGTTTTCTGCTCATCCATAAATTGATTTGTATACAATCTATAATAATGTCCTTTTTCCTTAATCAGTTGATAGTGATTCCCTTCTTCTATAACTTGACCTTTACTGATAACTAAAATCCTATCGGCTAAGCGAATAGTAGATAGTCTGTGGGCAATTATGAAACTTGTTCTACCCTCTAAGACCTGACCAATTGCACCTTGTATAAGCTGTTCTGTTTCTGTATCTACGGAGGAAGTAGCTTCATCGAGAACAAATATTTTAGGATTGGCCAATATAGCCCTAGCAAAGGATATCAACTGCTTTTCTCCAGTGGATAAACGGCTGCCGCCTTCTCCAACCTCAGAGTCATATCCATCCCTTAGCTTCATTATAAAACCGTGGGCATTAACTAGTTTAGCTGCCCTTACGATTTCTTCATCCCTTGCATTTAGTCTACCATATTTGATATTTTCCTTTATTGTCCCACTAAAAAGATGGGGACTTTGCAAAACATAGCCTAAATTAGAATGGAGCCATAAAAGTGACCTTTTACGATAATCTACTCCATCAATTAATACTTCCCCCTTAGTAGGCTCATAAAAGCGACAGGCTAAATTCACTATTGTACTCTTTCCAGAACCAGTTTCTCCAACCAAGGCTATTGTTTCACCTGCCTTTATGTGGATATTAAATCCATTTAGCACCTTTTCTCCATCTTTGTAGGCAAAGGATACATTTTTAAAAGTAATGTCCCCCTTTATTTCAGTCCAGTTTTCCTTAAGGGGCTTAAAGGAATCTCCATAAATACTAGTTATCTGTGGGATATCCTTAATATCCGGTTCCCTTTCAATCATAGAAATAATTCTTTCAGCCGAGGCTTGGGCCGATTGAAATTCAGCAAATATCCTCGCAAGCTCCCTAACTGGTTGAAAAAACTGTATTGTAAATGATATAAATGCCACAAGGGTTCCATAGGTCAAGGTTCCTGTGATTACTCCTTCTCCACCACGCCATAGTGCTAATCCTGTACCTATACTTCCTAGTGTAATAACTACGGGTAAATATAGGGATGAAAAAACAGCCGCTCTTACAGATGAACTATACATTTCACCAGTAATTTCAACAAATTCTTCGAGATTTTTTTCTTCCCTTACTAAGGTTTTGCTAGTCTTTGCCCCCATTATCCCTTCATTAAAGGCTCCAGTTATACGGGAGTTTGTCTTCCTTACCTTTCTAAAGGCGCTTAGAATTTTCCTTTGAAAGTAAATGCTCACAATGGCCAGGACTGGAACTACCGTTAGAACTATTAGAGCTAGTCTCCAATTCATACGAATCATTACAACGGATATTACAAGCATCACAGTACTTCCCCAAACAAGGTCAACTATTCCCCAGGAAATAGTGTCTCCAAGTCTTTTAGTATCTGAAACCATCCGTGCCATTATCCAACCTATATGGGTTTTATCAAAATATGAAAAGGATAACTCCTGAAGCTTTTGAAATCCTGTCTTTCTGATATGATAACATATTCCTGTATCCACCTTTCCTGCTTCTGCAATAAATATCCACACCACAAACGATTGCAAAATTACTAATAGAATATACAATAAGGCAAATATAGATAGGCCCTCAAGCCTTTCAGGAATAACAAAGTTGTCAATTGCATATTTTGTCATAATTGGAAATGTCACCTCTATAATTGCTAAAATTATCATCATAGCTCCAATTATAACCATGTTCTTTCTATACGGCTTTGCAAAACCCATTAATTTCTTCCAAAGTTCTATGTTAAATCCTTCATTATAATCCTGCTCTCTAATCTCACTCATTTGAATCTATCCTTTCCTAATTCTTATAGTTCAAAGCTATAGAGTTAATTTCAGGTTTATAGGCTATCTTAGAAATTATAGGGCTAATTATCCTAGAACTTTCCCCCAGCAATGGTAAAATCATAACTATTTCTTCGTAATCTAGGATAAAGCCCTTTCAACTTTAGCCTTTACTCCCTCTCTTAAGTCTTCTTCAAGGGAATTCTGTATTGACCATATACGTCTATATAATCCATCTTGTTCAATTAGTTCCTCATGCTTCCCCGACTGGACTATTTCACCTTCTTCAAGGACCAATATTAAGTCTGCCTCAGACAGGGTGGTAATACGATGGGATATAATAAATGTGGTAACTCCTTTCTTTCTCTCCTTCAAAGCCCTTCTTATTGCCAAGTCTGTCTCGGTATCGACGGCACTCAGGGAATCATCAAATATTAGGATGGGAGAGTTTCTAATTATGGTTCTTGCAATGGCAACACGCTGCTTTTGTCCTCCTGATAAGGTAACTCCCCTTTCTCCCACAGAGGTTTTATAGCCATCCTCAAAATCCAGTATTACATTGTGGATTGACGCAATCTTCGATGCCTCATATATTTCCGATTCTGATATGTTTGTCTCGGTAATTCCTATGTTATCCTTTAAGGTCTTAGAATACAGAAAGGGTTCTTGTAAAACTATACCAATCTTCTGCCTAAGCCATTTTTTATTTATATTCCTAAGGGGTATACCATCAATCAATATTTGCCCTTGGTCATAATCATAAAGTCTTAGCAATAGGTTAACTAAGGATGTCTTTCCAGAACCAGTTGCTCCTAATATAGCTATTGTCTCACCACCTTTGACCTTGAAGGAAACATTTTTCAATATCTGTCTGTTTTCATCATATTGAAAATTTACATTTTGAAATTCTATATTACCCTTTATCTGTGGTTTTATACCTTCGTCTATTCCATCTTCCAATTCTATTTCTAATATCTCATTTATACGTTCTACTGCTACTAAGGCTTTTCCAAAGTCATTAAGTATTCTTCCTAGCTGCCTTATTGGAAACACTAGCTTTCTTTCATAGGTTACAAATACTACCAAAACACCTAGGGTTATTACCCCCTGTGTAGCAAAGTAGGCTCCAAAGGTAAGGACCGCACCTATTTGCAAAAGGCATAGTAAATCAGAGGATGACCAATACATGGCAAGTAGTCGCATCAGCCGATATGTAACATCCCTATATTCAGAATTCTTTATATCAAACTTGTTAACTTCATACTCTTGCCTAGCAAAGGCTCTAACAACTCTCACTCCACTCAAATTTTCCTGGAGTACAGTTGACAATCTGCCTTCTGTTTCATCGGATATTTTAAAAGCCGCCTTTACTTTAAAAAAGAATACTAAAGTAAATATAAATATTACTGGAATTAGAGATACTGATATTAAAGTCATGGTTACATGTAGAGAAGACATTATCCATAGGGATAGACTCAACATGAATATGACTTTTCCAATTTCTACAAATTGAACGGCTAAAAACCTTCTTATGGTTTCAACATCCGATGTACACCTTTGAATCAAATCTCCAGTCTCAGCCCTAATATGGTAATCATAGGATAAGTGCTGTAGATGGTCATATAGTCTTTCTCTAATATTTTTAGCCATGGATTCGGCAGCCGATGCAGACCATTTGCCCTTTAAGTATAGGAAAATACCATTTCCAATTGTTAATGCCACTATAGCCCCTCCACAGATCCAAAGATTCTGAACAAGAAAGGATTTTCCACCATCAATCTCAATAAAATCCGATATCCAATTAGGTATTTCAATAGGTTTATTACCTATGATAGAATCTATTGTAACTTTTAATACAAGTGGAATCATAATCTCAAAGGATGTAGCTAATCCTACGGCTAAAATAGACCCTAGATACAGTAAACGATTACCCTTCATAAATTTTAATAAAAGCTTCATCTTCTTCATCTTTTAAGCCTCCAATTTTGCCATACATTTCTTTTTATTTCACATGTTTTTCTAAAAAAATCCAAAGGCTTCCTATCTCCATTTTTTAAAATTTCAACATCTTTCCCCATCCCCCTTCTCACAAAAGAAAGAAGTCTAAAAACCCTTTTTCAGTTCTCAGGCCTTAGCTCTTTCTAAACTCAATTCCTCCTTTAGAAAAATTTTAGAATTCTATGACTTCCCATTTATATATAAAAAGACATAGGCAGTTACACCTATGTCTCAATAAATATTAGTACAGTGAACAGAGTAATCCTAGCTTAAAATCTAAGGAGTATTGTTTCCCTCAGATTGCTTTAGGAGAAATGGAATTTAATAAAGTCCCCTATAATATCACTATATAATAATTAAAGCCATAGGTAACATACACATACCTATGGCTTTACTATCTTAATTAATTACTACATTATCAGAAACTCTCTAACAATCACAGTTCGCAGTCCAAGGTTGTGTATTAGATATATAGATTGAGTAAACATTTCTAAAATTCTTCCCCATATATAATCCTCTGATAATCATTAACACAACCTCCTTTATAAAAATTTATTTATACGTATAGTATATTAGACTTTCCTAGCTTTTACAACAAGTTTTACTATTTGTAATAATCTTGTAACAAAATTAAGAGTTTTTTAAGCTTTTCTTTACATAGCATTGCTATGATTTATCCTATAAGTATAGATACGCAGCCTTAAGGGCTAAGTTGAGCAAAGGCTAAATTTCTAGACTTCAGATAGAGACTAATCCACCTGAAGAAACTCCCACCCATAAAAGTGAGAGTCCTTTAATCAGTATTTATTTCATACATTATAGATGAGTAACTTACAAACTTAATAAACGAAAGCAGACTCTGAGTTTTCCTTTTGAGGGATTTTTATGAACCTGTTTAATCTCTATTTATTATATTCAAAACAGGTTTATAGCATGAGCTAAAAAGATTCTCAGTGGCTACTTGAGTAAGTTTATCTTTACAAGTTTTATATCTATATTATCTTGGTCTTATATATGAGTTACCATCTAAAGGAATTACTACTTGTAATGGCGGTCTTTCTCCTAAAAGTCCTATAGCATATACACTATAAAATCTATCGGGTTTTAATTCAATATTTGGAAGATGTAGTACCCTATTATCTGTTCCTGCTGCAAAGACATTTAAAGTATATGTTCCTGGGTCTATAAGTTTGTAATTAGTAACCTCCTTGTATTCTACATCTTCAAATAAGTTTGTTCCATCAGGTAGTCTTATATCTACAGCAGGTGCATTAGGAGACAAATGGCCAAATCTAACATATACCTTACCCATTGGTATAGGCATAGGAGTATCCTCTATCGGATATAAGCTAATATTCTGTAGTTTATTAATTGCTGCTATCGTTAATATGGTATTTGGTGGTATATTTACATTTGTATTGATTACTGGATTTTGGGTGTTCCCGGCAGGAAAAACTTTTACATTGCTTACACCAGAGGGTACTGGAAGATATTCAGTAAAACTTCTATAACCCAAATTTGATACTACAAGATTATTGTTTAAATACACATCAACCGGCGGCGCATCAGGGGATGCATGAAAGATTCTGATATAAGTAACATCTGTAGGATGAGAAGGCATTCTAAAGAAATTACCTCCATAAAAACTTGCTGGATAGAAACCATTGAATCCATTGAATCTAAACATTTATTCAACACCTCTCAAAATACTTTTTAAGGGTCACATAAGAATAAGCTCTTTATATTACAAGAAGCTTTTATTCATTTTCAAAGTGTTTAATCACCAGTATATTTTAATTAAACAATAGAGAAAATGAATAAAAAAATTAAGTAATATGTGGAGTTATTCTTTGGTGAACCCTAAACTATCATCACTATTAGAATATTCGAGTATTTTGAAAGTGTGACAAAAAATTGCCCTATATTCCTTAGCTATCAATAGGGCTTTAATAATTACTAAAATACACCTTTTTCATTTAAAAAATCCTTATATCTATGGTCATCCTTTAAGATATGATTCTCTATCCAATCCGCAATGAAAATTAAGATTTCCATTGTAACTCCCCTTTGGTCCTCATCTATATCCTTACAATGAATTTCGTTAATCTTATCAATAAAGTTTCTATGGGCTTTCTTATGTTCATCTAAGCCCTCATATCCATACTTCTCCATCAATTCTTCTTCAGAATTAAAGTGATAAATTGTATAGTTTTTTAGCTCCCCTAAATGCTCCATAATCTCGTCATAGCGGTCTATGCCATCCTTATTACGGACTAAGTTAGATAAATCCGAACCAATTTCCAATAGCCTCTTATGCTGATTGTCAACTTCTTCAATATTACAAGAATAGATTTCCCTCCATTTAAACATTGTTACTCCCCCTTTATTAGACTATTATCTACTTTATAATATAACATAATATTACCAATGTTATCAAATTAAGTGGAGAATGTCTATGAAACACGTTGAAAGGGGGTGTATCAGAATGACGAATTTCTGCCTTATTTGAAATTACAGCGACTTGGCTAGTACTGCCGTACGTGCCAAGTCGCTGTAATTTCAAAACCCTAAGCTTCATTCATTCTGAAACACCCCGGGGCTGAATTTGTAAGATGGTTTTATGAGACAGCCCCTAAATCCATAACAATCAGTTATTAACTTTTTCTAGTTTTATCCCCGTATCATGACCGTTTAAATCCTGCTTTTCAATCTCCTTACCTGAAACTCTTTCAATGCTAGTTGCTAAGGTTTCCTTCATGATATAATCTCTATGGAGGTCAATTGCATGGGCTATCTCATTATCCCCATCAAAGTAAATTTTAATGTTATCCATCATCTCGTAGCTATTATTTTTTCTAAGCTGCTGAATCTTAGATATGAATTCCCTAGCAAAGCCTTCGTTAATCAATTCTTCGTTTAAGGTCGTATCTAAAATCACAAAGAGATTGTTTTCCATTTCTACTGTAAAGCCTTCCTTGGCAGAGATATTAACCATAACCAGCTCATTTGTAACTTCAAAATCTTCTCCATTTAAACTGATTGTTATAGCTTCACCACTTTCTAGCTTAGGTGCAGCCACTGAAGCATCTAGTGCCCCTAATGCACTTCCAAAGGCCTTTATGTTTTTGCCAAGTTTGGGTCCAGCTACTCTAAAGTTAGGTTTTAAGCTAAAATCCATAAATTCTTTTAAATCCTTGGCGAATACTACTTCCTTAACATTTAACTCTTCCTGTATAAGGGGAACTAAATCTGACACTAGTTCTTGATACTTACCATCTACGAGTACCTTCTGGATAGGCTGGCGAACTTTAATTCTTACAGCTTCCCTAGAAGCTCTACCAAGCTTAACTAAATTTCTAACAAGGTCCATCTTTTCCTCTAGATGAAGGTCTATAAGCCCTTCCTTTGCAACGGGATAGTCGCTAATGTGAACAGACAGCTCCCCAGTTAAATTCTTATATATTTCCTCTGATAAATATGGGGCAAAGGGAGCAACCATTTGATTTACTGCTACTAATATTTCATAGGTAGTATTGTAAACCGCCTTCTTATCCATTGTCAATTCAGTAGCCCAAAAACGTCTACGTGAGCGTCTAATATACCAGTTAGACAGATCTTCATTGACGAATTCCTGTATCTTTCTAACAGCCTTTGTTAAATCAAATACTTCCAAATCCACTGAAACTGATTTTAAAAGGCTATTAAGCTTCGATAGAATCCATCTATCTATCTCTGGTCTATCCTTATACTCAATAAAGAATTCCTTTGGATTTATATTGTCAGTATTTGCATATAACACAAAGAAATTATAGACATTTTTAATTGTACTAAAGAATTTACTCTGAACTTCCTTAAGCCCTTCCTCGTCAAATTTAGTGGGAGTCCAGGCAGGGGATACATATAGTAGATACCACCTTAGGGCGTCTGCACCATATTTATCAAATAATACAAAGGGGTCCACTGTATTGCCCTTAGACTTAGACATTTTTCTGCCTTCCTTGTCTAGAATAAGGTCGTTAACTAAAACTCTCTTGTATGAAGATTTCCCTGTAACAAATGTAGAAATCGCTAACATAGAATAGAACCAGCCCCTTGTCTGATCTATCCCCTCACAGATAAAGTCCGCAGGATATAATTCCTCCAGAAATTTATCCTTATTTTCAAAGGGATAGTGATGTTGGGCAAAGGGCATTGAGCCACTATCAAACCAACAGTCGATAACTTCTTTAACCCTTGTCATGGTACCTGAGCATTTTTCACATTTTATATGAATGTCATCTACATAGGGCCTGTGAAGTTCTATATTTTCATCTACATCCTCTAGGGCCTTCTCAGCTAATTCTTTCCTTGAACCAATACTAGCTGTCTGATTACAGCCATCGCATCTCCAGATATTCAGTGGCGTACCCCAATATCTACTCCTTGATATAGCCCAGTCATTTAAATTCTCAAGCCAATTGCCGAAACGCTTTTCTCCAACGTAGTCGGGATACCACTCAATAGCATTGTTGTTTTCAATAAGTTTATCCTTTAATTTAGTCATCTCTATATACCAGCTTGGCTTAGCATAGTATAAAAGAGGAGTTTTACATCTCCAGCAATGGGGATAATTATGGGCAACCTTTTGTTTTTTGTAAAGCTTTCCTTCACTATGGAGCCATTTGATAATTTCTATATCGGCATCCATAACAAACATACCCTCCCAAGGAGTTGAGATATATTTTCCATCTTCATTTACTGGCTGGAGAACAGGGAGATTATATTTTTTGCCCGTATTGTAATCGTCCTCACCAAAGGCTGGTGCTGAGTGAACTATACCTGTCCCGTCTTCAGTTGTTACATAGTCTGCAACCGTTACAAAGAAGGCCTTTTTATCTGCCTTTACAAAGGGCATAAGCTGCTCATATTCCATATACTCTAAATCCTTGCCCCTATATTCTTCTAATATCTCATATTCGCCCTCTACAACATTAGATGCCAAATCCTTTGCTAAATAGTATATGTCCCCATTATCTACTCTTACTTTCACATAGACTACTTCAGGATTAACACTAAGTGAAACATTTGAAGCCAATGTCCAAGGTGTAGTTGTCCAGGCAAGAAAATATTCATTCTCTCTATCCTGTACTTTAAATTTCGTAATAACTGTATTACTTTTAATTTCCTGATATCCTTGAGCTACCTCATGACTCGCAAGGCCTGTACCACATCGGCTGCAATAGGGAAGAATTTTATGTCCTTCATACATAAACCCTTCCTTATTAAACTTGTCTAGAATCCACCACACACTCTCAATGTAGTCATTATTAAGAGTGATATAGGGGTTTTCAAGGTCAATGGCATAGGCCATACGCTTTGTCATTTCCCTCCATAGGCCTTCATATTTAAAAACAGATTCTCTACATTTTTCATTAAATTTATCAATTCCATATTCTTCTATATCCTGTTTATTATTAAGATTTAATTCTTTTTCAACTTCAATTTCAACTGGCAAGCCATGGGTATCCCATCCAGCCTTTCTCTTTACTTGATAACCTTGCATAGTTTTATACCTGCAAACTGAATCCTTTAAAGTTCTAGATATAACGTGATGGATACCTGGTCTTCCATTTGCCGTTGGAGGTCCTTCATAAAATACAAAGGACTTTTGTCCTTCCCGAGTTTCTACACATTTTTCAAGAACATCTATCTCATCCCAAAAATCAGATATTCTTTTTTCGTTTTCATTAATTGAAAGATTAGATAATTCATCAAATTTTTTCATTTCTCCACCCTTCCTATGTGTTAGTATAAAGACGCCTGATAACGCCTGATTGGTTACAATCTCCAGCAAGTAGGTCACTACTCAAGATCTTAAAAGATAAAGTTTGAGCTTCTAAACTATAAAATCCCCAAGTCTAAAGGACTTAGGGACGAATAAATCCGCGGTACCACCCAAATTATAGGAAAACCTATCACTCATTGATATTTAACGCACTTCTACGAGATACCCTACTATAGCTTTAGATATCCGGCTCAAAGATGATTTTCATAAAGACGTAGCTAATAACCTTTCAGCCTTGGATTACTTCTCTTTGGGATATGGATATCCCTTAAAACCACATTCTTTATTACTCTTCTTATCACAGCCATTAACTTTATTTACTTAGGAAATTACATAATAAATATTTTATCATTATATAGGTCGTAAAACCATACATAATAGTAAGTTTTTTTAAAAATAACTATAAAAATTTAAATAAAAACTTTATCTAAGCATATATAAGAAAATCATAAAAATAATTTAGGGTTTACGATTTCCTATATTTTATATAAATCCTTAAAAAGGAAACTCCATAGTCTGAGTTCCTTTACCAGGGTTTTAAGTCACATATCTATAATACATTAAAAAATTATAACTTGTCAAAAATTTTTTAATATATTATCAAAATTTTATTGAATATTTTTTCCTAACTTTTCTTTTTATATACATACTATATTATATTATCAAAATTATTCCTCTTCATATTTTTTATATGCTGTTTTATACAGCTTTCTATTGTTGAGTGTCCATATTTTATCAGAAAAACTCCTTGGTTTAATGTTCTCTAGTGTTTTCTGCATATCAAACATCCTTGCATCAATTATATCTAGATAGTGTAAAATTTCAGCTTCGGGAATCATTGGCCTTTTTGGACTTCCAAACTCTGGTTCATAATGATGAGAAAGGACCATATGCTGAAGTAGAGTAGTTATTTCCTTATCGGTATTAAGTTTCTCCGAAACTTTTTCTATGTTCTTTATCCCTTGAACTATATGACCTAAAAGCTCTCCTTCCCTAGTATAGGCTGAAACTATTCCCAATTCATTAGAGTCCATTTCTTCAAGCTTAGCTATATCATGGAGTATTATTCCTCCATATAATAAATCCCTATCGAGAAGATCGTATATTTCACAAAGCTTTTCGGCCATCTTAAGCATAGTTAATATGTGATAGAGAAGTCCACCGTGGATGGCATGATGATTTGACTTAGCTGCAGGATAAAACATAATTTTATCCTTATTTTCTTTTAATATATAACTTACAATGTTATGTATATCCTTATTTTTGATTTCGCCAATATAGCTTAATATTTTCTTATACATTGTTTCCGATTCTTCTGGTGCTTTAGGTATGTAGTCATCTAATGACAAGTAATCCCCTTTATCAGAAAGCCTTAATTTTATGATTTTTAATTGGAGCTTACCCTGCCATTCCGATACAATTCCTCTAACCTTAATCAATTTTCCTTCCGTAAATTGATTTTCATCCTCCTTTGTAGAGTCCCACAGTTTTCCATTAATTTCTCCTGTTTTATCAGCTAGGTTAAAATCAATATATGTTTTATTGTTACTGGATGTTTTAACACCCATAGACTTTACGAGATAAAAACCTTCAATATTGTCTCCTACTTTAAATTCATTAATTTTTTTATACATAAATGTCTCCTCTACTCTTATTTATTAAAGATAATACCTTTTAAACCTTAATTAATTTTCAAATAACACAATAAAAGCTTCTAGACTTTTTCTAAAGAAAAGTCCATATATGTCTCTAAACTTAAGTGATTTTTATTAGCAAAATAAGTATACCACATTTTAAGCTAAACTTTATGAATTAAAGGACAATATTAATTGAGAAAATTTTATAATTTAGATTTACATAGTATATATGAAAGTATTAAACTTCCCAGGCTTAAAAACTGTCACTGACACAATGGGTAATAAATCATTTAAGATAAAAAATATTTGAATGGCATGAATCTAGGGACTTTAGAATTATATATATTGATAAGTCTGTTAAAATAGCAACTATGAAATCTAATCAATTATAATATCTATGAGTATATATCGGAAAACTCAATATTAATTATTTCAATTAAATTATCGCTAAGCTCATTTCCATTATTCTCTCTTATCATACTTTCTTTATCTTCTAAAGTCCTTGCGGGTAATTCGATAATAAATTCGCTTCCCCTTCCATACTCACTCTTTACAGTAATAGTACCATCGTGCATTTCAACTAAGGATTTCACTAAAGACAGCCCTATTCCACTTCCCTCGTGATTTCTAGTAAAGGACTTATCTACCTGTCTAAAGTGCTCAAAAATATATTTAATCTCATCCTTGGGGATTCCTATTCCCGTATCTTTAACTGATATCATTATGCTTTTTCCTTTATCAAATATATCTACCAGTATATCCCCATTTTCATGGGTAAATTTAATGGCGTTTGACAAAAGATTTAACATTATTCTTTCAATTTTATCGGGGTCACAAGCGATAAGCTTTTCTTCTATATCTGTATCAAAGGTAATCCTTATCTTCTTTTGCTGTGCATACTCTGTTACTGAAAGGGTTATTTCTTCTACAACATGTACTATATTATGATTTTGTAATTCTAACTCATAAAAACCAGCGTCAATCTTAGTAATATCAATAAGGTTATTTACCAATCTCAATAGTCTGTAACAATTTTGTTTTAAAACTTTTACCTTATTATTTATCAATTGTTCCTTGCTTTGTAGTGAACTTTCCTTAAGGTATAGGGTCAATATCTGGATAGTTCCTAATATTACATTAAGAGGTGTCCTTAATTCATGGGACAGATTTGCAAAAAATTTAGTTTTCAATTTATCGTATTCAATTGCCTCATTAAATAGCTTTACGTACTTTTCAGCTTTTTTTCGGTCACTCAAATCCCTAAACATAATAAGTGTTGCTTTTTTATTGCAATAATTAAAAATTGTTGATGTAGTTTCTACTTCTAATATTGCATTGTCAACTTTTCTTATTATTTTAAGTTCATTAAAGGAACTAAGATCATTCATTTCATTACCTAATTCTTTCATAAGTAATGTTTTGTTTCCACAGGGATGAATATCTATAAAATCGAAGATATTTCTTCCAATAAAGGAATGTCTATTCTCCCCTCCTAGAAACTTTATGGCAACTTGGTTGATATAGAGGATTCTTCCGTCCTTTTGTAATATTATTGGGTCTGGTAAAAGCTCTACCAATCTTCTATTTCGCTCCTCACTTTCTCGTAAAAACTTCTCTATCCACTTTCTTTGAGTAATATCCCTTGCAATGGAGAGTATAACTTCGTCACCAAATAGTTTAAATTTATGGAAGTTAACTTCCACAGGTATCTTATCCCCATGTTTAGAGGCATGTATTGATTCAAAGGTAGCATGTTCATCCTTAGTTATGTTTTGAGTCTTATCGAAGGTTTCTATATTGTCCTCAATAAACTCAATATCCTTTATTGTCATATTTAGTAATTCTTCTCTTTTATAGCCATATCTCTTACATGCACTGTCATTGACTTCCATAAAGGTGTTTGGTTTACCGTATTTATCCAATTTATATAGATAGATTGCATCCTTAGCCTTATTAAATAAAGCTTTAAATTTCTTTTCACTTTCTTCTAATGCACTTAAAATCCTTTTCATATTAGTCAAGTCATTGACAATGAAATATACTAAATCTTCGTCACCAAAAGCTACTTTATTGCAATATACTTCCACGAACCTTATCTCATCATTGGCAAGACGCTGATTTATGTAAAAATGTTTATTTTCACCCTTAACGGCCCCTTCTATGGATTCTACTATTTTTTCATCATTATTTAATATATTAATCTTTGATATATTCATATTGATTAGCTTTTCTTTATCATAGCCATAAAATAGACATGCTGCAAGGTTAGCATCTATTATTTTTCCATATTTAGGGTCGATCAAAAGTACAACACTACGATTTGTCTCAAATATATCTCGATATAATTTTTCATTTTCCTTAAATATTCTTTGGGCTTTTATTCTTTCACTTATACTTCTTAGAGAAGCAAAGGATATGATGTTACCATCAATTAACAGTTCAGTTATAGAAACCTCTATGGGCAAATCCTTATCATCTTTTCTTTGAATTATCCAGTCAAAGGTAACTTTTTTATTGAAGGAACTACTCCTCAAACCCTCGCCCTTCTTTTTTGAATATAATTTATCCTTAAACTTTTTTTGAAAAGCTATCTCAAAGGGAATTAATCCTATAAGATCTTTCTTTGATTTATACCCGAACATTTTAACGGCTGAGTTATTACATTCTACAATCTTATTTTTTTCCATGACAATATAGCCGTCTTGAGAGTTTTCAAAAAATAATTTATATATAGAGTCTGTCTCATGTGTAAATATTTTGGTATTTAGTCTTAAAACCTTATCTTCTAAAGCTTTTATTTGTTCCTCTTTTTTTCTTAATTCTATAAGTATTTCTTCTTTAGTTTTATCTAACACTCAACAACTCCCCCTTAAATAAACACCTGATACTTATACGTTTTTTAATCGTACAAAATCTCTCTACAAAAACCTCATCATTCTTATTATTCAACATTTTCTTTATAATTCCTACCAACAATGTCATAAATTTCATTAATATATTGTATTTTATTAAAGGCTTTTTTTATTAAATGGAAATACTATATATATAGTTCAGTGATTACAAAGGATTATTTGGTATAAGAATCTATATTTTTCATCTTTAATTGAACTTTTGAACTGTCAAAACTATATCTTAAAACATGATTAGAGGAGGAAAATAATTTGCAAATACATGATATCAAAAAAATAATTTATGATGGCGATACCTTAGAAGTATTAATTGGTATTGAGTTAGATGCTAATAATACTAATACATGGGAATTAGAAGACCCCCACGCCTTAGTAGTCTATAAATCCCAGGGTGATCTTCATTTGCAGCATATAGAGCTTATAGACAGAGGGATGAAGGTCCACGGCTATGAATTTACAGAGGATGAAGAAAAGGAAATTTCTAATTTTTTAAATAAAAAAATGATTTGAAAATGTACAATTTAAAAATTTTATGGTCATAAATTTTTTTAATAACTGTAATATTTTTTTGAAAACTTGCCATATTTATGTTATAATTTTACAGGTATAGTATAATTTAATAAACTATGGATTTACTGGTCTATATTCTTTTATATCAGCCCACTTTGAATAGAATGATAGTTTCTAAAAAACATTATATTTGTCCATTATTTTATTAAAATTTTGCTATATTTTATTTTTTGTTCATTATATCTATAAAATTTAGTTTTGCAATTTATTACATAAATTGGGTATAATTAGAATATACTTCTATATCAAAGGATGATTTAAATGACTACAATAAGCCCCTATGATCAACTGAGCGTTTTAGAAAATAAAATACATTTGTTAAGGTCTAGAATGCACGAACTCATTGAAACTAATGGAGACGTAAGTGCACCTGAAATAATTGAAATAAGCCAAATTCTAGATAGGGTATTAGTTCAATACCTCAAGGAAAAATCCTTTGGATAAAATAATTATATTACGTAAGATATATAAATCCTCCATATCGTTTCTCATAAACTTTAAATTCTTTTTTTCAGGTATTGTATATCTCAATATTTAAACTTTATTAGAAACTGTTTGTACTGCATTTGTAGTATCTTACTTTACTTTTATAAGTTTTCTAAAAAAGTTTCATTTCTTTAAGCTGAGGACTATTCCTCAGCTAATATCATTTTCATTTCTTTAATTGCTGGCTCCTTATAAATTTCGTAAATAAACCAAGTGACTAATACTATTCCTTTTAATACACTGCTTAAACTAATACTCCACCATACACCGTTTAGCCCAAGGGCTTCTGGCCTTGAAAGAACTAATGCTGCTGGTATTCTAAGGCCTGTAAATACAATACTCACTAATGATGGAGGAAAGGTTTTACCTAAACCATTAAATGCTCCCGATGTAGTTATCTCAATGCACATAAACAACTGGGACAAGCCTAAAATTCTTAGATATATAGCCCCTTGGACAATAGTCTCATTTTCTTTAGGAATAAATATAGCAAATATAGGCCCTGCTCCAAGAATTAAAAGAAGGGAAGCAAAAATCCCTATCACACTCATGATACTTAGTGCTGTAAAATAGCCTTTGTATATACGTTTCCATTCACCTGCACCATAATTCTGTCCAACAAAGGCACTAAGAGCTGTAGAAAATCCATAGGCTGTCATCCATGAAATAGATTCAATTTGTGAGCCTACTCTCTGTACAGCAATGGGTATAGGTCCCCAATTTGCAATGATTCTGGCTATAAACATTGCAAATATTGTAAACATACCGTTTTGTAATGCAACTGGATACCCTATCTTGATAATTTTCTTTATATAGGTAAGTTTTAGGGATACAAAGAATTTTATCCCTGAAAGGGGTGAAGTCTTTGTATTTATGTAAAACAGAAATATTATAGTTACTATTACTTGAGCAACCACAGTAGCTATTGCTGCACCCACAGCTCCTAGGCCAGGAACTGGTCCTATTCCAAATATAAGCAATGGATCGAGGATTATATTAATCACTAATCCCAAAGAATTTATTATGAAAGGAGGACCACTTTTACCAGCTCCATTAAATATTCCTGAAAATACAAGATTTGTAAAGGAAAATACCATACCTAAAGCAACTATACCTAAATAATTAACTGCCATATCTATAACGTAAGTATCATCTATATTAAAAAATCCAATTAATTGCTTTCTAAAGACTATAACAAATATAGCATAGGATAGGGCTATAATAAAGTTTAATTGAACTGCACTACGGGCAAAGGACCTAGCTTCCTTTATATCATCCCTACCAATTGATTGTGCCACACTGACCTCTGCACCAATTTGAGATATACGAATGAATGCCATAGACAACCAAGTGTAAAAGCCTGCTGTCCCCACGGCAGCAACAGCACTACTCCCTATACGTCCAATCCAAATCATATCTACCATATTATAGGCTATCTGTAGGAATGAGGTTCCCATTATGGGAACCGCCAACCTTATCAATTCTTTAAAAATATTCCCTTCCCTTAGTGAATTGTTTTTAAGCATCTTAATTCAGTCCTCCACTAATTCATTTTCTACCCCAATATGATATTTCTAAAACTAATATTTGTCAAGAAGAGGAAAACTACCAGATACCTTCCACATATTGTTGATAAAGACACTAGATAAGAACTATCACAATGGTTTAATTTAAGCCCCTTCCTCTTCTGTAAGACTGTCAAATCCTATACCTTTACCCCAAACTGAAATTACTGGAAGTACATCTACGAAAGCATTTGGATCGTTATTAGCAATAAATCTCTTTATCAACATGGATTCACGTGGTGAGCATATGGATGTGATTTTTTGTTTACTCATATTTGTATACCCACCCTTTATTTCATAGGCACTTATACCTCTCTTAATGGAATTAAGTATATAATCTTGAATTATTTCATTTTCATCACTTATAATTTCTATCTTAACCTTCTTTGATCCAAATCCAAATAATATGGTATCAATTGCCTTCATGAATACTACTCGAGTTAAAATAGCGTATAAAGCAACCCTACGGTCGTATATAAAGGCTGACAAAATTATAATTATTAAATCAATCACCAGCAAAATCTGACTAAGGCTCATAAAGGGAAATACTTTTCTGTGCAATATCTTTGCAATAGTATCGGTTCCACCCATTGAGAAGCCTCTCTTCAATATAAGACCACAGCCGACCCCAGCTATAGTTCCATAATATATAGAAGCTAACATCATGTCATTTTCAATAAAATCAAAATTTAGACCTTCAAAGAGTATTAATATAAGAGGAAAAAGTGTGGATAGTAATATTATTTTTATGGCTTCTCCCTTTCCTAATAACATCCTAGCACTTATAAGGATTAATAGAGAAAGGACATAATAAATATAAGTATAGCTTATCCCGGTTAATCTATCAAAAATTACGGATATACCCGTTATACCCCCTGTAACTAATTCATTGGGGTTAAGGATTGATGAAATGGCAAAGGCTAATAATATGGAACCTGATGTTAAAAACAAGAAATCTAGAGTCATTTTTTTATTCGATTCTTTTCTAACCAAATCAATTTCTCCTTTCAAAAATAATTTATGTAATAGTATAACTCATTACATGGCACTCTGAATAGACTTTAAATGTTAAAGTTTTGTAAAGGTAGAATATTAGGTAGTAAAGCCTATGAAAAACCTTCTAGGTTGAAAAATTCCAATTAAAGACTTTAAAATTACTGTTTGGATAATTTTTTAAAAATTTGTATCTATGTTAAAATTTAAGATTTAAGCCTTGTCCATAAATTTTCAGGAACTTTTAAGCCCCTATATTTTTTAGATAAAAATGTTAATTTAAGTAAGCACTATCAACATTATTGAATCTCAATAAATGTTGATAGTGCTTCTATTATTCTATAACTAAATCATAAATGAAGTTTTAAAAACTCCCAGATGAATCACACTGTAAAATGGGTCCCTAGTTACATTTTCAACTTTTACTAACCCCTTCTATTTCACATCTATACAGCAAAGCTCTTACTTTTATCTAAGTTCTTAAAGGCTACAGAAAGCATTAGCTTTATACGATTTAACTGATTGACTTCACTGGCACCTGGGTCATAGTCAATAGGGGCAATGTTTGCTAAGGGATAGGCCCTTCTCAGCTCTTTTATCATGCCCTTCCCCGTTATATGATTTGGCAGGCAAGCAAAGGGCTGAAGGCAAACTATATTGTTAACTCCACTTTCTATAAGCTCAACCATTTCACCTGTTAGCAGCCAACCCTCACCTGTTTGATTTCCCAAAGACAGATATTTTTCTGCTCCATGCGCAACTTCACCTATTTTCTTCGGTGCTTCAAATCGTTTACTTGCATTTAAAGCTTCCCTCATTTTTCTCCTATATTCCTCAACAATTCCTATAGCTATTTCTCCAAAAACCTTTCTCATATAGCTCCCCGATAACTTATCATATTTTACTTTGCCATTATAGGCACTATATAGTAAGAAATCTATTAAGTCCGGTACAACTGCCTCTGCACCTTCTGCTTCTAAAAGCTCAACTATATTATTATTAGCCGTTGGATGAAACTTCACTAAAATTTCTCCTACTACTCCTACCTTGGGCTTAACTAAATCCTCATATATCTCAAGGTTATCAAAGTCCCTGACTATTCCGTTAATATCTTCAATGAATTCTCTTTTTCCACCTTGCATTAAAGTTCTCTGACATCTATCAACCCAGTATTCATAAAGCTCATTTGCTAGTCCCTGGACTTTCTCATAGGGTCTAATCCTATATAGAACTCTCATTAACAAATCGCCATAAACTAATCCCTTAAGCAAATTATCCAGCATAGAGAGTGTTACCTTAAATCCAGGGTTTTTTTCTAGATTGTTTGCATTCAATGAAATTACGGGAATATCCCCAAGCCCTGCATCCTTTAGGGCCTTTCTTAAGAAGGCTATATAATTGGTTGCACGGCAACCTCCACCAGTTTGAGTAATCAATACGGAAGTATTATTTATATCGTATTTTCCTGATTTTAATGCCTCCATTATCTGTCCCACTACTATTATTGCAGGATAGCAAGCATCGTTATTTACATATCTTAAGCCCTCTTCAATAGCCATTTTATCTACAGAAGGTAGAATTTCTATATTGTAACCAGCTTTTCTAAATCCTGTTTTTAAAAACTGAAAATGAATAGGAGCCATTTGAGGAGCTAAGATAGTATGCTCTCTTTTCATTTTCTTTGTAAATATTACTCTACTCTGACTACCAGCCAACTTCTCTTTTGCAAACTTTCCTTTAGCTCTTTCGTTAATAGCGGCTATTAATGATCTAATACGGATTCTAGCTGCACCAATATTGCTGATTTCATCAATCTTTATTAGGGTATAAATCTTTCCACAGCCCTCCACAATCTCTTGAATCTGGTCTATAGTTACTGCATCTAAACCACATCCAAAGGAATTGAGCTGAATGATTTCCAGGTTGTCATGCTGTGCAACATATGTAGCGGCTCCATACATTCTGGAATGATATACCCACTGGTCTATAACACGAAGGGGTCTTTCTATCTTCCCAAGATGTCTAATTGAATCCTCTGATAAAACTGCAAAACCGTAGGATTTAATCATCTCTGGAATCCCATGGTTGATTTCTGGGTCTATATGATAGGGTCTACCTAATAATACTATACCTTTAATATTGTTTTCTTCTATATATTTTAAGGCTTCTTCTCCCTTTTGTCTTGTATCTTCCTTATATTTTTCAATTTCACAATAGGCTTTCTTTACGGCTGAGGCTATTTCTTCCCCTCCTAAACCTTCGGGAGTTAATTCCTCAATCAATCGCTTAATCATTTTTTTAGGATTATCAATTGGTAGAAATGGATGGTATAATCTTATATTATTTATCCTCAGTATATCCATATTTGCCTTTATAGTTTGGGGATAAGAAGTGACTACAGGACAATTATAATGATTTCCTGCCTCTTTATCCTCCTTAATATTGTATGGGATACATGGATAAAAAATCTTATCTACTCCCCTTTTAATTAAATCAACGATATGTCCATGGACAAGCTTTCCAGGATAACAAACGGATTCTGAAGGTATGGTCTCCATTCCCATTTCATATATCTTCTTTGAAGATCGGCTAGAAATTATTACTCTATATCCTAACTCCGTAAAGAAGGTAAACCAAAAAGGATAGTCTTCATACATATTTAGTACCCTCGGTAACCCAATAGTTCCCCTTGGAGCCTTCTCCTTAGATAATGGCTTATACTTAAATAGCCTCTTATATTTGTATTCGTAGAGGTTTGGAATATCATTATCTGATTCTTCCATTCCCCCTCCTTTTTCACATCTATTACCAGAAATAAGCCTTTGTCCATTTGAAAACTGTTTTATAGTAAGCAAGCAATTATTTCCACAAAGCCCACACCGCTCCATAGACCTTTCCATGTTGAATTTTAATATATCTTCACATTGAAGGAGTTTTGTTCTATATCCCTCTACGTATCGCTCCTTGGCAATCAATGCTGCACCAAAGGCCCCCATTATTCCTGCTATATCTGGGCACACAACCTCTCTGCCGATGATATTCTCCATAGCCTTTAGAACACCATCATTATAGAAAGTTCCTCCCTGGACCACTATATTTTTTCCTAATTCTTCAGTACTCCTTAATCTTATAACTTTGAATAAAGCATTTTTTATAACTGAAATTGAAATCCCTGCTGAAATATCTCCAACATTAGAACCTTCTTTTTGAGCTTGCTTTACTCTGGAGTTCATAAAAACTGTACATCTTGTTCCAAGGTCAACGGGATGCTCCGATTTTATACCCTCTAGGGCAAAATCCTTAATTTCCATATTTAAAGACCTGGCAAAGGTTTCAATAAAGGAACCACATCCCGAGGAACAAGCCTCATTTAACATAATGGAATCTATGACTCCATCCTTAATCTTTAAGCTTTTCATATCCTGGCCACCAATATCTAGAATAAAATCAACTCCGGGCAAGAAGAAATCCGCTGCCCTATAGTGGGCTATGGTTTCAATTTCTCCAATGTCTACCCCAAGGGCGGCCTTAATCATACGCTCACCATATCCAGTAACTGTGGAGTTTACTATTTTTATATTGCTATTTAGTTTTCCATATAGACCCTTTAGGGCTTCTAGAGTTGATTCTAGAGGGCTTCCCATATTACTATCATAATAGGAATATAATAATCTTCCCTCTCCATCAATAAGGGCAACCTTTGTTGTGGTAGAGCCAGCATCTATACCTAAAAATGCCTCTCCCGAGTAACTTTCAATATCTACTCTCTTAACTCTATATTTACTATGCCTCTCCTTAAACTTTATATATTCATCCTCACTAGAGAATAGTGGCTCTATCTCTCCATTCTCTTTATTATTTAGCTTACTAATCTCAGGTACACTCTCATAAATACAATTGAAGGGAACAGGCTCTTCCTCCCTTGATGACAAAGCGGCCCCTATGGCTACAAAATATTGAGAGTCCTCAGGGTAAATAACATTTTTCTCCTTCAATTCTAAGGTTTCTATAAATCGTTTCCTAAGCTCTGACATGAAATGCAAAGGCCCACCTAAAAAGGCAACATTTCCTTTTATGCTCCTTCCTTGGGCTAATCCACCTATACTTTGATTAACTACAGCTTGAAGGATTGAAGCAGCTATATCCTCCTTAGCAGCTCCCTCATTTAATAGGGGCTGAACATCGGTCTTAGCAAATACTCCACATCTAGATGCAATGGGATAGATAGTCTTATATTTTTTAGCCAGTTCATTAAGGCCAGATGCATCGGTCTGTAATAGAGAAGCCATTTGGTCAATAAAGGCTCCAGTACCTCCAGCACAAGTTCCATTCATTCTCTGTTCAGCTGAATCCCCTAGATATGTAATCTTAGCATCCTCTCCACCAAGCTCAATTGCCACATCGGTATCAGGAATAATATTCTCAATCGCATTCGTGCAAGACATTACTTCTTGAATAAAGGGAACTCTTAATTTTTCCGATATATTAAATCCACCAGACCCTGTAATCATCATAGTCACTAAATTCTTCTGCAATATTTCCTTTGCATTGTCAATCATAGAAACTACAGTATTTCTTATATCCGAAAAATGCCTCCTGTACTTTTTGTAAAGTACATTACCCTCTTCATCTAAGACAGCCATCTTCACAGTTGTTGAACCTACATCCAGGCCAACATTGAAAATTTTACTCATCTCTAGTCCCCCTTAACACTAGTACAATACACTGCTTTCCCTATAAAATTTCAACTTTCTTAGATTTTGTCTTGCAATTAGATACTAACATCTTTATACTCCATCCCTATTAATTCATATTTCTAATTTCATATATTTATCATAATTTTTTCAAGGAATTGTAAAATTAATATTATTCCTACCCCAAATGTAAATATTATAATTTTAAATTTCCTTAATTATATATAATTAATATTAAGATTTATTTAATTTAGAATTATCTATTTATTATTTTTAAAATCAGGGATAACTCCCTCAATAAATATCTTAACAAAATCATTAATACAAGTGTTTACATCTAAATTTGTATTAAACTTTTCAAATATAGTAAAACTAGTAAAAATTCCAAAATTACCTGCTATAAAATTAATGGCCAATAATTCTGGCTCACCATGTAACCCCCCCCTTTCCTGCATTTCTATAAAATAGGCAACCATCAATTTTTTCAACTCATTTGGAAACTTTTTTAACGGTGAATCCAAGTTTACTGTCAAATCAGTATTTTTCAAACACACCAGTATTATACGTTCATTTTTAGTTAAAGTTTCATGATAAACTCTACTTATATTTAATAAATCCTCCTTTAAATCCCATTTTAGGTTTTTGTCGAATAGTGTTCTTAATTTGGGAGAAAATATATATTTATCAACTGCTCTTTCAAATAAATTCTTCTTATTGTGAAAATGCCTAAAAATACTCATTTCACTTACTCCAGCTTCCTTAGCAATATCCTTTGTTGTAACCTCCCTGTAGCCTTTTTCTGAAAAAAGATTCATAGCCGATTCCAATATTTTTTCATCTGTACTCAACTTGTTCATTTAGTACCTCCTAAAGTCATACCTCTAGAAAAATGTTAGTATTAACTATCATAATTAATTATACCATTTATATCATTTATCGACAATAGTACTAATCCCCATTAGATTTCAATATATTATTATATTATAATAAAAAAAGGCCCTCTAAGGTTTCAAATTTCGAGGGCATTTTCTTTAAGTTTTTTTAGTTCCATGGATATCTACTATTAATTTTTCCTCTGAAAATAATATCAATCATCCTCTGTTTCTTTAAAGTTACAAATTTTATTAGCTTCACCTGCTCTACATATGGCTATCTTAACAATTAATGGCCCAACTAATTCATAAACAACGGTTGCAGCTAAGATGATTGTTCTCACATTTATTCCAAAGGGTGGAGGTAAAATATTTTCAGCCAACATGGCAAGCCCTATTGCTACCCCGGCTTGGGGTATTAAAGTAAATCCCAAATATTTTTGTACGGCCTTCGGGGAGTTTGCAATTTTACTACCTATGTATGAGCCTACTATCTTCCCTATTGCTCTTATAATGATATAACCTGCTCCTACTAATCCAACATCCCTTACTAAGGCTATATCCAATTCAACCCCAGCTAGGGTAAAAAATGCTATATAAATAGGGGGAGTAAAGTTCTCTATAAGGTGAAGCATTTTAATATTTTTTATATTAGGTACTATATTACAAACGGTACCACCTAATACCATGGCTAAGAGGATTGGAGAAGCATGGAAACTATGGGAAAGTCCAACTCCTATAAATAAAATAGATACAATAATTGCAATCAGTAATTCCTCTTTTTTGATTTTCTTTACAATTACTCCCAATATAAGCCCTAAAATAACTCCAATTACTATTGATATTATAATTTCCCCCATAGGAGCTAAAATCATATGACTTAAGGACAATTGTCCACCCACACTTAAAAGGGATGTGGCAATTGCTCCACAAATCCCAAAGATAACAATACCTAGGGCATCATCTAAGGCTACAAGGGGTAGTAATGTATCTACTAGGGGACCCTTTGCCCTATATTGTTTTACAATCATAAGTATAGGTCCTGGAGCAGTTGCCGTCGATATTGCACCTAATACTATACTAAAGGGAATTGGCTGTTTAAATATGTAAATCATCGCTAAATTTACTAAGGCAACAGCACCTAGGGCTTGAAAAATGGTTATTATAATAACACTTTTACCAGTTCTTTTAAGGTCTTTAAAGTTAAATTCACACCCTATTGAGTATGCAATAAAACCCAGAGCAATCTCTGCTATTATTGTCATTTTTCGAGTTTCAATATGGGGGACTAGCCCTAATATGCTGGGTCCTATGATTACTCCGGCAATTAAATATCCCGTAATATGGGGCAGCTTAAAATGGGCTACAACTTTACCCATAATTAAACCAGAAGCAATAATGATTCCAACATAAAATAAGATATGCATTCCCAGGACTCCTTTTTTATAATTTATACTTAAATCAATCCCTTTGCAGTAGGTTGAATTAATAATCTATATTATATAAAAAACTCTGAACTTTTTCAAAAATTTTAGACTTTTATAGATGAGTGATTGAGAATGTTAACTTACTACAGCAGCCACAGAGAATCCTTTAGGCTCATGCAATAAATCTGTTTATAGATAAGTAATAGAAGGTAAAACAGATTCATAAAAGAGTCTTTGATGAAGATTTAAAAGGAAGACTCTTTTGAAACACATGTACGGAAATTATATATATCTATATATTTAAAAGGTCTATAATTTCCTATATGTTATAAAAATCGCTCAAAAGGAAACCTCAGTGGCTGCTTTCGTTTATTAAGTTTGTAAGTCACAGTCACACATCTATATTAGGCTGCCTCAAAATGTCCTATTTCTTTGTCACAGCTGAAATTTCTCTTACTAAATTTCAGCCTTATTTGAACTAGAACGTTTCAGGGCAGCCTGCCATCTTGTTGACTTTACTATAAGCTACCTATTAAAATAGATATAGGGGAATGAGGAGAAAATAAGATGGAATTTATAGTATGCAGCTCGCTTAAGAGCTATTAACCCATAAGAATAAAAATGAGGTGATATAGTGAATTCATATTCCAATGAAAAAGATTCTTTGCTTAAAAGATTAAAGAGGGTTGAGGGACAAGTTAAGGGTATTCAAAAGATGATTGAAGAGGATAGATACTGTAATGATATTTTAATACAAATAGCCGCAGTGAGGTCAGCAATAAATAAAGTAGGTGGATTAATTTTAGAAAATCATCTCAAGGGCTGTATAAAAACTTCCCTTGAAAGTGGAAAAAGTGACGAAGCTATAGATGAGTTAATTGACACAATGATAAAATTTACTAAATGATTAATAGATATTTTAGAAAAGATTTGGGTAAATAAAGGTTATAGGAAAGTATTAAACCACAAAAGAGCTATTATATTAATGCTACTTTAAGGATTGATAAATTTTACCAAAGGAATGTAGAACAGCTCATTAGTTAAGTAAAATTACTTGTAAGTCCTAAAGCAGCATGATTATAGAATACTCAATCTCACCCTGTGATTTAAAATTAGAATTCAAATTTTATATTTATGGAGGCCTACATGAGAAGAGAAGGTAAAATAATTTCAAAAAATGGAGAAAGTGCTACTGTAGTATTAATGAAACATTCTGCCTGTGGAGATTGTGGTGCCTGTCAGATGGGAAGAGAGAATATGAGCATAAAGATAGATGCCTTAAATTCTGCTGGCGGCAGTGTAGGGGACAAAGTAGTAGTAGATATGGGAACACCTAATGTATTATTAGCTGCCTTTATAGCCTATGGAATACCATTGATTTCATTAATTTTAGGAATAGTCAGTGGAAAATTTATTCTAGAGCTAGCAGGTGTAATGGAGAATATAGAAGTATATTCATTTATGATAGGAGTAGTATTTCTAATGGTAACCTTTTTAATAATTAGAAAGAATGAAGTTCGATTTAAGGAAAGTAAAAAGTATTTATCTACTATAGTTGAAGTCATTGACTAATATTTATACTTTAAGGAATATCGTTAAAAGTAATCCTTTAAGAACTTAGCTTCTAAATGATTAAAGGAATGACTTAGTTTTAGTGAGAGCCATCAGACATATTTCTCCATAGGAGTGATTCTATTTGGAAAAAAATATAATATATGAATTCACTATGCAAAAAATTTTGCCCTATATCGAAGAGGGTATTCATGTGGTAGATAAAAATGGAAAGACAATCCTTTACAATTTAGCAATGGAAGAAATTGAAGGGCTAGAAGCAGGTCAGGTAATCGGGAATCATCTCCTAGATGTGTTTCCAAGCTTAAATGAAGAAACCAGTACATTATTGAAGGTTTTAAAAACCGGTAAAACTATAAAGAAATATAAACAAAGCTATCTAAATTTAAAGGGTAAAAAGATTTCTACTATAAACACTACCCTTCCAATTATAGCACATAACAATATTGTAGGGGCCATCGAAATTGCCAAGAATATTACAAAGGTGAGCAACCTATCGGAGCAAATCCTTAAGCTTCAGCAAAAGCTTATTGAGCCGGATAAAAATAATAGGGAGATAAAAAATTATTATACCTTTGATAATCTCATTGGAAAGGATAAATCCTTCCTTAAGGCTATAGCCTTTGCTAAAAGAGCGTCTAGGACATCTTCAAGTGTTTTAATATATGGAGAAACGGGAACCGGTAAGGAGCTTTTTGCTCAAAGTATACATTACGAAAGCGATAGAAAGGAGAAACCCTTTATTGCTCAAAACTGTGCAGCTTTACCAGAAACACTGCTGGAAAGTATATTATTTGGAACTAGTAAAGGCAGTTTTACCGGTGCAGTTGATAGAGCAGGCTTATTTGAGCAAGCTAATGGTGGAACATTGTTTTTAGATGAAATTAATTCAATGAGTCTTCCATTACAGGCAAAGCTTTTGAGAGTACTTCAAGAGAACTATATTAGAAGAGTTGGTGGACTTAAGGAAATCCCCATAGATGTAAGGATTATAGCAGCAACAAATGAAAATCCCCTTGAGGCAATTGAGAAAAATCACATCAGAAGAGATTTATACTATAGAATTAACGTAATAAGTATTGAAATTCCTCCCCTTAGAGAGAGAATAGAAGATATATCCTTACTCATAGATTATTTTATCAGACATTATAATAAAGAGCTAAAAAAGGATGTATGGATAATATCTGAGGAACTTTTAGAGGCATTTTTAAATTATAGATGGCCTGGTAATGTTAGAGAATTGCAAAATTTCATCGAATCGGCCATGAATATGGTTTTAGAAGAACATGTAATAAAAAAGGAGCATCTTCCCTCCTACGTAGAGGAATTGATGATCCAAAACAATTCATTAAAATTGGAAAGGGAATTTAAAGATATAGATAACTTGAATGATTATCTAGAAACTTTAGAAAGAGGCATCATTCAGAGCTATTTAAATAGAAATCAATACAATATAACTAAAACATCTAGGAGTCTTGGAATATCTAGACAAAATTTGCAATATAAAATCAAAAAATATGGATTGGATACTTAGAGCAAAATTTTTTGCGTAATGTGCAAAAAAAATTGCTCTTTTTTATTTGCAAAAATTTAAATAGGAGCATTATAGATGGAATAACAGCATAAATATTCAAAATTACAGATGAAGCATTTATAATTATAAAGAAATTTAAAAAAAGAAAGAAAATCTATGATGGCACGATATTTGCTAATAAATATAAAATAACTATCTATACAAAAAATATTTGCTATTTCATTTTGGAAAACCTTTGCAATCTAAGAAGGTGAAATGTAGATTCATGTCACTTTCTTTTAAAAATTTATTAAGCTTTAAAGGCGATTATCTTTACAAATCCATTGTAAATGGATAAAAAATTAGGAGGTGTATTTTAATGGAAAATGTTAAAGTAGTAATTTGGGGATTTGGTGCCATGGGTAGTGGTATGGCTAAAATGCTATTGCAGAAAAAAGGTGTAGAAATCGTTGGAGTATGTGACAGAAACAAAGCAAGAGTTGGAAAGGATATGTATGAGGTTTTAGGTGTAGATAGAGGAAATAGAGAACCTGTAATAATTAATTCTAATATTGAAGAAGTATTGACTAAAGGGTGCTGTGATGTTTGTTTAACTGCCACGGACTCCTTTACGGAAGCAGCATTCCCAAGATTAAAATATTGTTTAGAACAAAAAGTAAATGTAATTTCAACTGCTGAAGAAATGGCTTATCCCCAAGCTCAAACTCCGGAATTAGCAGCAGAACTTGATAAAATAGCTAAGGATAACGGAGTAACTATTCTAGGCACAGGTATTAATCCAGGATTAATAATGGACTTACTAGTTGTTTGTTTAACTGGTTGTATGACCGATGTTGAATATATTGAAGCGAAAAGGGTAAATAGTTTATCACCCTTTGGACATACTGTTATGGAAGAACAGGGTGTTGGAATGAAGGTTGATGAGTTTAATAGACGTTGTGAAGAAGGTACTATGGCAGGACATGTTGGTTTTGCTGAATCTGTACAAATGATTGCAGACGCTATTGGTTGGAAGGTTGATAAGTTTGAACAACAAATGAAGCCTATAGTTACAACTGTAGATAGAAAATCACCCCATGGCTTTGCCGCCGCAGGTGATGTTGCAGGTGTTAATATGACTGGTCAGGGTTATGTAGATGGGGAAGTAAAGATTGATATGATTCACCCACAGCAGATTGAACCTGAAATGGAAGGAACATTTACGGGGGATTATATAAAAATTAAAGGCACTCCAGAAGTAAATATGTCAATCAATCCTGAAGTTGAAGGTGGATTAGGTACAATAGCAATGTGTGTTAACATGATTCCCCATGTTATTAATGCTTCTACAGGACTTAAAACCATGATAGACCTACCTGTACCAAGGGCTATAATGGGTGATATGAGGGATTTAATCGAGAAGTAGAAAATAGTGTATAGTGTGGGAGATGGCAAATATTTAATGGGACATTCTAAGAAATGTTTTTTAAAAACCCACTCTCCCCAATAATTTTAATCAGATGTGAGAGGTGGGAACCATGAGGGCAAAACAAGGTGATTGGGTTAATATATATAATACAGTTCTTAAGCCAGAGGAAAGAGCTCCCCAAGTTCCACAGGATACTAAAAAAGTATCATTAGAGACATGGGTAAAGGGATTTATTCAGCATGATGCCGAAATAGGTGATGAGGTTACAATAGAAACTATAACGGGTAGAAAGGTTGTGGGTAAGCTAGTAGAAGTTAATCCCTCCTATAGCCATTCCTTTGGCAATACTGTACCAGAAGTATTTAAAATAGGTCTTCAATTAAAGGAAATCCTATTTGGAGGTGAAGACCATGAGTAGAGACATGAGTTATAGTGGAGTTATGTCACGTAGAAATGAAATCATGAAAAGGGCAGTTGGGATTGATTACGATAAATTTGAAGGAATAGGGATTGCATTTGATTACGAGAAGATGATGCGAGAAACAGGATACACCCTTGAAGAAATGAAGAGAATCCAAGGCTCTACTGGAGTTGGAAATACTCCTCTATTGGAACTAAGGAATTTAACTAATCTCGCTAGAAAATTTTCAGATGAGGGTAAGGGTGCCAGGATATTTATAAAGGATGAAGCTGCCAATCCATCGGGGAGCTTTAAAGCTAGAAGGGCTGCTAATGCAGTGTATCATGCTAAAAAGCATGGATATAAAGGAGTTATAGCAGCAACTAGTGGAAACTATGGTGCTGCAGTAGCTAGTCAAGCAGCCATCCATGGACTAAAGTGTATTATAGTTCAGGAATGTTATGACAGTAGAGGGGTAGGGCAGCCGGAAATAATTGAAAAGGCAAGAAAATGTGAAGCCTATGGAGCAGAAGTAGTTCAATTGACAGTTGGGCCAGAATTATTCTATACCTTTTTAAGGCTATTGGAAGAAACGGGGTACTTTAATGCCTCTCTATATACTCCCTTTGGAATAGCTGGAGTTGAAACCCTAGGATATGAACTATCTATGGAAGTTAGGGAAAGGGAAGGTAGAGACCCAGATGTTGTAGTATGTACCAATGCTGGTGGAGGAAACTTAACTGGAACAGCCCGTGGACTTATTAAGGCTGGGGCAGATAATACCTTAGTTGTAGGTGCTAGTGTCAATTTAAAAGGCTTACACATGGCAAGTGATGAGCAATTTAATAAAAAGTCCTTTACCACTGGTCATACGGGCTTTGGTATTCCCTTTGCAACATGGCCAGATAGGTCCGATGTTCCAAGATCGGCTGCTAGGCCACTTAGATATATGGATAGGTATGTAACGGTAAATCAAGGGGAAGTATTTTATATGACAGAGACTTTGGCTCAACTAGAAGGGCTTGAAAGGGGACCAGCGGGGAATACTTCCTTGGCAGCAGCCTTTAGTTTGGCCCAAGAACTAGATGAAGAGAAAATTATAATTGTTCAAGAAACAGAATATACAGGGGCAGGGAAGCATATACAGCCACAACTTTCCTTTGCTAGGCAAAATGGGATAGAGATTAAGTTTGGAGACCCAAGGGAGGAGATTCCTGGCAAAACCATAATACTTCCAGAGCATCCTAGATTAATTAAAGCTATAGATTTAGACTTAAATAAGATTAGAAGATCATATATTAAGAACTGCTTAGAAATTAATAACATAAATAAAGTAAGTGAGGAAGATTTAGAGTTTTTAGCAGTTGATACTAAAAGCGATATAGAATCTGTAAGTAGAATTATAGAGGAATTAAATATAAACAAACTGTAAGGTTTAGTAAATTTCAAATGAAAAATGTAGAATCATTCATTATTTTCTTTGAAATTTATTTTGAATGTTAATGTTGTTTCACTGTATAAAATAATTTAAACAATAGAAAGAGGAGGCAAACGATGAAGGGTCATTTAAAAAGAGAAGATGATTTTAAGGAAAGAAGAAAGCATCTTGCAAATCTGTCTGACGAGGAACTGAAACTAAGATTTTGGAAACTGGCAGAAAAAGCTGTTGAACCATTATTAGAGCTTGCTAAAACCCATACTACGCCTTCTATAGAACGTTCGGTACTTTTAAGAATGGGTTTTTCAAGCTTAGAAGCGAAGCCCTTAGTTGAGGGGGCCATAGATAGGGGTCTGATTAGTAAAGGTGTAGGCCATCTAGTATATAGAATTTCAAAGGAGAAAAATATCCCTCTAAGACAGGCAGGTCTTGAAATGATTGAAGGAAAGCACTGGGATGATGCAGTAGTAATCTTTAGAGGGGAGGGTAAATAATGAAAAAAGTAGATATAAATGAAAAAATGGATATAAGAGATATTCTAAATGATTTAGAAAATTATAGACCGAAAAGGAAGGGTTGGACCTGGAGAAAGAAAGTAGATGGGCTTAAAGTCGGTCCCCATATCTATTCCGATTGTTCAGAACCTTTAAAAAATTCTATCGGAATACCCGCTGCTGTTCGTTACTTTGAGAATCTAGACCCCCAACCCCAAGAAACAATTACTACAGAAATAGCATCGGGTAGATTTGAAGATGATATTAGAAGGATGAGAATGGCTGCATGGCATGGAGCAGACCACATAATGGTTATTAGGACGGCAGGACAATCCCACTACGATGGACTTATTGAAGGTTCACCCCAAGGGATAGGTGGAATCCCTGTGACAAGAAAGCAAGTTAGGGCTCAGAGAAAGGCCTTGGACTTTATTGAAGAAGAAGTGGGAAGACCTATTAATTATCACTCATATGTATCTGGTGTTGCTGGTCCTGACATAGCAGTTATGTTTGCTGAAGAGGGAGTTAATGGTGCCCATCAAGATCCACAATATAATATTCTTTATAGGAATATTAACATGGTAAGGTCCTTTGTGGATGCTGCTGAATCTAAGAAGGTAATGGCCCATGTAGATATGGCTCAAATAGATGGTGCCCATAATGCCAATGCAACTGCAAGGGATGCATGGAAGGTTATGCCAGAACTTATAGTTCAACATGGTATTAACTCCATATTCTCACATAAGGTAGGTATGAAGAAGGAAAATATATGCCTTTCTACTGTTCCACCCTCGGCAGCTCCAGTACCCTGTACGAAGTATGATTTACCCTATGCCGTTGCACTCAGGGATATATTTTCAGAATATAAAATGAGAGCACAACAAAATACTAAGTATATAACTTCCTCATCCAGGGAAGCTACGGTAACCCATGTTATGAATATGGTGATTTCAAAGCTTACAAGTGCTGACATCCAATCGACAATAACTCCAGACGAAGGTAGAAATGTACCATGGCATATGTTTAACATAGAAGCATGTGATACTGCCAAGCAGACTTTAATAGGACTTGACGGGATATTAGAGATGGTTGAGCTTAAAAAAGATGGATATTTACCTGAGCAGGTTAGAGAGTTGAAGGAAAGAGCCGTTCTTTATCTTGAAGAGCTTCTTGAGGTGGGTGGATACTTTGAAGCTGTCGAACAAGGGTTCTTCGTTGACTCGGGAATATATCCAGAAAGAAATGGTGACGGTATTGGAAGAAAGATAAATGGGGGTATAGGTGCAGGTACGGTATTTGAAAGGGATAGAGATTACATGGCCCCAGTAACGGCTCACTACGGATACAATAACGTTGCCCAGTATAATGAAGCATCGGTAGACAATCCATCAAATCTAATTGATGGCTGTACATTAGAGAAGCCTGGAAAAATAATATTTATAGATGAATTGGATGAAAATGATAATGTAAATAATCGCTTAGAGGAATGTGAAAAATATAGAAATACAAACCTTATTAAACCAGAGGTAGAATGGTTAGCTGATGGAATCGTTCAAATGGAGATATTCTTACCTACAAGCAAAAGAGTAGCAGAATTTGCGGCTATAGAATTTGCTAAGA
This sequence comes from Clostridia bacterium, assembly GCA_022361035.1. Taxonomy (GTDB): domain Bacteria; phylum Bacillota; class Clostridia; order Peptostreptococcales; family Caminicellaceae; genus JAKSBP01. The sequence goes on from JAKSBP010000028.1 coordinate 45,837, forward strand.
AAATGAATCTAAAAGACTCAGAGGTCATCCATACTGAAGTTTTACATCCTTCTGAAGGAACAAGGGTTCAGATAAAGGGTAGGGTAGAATTCGACCTTGATATGAGCACCTTAGAAATACCGCCAGAGCCAGAAATAATGAGTAACGAAGAACTTTGGGAGGAAATTGAGAGAAAGCCCCTTAAGGTTGTTGCTGCAACTGTGGGAGAAGACGAACATTCCGTTGGACTTCGTGAAGTTATTGATATAAAGCATGGTGGTATTGAAAAATGGGGTATTGAAGTTGAATACCTTGGAACTTCCTGCCCTGTAGAAAAGCTTGTAGATGCTGCAATTGAATTAAATGCCGATGCCATCCTTGCATCTACAATAATAAGCCATGATGACATTCACTATAAGAATATGAGAAAAATACACGAATATGCAGTAGAAAAGGGTATAAGAGATAAGATTATGATAGCTTGTGGTGGTACCCAGGTCACTCCAGAAATAGCTGTACAGCAAGGTGTCGATGCCGGATTTGACAAAACGTCAAAGGGAGTACATGTTGCTACCTTCCTAGTTAAGAAAAGAAGGGAAATGGAAAGAAATGAAAATTAGTGTCTTGGTTGCCGAAATTGGCAGTACTACGACAGTGGTCAACGCATTTGGTGATATAGAAGATTCCCCTAGATTTCTTGGGCAGGGTCAAGCACCTACAACGGTAACAGAAGGAGACGTAAATATAGGATTAAACAATGCCATTGACAGCTTAAAAAAGAGTTTAGAGGTCGACAAGATAGAATATGATGAAATGCTTGCTACTAGCAGTGCTGCCGGAGGATTGAAGATGACTGTCCATGGCTTGGTGTATGATATGACAGTTAGGGCTGCGAGGGAAGCGGCCCTTGGAGCGGGTGCCAACATACATCTAGTTACTGCTGGAAGACTCAGAAGGTCCGATATAAAAAATATAAAGAGTATAGGGCCAAATATAATTCTTCTCGCAGGTGGTGTTGACTATGGTGAGAGGGATACAGCCCTTGATAATGCCGAGATTATAGCGGGCTTAGACATTGACGTTCCTGTAATTTATGCTGGAAATATTCAAAATCATAGTGACGTCAAGGAGATATTTGAAGAAAATGGTAAATCCCATCTATTATATATTGTTGATAACGTTTATCCTAAAATAGATGTATTAAATGTAGAGCCTACAAGGAAGGTTATTCAAGATGCATTTGAGGAGCATATCATACATGCACCGGGTATGACAAAGGTTAGAGAGCTTGTGAAGGGACCAATTATACCTACACCTGGGGCGGTTATGGAGGCATCTAAGCTTTTAAAAAATCATATGGGGGATTTGGTAACACTGGACGTAGGTGGTGCCACAACGGATGTTCACTCTGTAACCGAGGGCAGTGAAGAGGTTAGTAGAATATTAATCAGTCCTGAACCAGTTGCTAAACGAACTGTTGAAGGGGACCTAGGTGTATTTGTAAATATGAGAAACGTTGTAGAGATGATTGGATTGGAAAGATTAGCTAAGGACCTTAATATGAACTTAGAAAGGGTACAGGAGATTATAGAAGATTATAAGCCTATTCCTGTCACAGATGAAGAGAAAAAATTTGTTGAGAGACTCACTCTAGAAGCAGTCATTACTTCTATTCATCGTCATGGCGGAGGCTTTAGGGATTTGTATGGAAGCAGCGGTAAGAAGACCTTAGCCGAGGGTAAGGATTTAACTAATATCAAATGGATAATCGGTACAGGTGGAGCTTTAACTAGGCTACCTAACCGAGTAAATATCCTAAAGGAAATTGCACAGAGCAATAAAGGGGATAAATTACTGCCTACAAAGGAAGCCAAAATCCTAATAGATGATGATTATATCATGGCTTCTTTAGGAGTTTTATCTAAAAAGTACGAGGAAGCAGCATTAATTTTACTCAAAAGAAGTTTAAAAGTTGATTAAACTCAAGTAATTTCCAGGCTATGAAATGTTGAGTTGTTTAATGGGTCTAAGTTAATTTTCAAATTGAAATTCTACTTATAGATGTGTGATTGAGAATATTAACGTACTCAATCAGCCACTGAGAATCCTTTAGGCTCATGCTATAAATCGCTCTAAAGAAAACCTCAGTGGCTGCTTTCGTTTATTAAGTTTGTTAGTCACACATCTATAGGCCCAGCTCTTTTTATGTATGGCTATAGCTATGAGATAAATACTATAGTATAATTTATAAAGGCGAGAAACTAGAGGT
>JAKSBP010000091.1 GCA_022361035.1 Clostridia bacterium
GGGGTGTAGACACATGTTTAGCACCAGGAATCAGTTTAATATAAAAATATTCAAATCCTGACATCGGATTGAAAGGAAATACATCGTATAACATCATTTTCCCATCTGATTCATATATCGGTTCCATATTATTTATTGATATCACTTCATAATTATTAGTTTCACTTCCTAACAACTCAGAAAATGAAATCCGCAGACCTGTAGCAATTTTCCATAATATTGATATTGTAGGATTAGATTCCCCTCGTTCAATTTGACCTAACATGGCTTTACTTACCCCAGTTACTTTGGATGTTTCCTCTAAGGTCATTTCTCTTTCAAAACGCACCCTTTTCAAAACATAACCTATGTTATATGTTGGATCATTCAATTTATATCAGCCTTTCTTAGCAGTGTTATTAGTGTACATGTTATATTGTACAACATGCGTTATAACATTTTATACTATAATAATATCACATAAATAATTAATTATCATTATTATTTGTTGTCCTAATCTCTATAAATTATCAAGTTTACACTAAACATAAACCGATAATATTAAAACTATGCTTCTTCTATATCAAATGAAGTATAGAATTTTGCATCTTCTATAAGAAACAATACATCATTTTTCCCTAGCTTTCCTTTGTACAATTGCAATGCTTGATTTATATTGTGGAAAGCCTCGTGTAGGCTCATCTGCTCTGCACAGGCTATTTTTTTTACTGAATCATAGCCACTTTCAACTAGAACTGTAGCAATTATGGCACTAACATAACGTAATCTTGTGACATCCATTAGCCTTTTAAGATACGTTAGACCTTTTATATCTAATTCCAGTTCTTTTGTTGCTTCTTCAAAGGGTGTATCTACGAAATATTCATATAAATCCTTCGATGTTTTCAAGTTCAAAAATGTAAATCTTTCTTCCATATTTTCATCAACATATGGGTAATCTGAGAGCTTTCTTATCAAAATCTTTTGCATAGATATAGCGTCAATAATCAGATTGACGCTATACGTTTTTTATTATTTTCACTGTCTGCTTGACGGGGAGCAGTTGATAGTGCAAGAGTCTGTTTTATCTAGGTTTAATAAACAAATATTATATGGTTTAAACGATTAATTCACTCTTTCATAACCGTTAAGTGCAAGATCGTACTCCCACTTAAAGGATATACTTACCTTTCTCATAGTGGAACTACCTGCTGCTGGGCTATAATATCTAAAATACCAAACTTTTGCTACGTAATTGCTAGGTATATTGAAAATTCCTGAACTTGAACTTGGTGCAATTGCTCTATGCCAAGTCTGTGGTGAATGCGAACCATATGCAACTTCGTGATACACCCGACCTTGAATTGGTGATTGAGTTCCCTTTGTTGAAACTCCAGTAAATATTGCTCCATTTGGTATACTAGAGTCATTTCTTAAATCAATATTTAAGGTGCTTGAATATCCAGAACCGCTTGATTTACTAGCCGTACCCCTAAAATTAAATGTTTTTCTACCAGTCTTTATTCTATCCTCAAAATTTACGCTTTTACCATATACTTTACCTTCTCGTGCTGTCGGTTTTATTATTCTTATATAATATATTTGTGTGCTGTTGCTAGTATTATCTACGTTAATTGGCAAAAATGATAATAATCCATCTCCTACTGTATCCCCAGGACCCGCACTTCCAACTAAGTTTTTATTTGAATCATAAAGTTCAACTTTCAAACCTTCATCATCAAAACCACCATTACCTATCTTTATATATAATCTATGACCAGGTGTAACTTTAAATTTGAAATAACCAGCATTTTGTTCTTCTACAAGAATTATAAGGTCAGAATGCATCGTATAGGTGTGATCATTCCATTCTCCAATATAATTTGCATCGTCAAAAGTCGCGTGTTTTATTTTTTTTACTGAAAAATTATAACTATCTATACTACTATAACTACCATCAAGACTTCTTACCCCAAAGTAGTTTACCCCTTTTGAAAATGTATAGATTCCATTAGAAACAGTGTAGATATTTTGTCCATCTCCTGACCATAAGGATTGATATTCTTTTCCATCAGGCGATATAAGAAATACTTGATATAAGCCATCATTTGGTAGATCTATTGCAAAGTAATCATAATCTGTTGGGTTATCTATTACAGCTTCAACGCTAGCTGTTTGTATTCCGAAATTATCAAGAACCATTTCACTTACAGCAGCAGTATCTACAGTATCATTTACTTCATAATTAACATCATATGTTGAAGTGTATACAGTAAAGTTGAAAATCCCACTTCCACTATAAGAATAAATCACGAAATAATATATTCCTGCATCTGCAACATCATTTGTGAAATCATCTACTCCTAATCCTGCATAAGTTGAACTTGAAAATGGTTCTAATATCATAGTAGTTTCATTTAGTTTATATACATATAAATCTGAATCTAAGGTTGTATCATTTAGTAGTATCGTTGAAAGTTTTGAAGCTTCTGTTATCTCCATTGCATACCAACGCTGTTCTTCACTGGCAGTAAAAGTATCTCTTACTGTAAAGTCAGGTGGGATAACATACGCATTATTTGGATCAGTATTGGTAGCTGTTGTACTTTTATCTACATTTGCTTGTGAAATACTACTTATTTCATATACACTTTCCATTTCAGTTTGTGGATTTAATGCCTTATTATCTTCAAGTTCAGTTTCAATTTTTTCTAAATCACTTAAACTCATTATCTCATTCACTGAGTCAAAATCGATTCGTTGAACTTTACTTTCAGCAAAAGCAAAACTTACAGTGCTCATAATCATTATCAATATTAATATCATTGATAATAGTTTACTTGTTTTTTTCATTGTTTTTTCCTCCTACAACCTTAATGATTTTCTTAACTTGCTTTCAGACGAGCTAGTATGCAATGTACTTTTTTATGACGTTTTTCTATATCTATAATACTGTAAATTATCTGTTACCTTAAACCTATCAACATTTCCAGCATTTAAATAGTAACACATACTTCTCAATTATTTAAAAATATCTAATGTATTTTTATGGGTGAATTTAAGTTGATAATCTGTTATTCCAATACACATTGTAGCGTTAAAAAAGCAAAGTATCAAATAAACGTATATTAAAATTTGATATTTTTTCACGTGTAATCACCTCCCTTTATAATATAAACAAATAAAGGACGTGATTTGTTACAGCTTATTTATAAGCGTCAAAGATTTTCCCCTTAGTAGTTTTGCAGATTGCTTTGCTAGAATAACAGATAAGAAAATCTAAGAAAGAATTATCTCTCATGAAAGGAGAAGCACCAGTTATCGACTGGGAAGATATTTGGGATAGATTTTTTTACATAAAGGAACTATTAGAGACTTTTGTAAAGAAAATAACATTAGCGTCCATCAGCTATATTACAGAAGAAAAGCTATGAAGAAGAGATAAAAACAAGTATTTCATGCTGTTAAACTTAAAGAAAAATCTTCTAAAAGATATCTCATACATCCAAAGAATATCCATCTCGTAGTATTAAAATTGAGATAGGGAAAGCTACAATGTTTGTTGGAAATAATGACAAAGCCTCTATATCATCTATTCTAAAAGTGCTTATGGAAACATGCTAAATATAGATAAGGTATATTTAGCATGTGGGGTTACAAATCTTAGAAAAAATATTAATGGATTAAATATAATAGTAAAGCCCCAGCTTAAATTAAATCTCTTTAAAAATGCATTGTTTGTTTTTTGAAATAGGTAGATGAACAAGTTTAAAATACTACATTTAAATGATGGATTTTGGTTATATTACCATTATGCAATAATATAAAAAGCTGTTAGATACTGTTCATCCAACAACTATAAGATATCTCTTCTAATTATTTTGCAACTAAATGTTTATAATAACCTTATTTTGTTATAGTATAATATGGTATTCATTCTATACAATCTTCTAACTCTACTTTTATATAGATTTCCCCTATGCTTTTTCTCCTAATATTTATCTAATTCTCTTCTATTTTTTATTATAGAAGAGAGACTAACAAACTTAATAAACGAAAGCAGACACTGA
>JAKSBP010000032.1 GCA_022361035.1 Clostridia bacterium
ATCTAAAGGTATAATTAAAAGAATAACTTCATTATTTGATGACTTTGCTTCTAAGGGGACGGGTAAAGCTGTTTTCAAAAATGGAAGAATCACAGCTGAAGCAATTGAATCAAATGCTAAAATGTTTAGTGGTAAATCAGCAGATGAAATTGCGGGTATGTTAAAGGCAGAAGCATATGATGTTACTGTTAAAACATCAACTAGGTCGCGTTCAGGTGCACAAATAATTAAAATTAATAATCATGGTAATGGTAGAAATATTACACAAGTACAAGTGTCACCAGGTGGAGGGAGACATGGAGCAAATCCATATGTAAAAATTAGTACTAGTGATCAAGGGGTTTTTAAAATTGTTGATGGATTGAAAAGCAATTATATAACAGATGGAGCTGAAAAATCAACAATTATATTTACAGGAGGGAAATAAAATGATAGATTTGCAGGCAGCAATTATCCCTTGGGAAGAAATGGGGAGAATAAAATTATATAGTGACTTAAAGCAACTATACAAAATACTTGAGCAACAAAAAGCCAAACCATACCTTGTTGGAAAATATTTTATTAGATACGAAATACAAAACAAAATAGATTTATGGTTTAATGTCATAAACGGAAAGTTATTTAAGATAACAGCTCTAAAAAATTATAAGGGTAAACTATTTGATAGCATTTGCATAGGAATGCACATTGATGAAGTCTTAAAAATTGACTCCAGTTTTATATATGATGACTTTGAAGAAGTATATATAAGTTCAAAAGGAATATATATTGAAACTGACCCTGTAAACGATACTGTAATGTGGATATCCATTTATGTAAAAGAAATCGATAATGAGGATTTCGAGATAGGTAATTGGTAGAAAAGGAAAACAAATAGTAAATGCTAACGACATAATTTTTAATAAACTAACTACAATTAAATGACCAATTAAGGTGGTGGAACGAATTTCTAGGCATTTCATCACCTTTCAGTATTTTCAGACATAGAATACTAACTATATAAACTAATAACAAGGGAACGGGGTTGTTGACAACATATAAATTTTAAGATAATATGGTTTAGAGAGATAATAAAGTAAGGAAAATGATAAGGAACTTAGTATACAATATCAGTATTGCTACCTTAAAATACTCTATGCATATGTATAAAATAACCCCTTAAAATACGTTGACCCTAGCGATCATGGTAAGGATGGAGCTATTATTAATAATGGGATTCCAGGGGTTGTTGATCCGGAGGAAATGGTTGCTAATGGTCTAGATAATCTTAGAAGTGAATATATAGTATTATATGACCCAGCCTATGAAGAGGAAATAGAAAGCAGGTTAAGGGAAGAGTATTTAGAAAGCTCCCTGTTAGGCAAGGGTGGAGTAATAATCAAATCCCTAGGACATGCAGCAGCCAAGAGATATAGATACGCAAAGGCTAGATACCAAGTAGGAATGTATGAATCTTTAGGTATTGACTATGAAACATCTGAAAAGGCATTAGATAGTTCAATGTCCTATATTGCTGGAGAAGTAGTAATAGGCTCTTTAGCAAAGGGATATCAATGGACGAAATCATTGAAAGCAAGGTCTAAAAAAATTAGTACTTTTGCTAAGGGGACGGGTAAAGCTGGCGACAGTTTAACAAAAATAGATGATGTGCCATCAGGTAGTTTTGGAAAAAACACCGTTGGTGCAGCTGAAAAGTATGTTCCTAAAAATATCAAAATGGTTAATGATAAATATTTAAAAAGAAATGGCATTGATGCTCATGCATTAAAACAAGAATTTGTTGGTAGAAAGAATATGTCACATTATGACCTTTATGTTGATAAAGATACTAAAATGTTATGGATATTTAGAAAAGGTGGTATTGGTGAACCAATGGCTACTTATGAATATTTAAAATAGGATGAGAGGGATTATGAATGAATACAAATGTAAATGTTGAATTTGTAGTAACTGGGGAGTTATTTAACCCTAAAGATATAACTCGGCTGTTAAACATTCAGCCAACTGAAGAATGGGTAAAAGGAGATAATGTTCCAAATAGAAAAATTGTTAGAAGTTACACCTGTTGGTGCTATGGAGTGGGTGTAGAAGAGTCATTTGATATTAACAATCAATTAGTTAAAATACTTGGGATGTTGAATCCAAGAAGGGAGATTCTAAAAGAAATAAAAAAAGATTATGATGTTGAATACTTGGTGTTAATTACAATTAAGATTGAGGATGACATGAAACCTATAATGTCTATAAAATTACCAATTATTGAAATGATGAGCGATATTGGTGCAGAATTTGACATTGATTTGTACATATATTAAATTACCAGAGTTATTCAAATAGACTTGCTACAAAATTTCGTATATACTCACTACAAAAAAATAACGAAAACAGCTGATGAAGAGAGAAGCAAGTATTTCTATTACTTCCTAGAATTTTTAGAAATAGAATACTAACTGCATAATTTAAGTTCTGTAGTGAGTTGACTGACTGCTGAGTGAGATTTGTACCTAATCCTAACGGAAATACCACAAGAGGGGTTTTGAGTTAGGGTTGAGAACAATTCTGAACATTCGATGGAAAAAGCCTAAAAAAAGTAAATAAGCAGACATGAGACCAACATGGGAAAAATCCTGTGTTGGTCTTTTTGTTTTGCCCAAAATCAAGAAAGGAAGTGAGGCAATGACAATGATAATACTGGAAGAATACAAAGGTCATTTGACTAGGGACGGCAAAAGACCAAAGACAATTGAAAGCTACCTAGGAGATGTAAAGGGACTGCTAAAGTACCTACAGGAAATGGAAGTAGCCTTTGATGGAGTCCTCAGCAGATTCTACATCACCAGCTACAAGAACCATCTATTGGAATTACACAACAAGGGGACGGGGTTGTTGACAACATATGAATTTTAAGGTAGTATGGTTTAGAGAGAATAAAGTAAGAAAAAAGATAAGGAATTTAGTATAGAATATCAGTATTCCCGCCCTAAATACTCTATGCATATGTATCAAATAACCCTCTAAAGTAAGTTGACCCTAGTGGTCATGGTAAGGATGGAGCTATTTAATGGGATTCCAGGGGTTGTTGACCCTACTATAAATAAAGTAACTCATAGAACTTTTATTCCTAATGGGAAAGTAACAGGCAAAATTAATCAGTGGAGGAAATAGAGAATGGTGTATAGGATAGATATTATTAAAAATTCTGGATTTAGTTGTAATTGGACGACTTTATATGTTGGAAGAAAATTTAGTTTAATTTCTGCTAATGAAATTACAGAGTTTGCTGTGGAATATTTGAAAAATCATACTGATGTAAATGATATGAATATTATAGAATTAACATGGGAATCATCAGAGGAAAAAATTGACGAAATACTTGAAATACTTGTTACATCTATTTTCAGTGAAGATTCAGAAGAGATGAAACAAGAGTATACAAGTGGAGATACTGTATTTTAAAAGAAATTGAATTGAAATATGATAAAGAAGAAGATTTAATTAAAAATATTGAGAACGTATTTTCATTATTAGGCTGTCCGGAGGATATGTTTGATTTCTTTAAAAAGATATCAGATACTTTCTACTATCCTTTAAAAGAAAATGATACGATAAAAAAAATACTGAAAAATTTTCTAAAGAATGAAAAAAGATATTTCTAATATTTATTGAGATGCTAGTAAGAGCTAATTATTCTAGATGTTTGTATAACTAACTAAAATTTGACTAGAAAAAATAAATAAAAAAGATAGTGGAGAGATAGGCTCTTTCCACTATTTTTTTGTTAGAAGGACGTCATAATGCGTAAAATCAACCTATTAATTCTACTATTTTATATCTTTTAATTTAAATTTGTATTTGCCAAAGGTGATGGGGTTATTGGCAACATATAAATTTTAAG